>NZ_JBFRDR010000012.1:0-196679 GCF_052113885.1 Lysobacter sp. TAB13 | reverse complement strand
TCGCACCCAAGCAGCACGCGCTGTTCCTGGGCCGCGGCGTGCATTACCCGATCGCGCTGGAAGGCGCGCTCAAGCTCAAGGAAATCTCCTACATCCACGCCGAGGCGTATCCGGCCGGCGAACTGAAGCACGGCCCGCTGGCGCTGGTGGACGCGGACATGCCGGTGGTGGTGATCGCGCCGAAGGACAGCCTGCTGGAGAAGGTGAAATCCAACATCCAGGAAGTGCGCGCGCGCGGCGGCGAGATGTTCGTGTTCGCCGACCTGGACAGCCATTTCGGCGAATCCGAAGCGGTGCACGTGATCCGCACGCCGCGCCATGTCGGCGTGCTGTCGCCGGTGGTGCATGCGATTCCGGTGCAGTTGCTGGCGTACCACGCGGCGCTGGCGCGCGGGACCGATGTCGATAAGCCGCGCAATCTGGCCAAGGCGGTTACGGTCGAGTAAGCGCGGTGCGGTGAGCGAGAAAGTGTGCGGACGGAATCGGTCGGCGAGCCAAGTGTGACGCTCGCCAGACTTCGGCATTGTGCGTCGCGTAATGCAAATGCCAAATGGAAGCATCACTCTCGCTTAGTCGGCGATCGGCCGACGACATCAAGGAAATCTAGATGAATAGCAAGAAGCTACTTCTGGCGATGACGCTGATGTTTGTTGCCGCGGCGAGCGCGCCGCTGTTGGCGAAAGGCGGTAATCTGCCGGCGCCGGGCGAAGTTCGCACCTACTATCAGAACGGTGTCCAGGTCGGCCGTGCCGTGCATAACCAGTGCACCGGACAGATCAGCATCCAGGGCATCGTGACCTCGGATTACGTCGGATCTTTCACTGTCAGTTGCTGATTCCGGACGGTTGCATGCGGTGAAGCCGAGGCCGGAGTGAACCGGCCGTCGGCGTCGTCGCCAGACTTTCTTCCCGCTCTGCCTCGTCGCGCTGTTGCATCCGGAATGGATGCAACAGCGCGATGCCGCATTCGTAAGAGCGGCCATCGTGCCTGACGGCGATCGCATGCTGAGCACGCATGCCGCGATGGCGCGATAAGCCCGGCGTAGCCGCTCGCAATGCGGAATCGAGGACAGAATTCGGCGCCCGGGCTACGTTCTCTTCACACCGCCGTGGCCTGACGCTTACTGGCGCTCGCCTAGCCTGGACCGCAATCACGGCAATGCGGGACGCGGTCATGCACATCATTCTGGGCGGTACCGGACACGTGGGCTCGGCGGTGGCCGAGACTTTGCTGGAACGCGGCGAGGCGGTGACGGTGGTGTCGCATCGCGCCGCCGAACTCGAGCGCTGGGAAGCACGCGGCGCGAACTTCGCCGTCGTCGATGTCAACGATACAGGGGCCTTGCGCGAGGTGTTGAAACAGGGCCGGCGGCTGTTTTTGCTCAATCCGCCGGCCGCGCCGGACACCGATACCGATGCGGTCGAGAAGGCCAATCTGCGCTCGATCCTGGCGGCGATCGAAGGCTCGGGCCTGGAGAAAATCGTCGCCGAGTCCACCTACGGCGCGCAGGCGTGCGATCGCTGCGGCGATCTTGGCATTCTCTACGACATGGAACAGGCGCTCAAAGCGCAGTCCATCGCCTGCAGCGTGATCCGCGCCGCCTACTACATGAGCAACTGGGACGCGTCGCTGGAAAGCGCGCGCGAGCACGGCACGGTGCGCAGCTTCTATCCCGCCGATTTCCGCCTGCCGATGGTGGCGCCGCGCGACCTGGGCCGTGCCGGGGCCGATCTGTTGATGCAAGAGGTGGACGAACAAGTTCTACATCACGTCGAAGGGCCGCGCGCCTACTCGCCGGCGGACGTGGCCGTGTGTTTCGCCAGCGCGCTGGGTCGCGAGGTCGCGGTCGAAGTCGTGCCGCGCGAGCGCTGGGTGGAGGGCTTCCGCGAGATGGGTTTTTCCGAGCCGGGCGCGCGCTCGTACGCGCAGATGACCGCGCTGACCGCCGACAAGCGTTATGAACCGGCCAACGATCCGATACGCGGCGAGATCACCTTGCGCGAATACATCGACGCCCTCGCCGGGCGCGACTGATCGGGCGGACGGCATCGCCGGATTCGCTCAGCGCAGGCGCCGCTGGCCGCCCGCGGCCGCCGGAACCGCATTCAGACCGCGCCCGCCCCGCGCCGGCAAAAGTGTTTCATCCATGAAATGTCCTGGGCCGCACGGCACCCTCGTTTAATCGGGGGTGATCGGCGCCTTGCAGCGCTACCGATCGAGCAAAGGAAACGATGCGGCGCCGCGGCGACGCGTCTTACAGCGCGCCGCGCTGAATACAGGGAGAGACGCATGCCGCTCGGACGCTTGCTCAACATCAATCAACTCGTCGCCGGCATTCGCCCGGCGCCCGCCGCGGCCGCGATCAAGGTGCCCGGCATGGTGATCGCCGCGCCGCCGGCCGTCGCCGCGCCGGCGGTGGTGGCCGCGCCGATCGCGGTCGCCGCGCCAGGTCCGGCGATCGCCGACCTCGCCGCGATCAAGGCCTCGCCGGTGCTGATGCCGGGCGCGGTGCGGATGAATCCGGCGATCCTGCGCGCGCAGCCGGCGATCGTCGCGCAACTGGAAGGCCGCACCCTGCGTCCGCGCTTGAACGATCTGCGCCCGGACCTGTTTCCGATCAAGACCGGCGCCGGCTTCGGCCGCGCCGAGTCGCCGCATCCGATCAGCCCCAATCAGACGCCGGACGATCTTTGCCTGTTCGAAGACCCGCGCAATCCGCAGCAACGCTACTGGTTGCCGCGCTATCGCCTGCGCAACGCCAACGGCCAGTACGAGGTCAAGACCGCGCCCGGCCAGGACGGCTTGTGGGCGGTGAGTCTGGCGCTGGAAACCTTTCCCGCGCCGGAGATCGCCGACGCCGCGCGCAGCGCGCAGATGCTCAGCGTGAATCGCAGCGCGGTGATCGCCTACCGCGTGCCCGGCACCGCCATCGAACAACGCCTGCCGGCCGGCGAAATCGTCGAAGACCCGCGCGGCGGCTGCGTGGTGATGCTGCACCTGAGCCTGGCCGAGCGCGACGGCCTGTTGCGCGCCTTCATGTCCGCCGATTCGCAGTGCAAGCTGATCGTGTCGCGCGGCTACACCGTGGCCGTGCCGCTGCCGGCGACCGCATCGCCGGATGCGCCCAAGCGCCAGCTGATGATGATCAAGGGCCAGATGCAGTTGGCGCGCGCGCCGATGGCCGAGATGGCGATGGCGGCGCCCCGAGGCGAGGCGCTGGTCGCGCGCGCGGCGATCGCCAAGCCCGGTCTGGCCTCGGGCCTGCGCATGGCGCCGGCGGCGCTGCGGCCCACCGGCGGCGAGTCGATCATCGAGGGCGATGAAGTCTGGCGACGCAAGCCGTTTCCGCGGCCGCGGCCGATGCCTTTCCCGCAACCGCTGCCCGAGCCGCCGCCGCCCGCGCCGGAACAACGCTACGACGTTTCCAATCAATTGCAGGACTGGGCGGTCGCGCTGTTCTTCGAGCCGCAACTGCATCCCTACATCTATCCGGCCGGCAGCGGCGGCTCGGCTTCGCCGGCGCGCTGGGTGGTGCACTCGTTGCGCTATCCCACCGGCACCGGCCGCAGTCATCCCTATTTCCAGGATCTCAGCGATCCCAGCCGCATCTATCACTTGCCCGATGCGTTCAAGCTGGCGCGCCGCAGCGAAGCGCCGCACGCGCCGTCGTTGGTGTTCCAGGTCGATCAGGGCGAGAACGCCGAACAGGTGATGGTGGATCTGACCTGCGAAGTGCGCCCGGTCACCGACGGCGAGCGCCTGCTCGCCGCGCGCCGCGAACTGGCCGATAAAGTGCCGGCCAGCGCGGACAATCCCCATCGCGAATTCGAACTGCGCCTGCTGCGCGCCAGCTCGACCCTGCAGATGGCGCTGCTGCGCAACGGCGCGGTGCGCTCGGAAACCGTGCCGGCCACCATCGACTGGGACAACGGCTTCACCGTCAACGAGCGTTTCGAGTTCAAGGATTTCCAGGACGTGTTCGGCGTCCTCATGGCCACGACCAACTCCAACCTGCTGCAAGGCAGCGTGGTGGTCGCCAGCGGCGTCAACGAGAACGTGATGGTGCCGGTCAAGCTCAACTTCGCCGACATGGAAGGCGAGTTGTTCCAGTCGATCGAAACTCCGGACCCGCAGACCGGCGCGGTCGCGGTGAAACTGCTCAACGCCACCGAAAGCAAGCTGCGCATCACCCAGCTGCCGACCTGGATCACCCGCGGCGAAGGCCTGGTGACCGGCCGCATCGAAGGGCTGGACCTGAGCCAGCCGGTCGAAGTCGCGCCCGATCAAAGCCTGAGCTTCACCGTGCAGCCGACCGCGCCGCTGAGCGGCACCTTGCCGGCCGACGCGATCTTCAACACCGCCTCGGTGCGCAGCATTCCCGACGGCGAAGCCATCCTCAAGTACACGCTGGACGATTCCATCGACCAGGAAACGGTGCGCCCGGTGACGGTGATGACCGCGCCGGAAGTGTTGCTCAACAACGCCACCGGCCAGGCCGGCGGCGAGATCCTCAACATCGTGGTCGAGTTCCGCGGCAACCGCCGGGTGGTGCTCGGCGCGGCCAACCTGAGCCAGGATATCGACGTGCCGGTGCCGTTGATGGACATCCTGCTGCGCAAGGACAGCGAGGGTTTCTACGAGTACCGCCAGACCGTGATCTACAAGTCCGGGCAGAAGTCGCCGCCGCAGCAATGGCATCGCGACGACAGCGGCGTGTTGTTCGTGACGGCGGTCTGAGCCATGTCCTTCGCCTCCCGCCCCGACTGGCGCCAGCCGATGCTGATCGGCGAACGCGTGGCCTATGCCGCGTTCGATCAGCCGGGAAAATTCCGTCTGCCGCCGGTGTTGCTGGCCGCCCAGGCCGGCGACGGCGAATCGCCGCTGCGCCTGGACATCGTCCAGCAGGACCGCGGCGCCGCCGGGCTTGAACGTTATTCGATCCTGTCGCTGGGCTTCGCCGCCGAGTTCGCCCTGGCGCAAGCGCGCCAGGCCGCGTTCGATGCCGGCCAGCACGTGGATCTGTCGCCGCTGCCGGTGGAAGGCGGCTGGCTGCGCCTGAGCGCGGTGCAGGCCTTGAACCTGCCGCCGGCGCTGGGCGAACTGCTGCCGCTGGATGCGGCCAGCCTGGGCGCGGTGAATCTGGCCGTGCGCCTGGACAGCGCGGCGACCGATCTGTTCGTGTCGGCGCTGCAGCGCGGCCTGCTCGCGGTCGGCGCCCAGGCGTGGCTGCGCGTGCGCGGCGTCGCCGATCGCCTGCCGCTGAGCATGAGTTTCGATCCGGCCGCCTTGCTCGCCGCGATCCGCGCGCTGACCGGCGGCGCGGCATCGATCGATCACGCGCTGCTGCGCCAGCGTTTGATCGATGCGCCGCAGACGCTGGGCCTGGGATTGGCCGCCAGTTCCGGCGACATACTGAAACAACCCTTGGCCGACGCCGTCATCGACCGCATCGCCGCGCGTTATGCCAGCCCGCAACCCTCGACGCCGGACGCGCCGACCGGCGTGCGCCTGGTGTTCGACGAAACGGCGATGGCGCCGGGCCGGGTGCAGTGGAATCTGGCCGAGCCGCAGCTGGCGCCGCGATTGATCGCGATCGAAGCCGATCCGCTCGGCCCGCTGCGCACGATGGCCGCGGCCGACCTGCACGACGCGGTGGTGCGCCGCCACGACGTGCGCGCGCTGGCCAGCGGATGGCGCAGCGTGACGGTGCGGGCGAATCTGCCCGACCGCCGCGTCGGCGTGGTTTCGGCGCAAGTGGAATTGCAGTTGCCGGCCAAGCCGCCGGCGCGCATGTTCACGATCAAGACCAGCGCGCCGCTGACCGCGGCGGATCGTCCGATCGCGGTCGATCTGCGCCTGTCGCCGAGCGAGGCGCTGTCGTATCAATGGCAGACCACCGCGATCGTGCTTGGCGACGGCCGCGCCGAACAGATCAAGGGCCCGCCGCGCAAATCCGATCGCGAACATCTGCTGATCGGCCCGGACGATTTCGGCCTGCGCCTGATTCCGGTGGAAGCCGAACCGGTGTTTCTCGCCCAGGCCGATATCGAGGTGGAATGCATCGGCACCCGAAAGGGCAAGCCGTGGTCGGTGCGCGCGAACTTGAGCGACGCCGCGCCGGATCTGGCCTTCGCGGTTCCCTTCGATGTCGATGGCGCGGCGATTCGCGCCACCGCGCGGGCCAAGAACGACGGCACGCGCCGGTCGATGCCGGCGGTGGATGCAGACAGTCTGCGCCTGGACGCTTTCAGCTTCGACGGCAGCGGATCGCGCGAGCTGGAGCTGAGCTGCGAATTCGACGACGGCGCGAACCTGCGCACGATCGAGATCGCGCCGGAAGACGGCATCGACGATGCCGGCAAACGCAAGCAAGTGAAATTCACCCGCCATTCGCCGCAGGCCCGCTGGATCTGGCTGTCGCTGTCGCCGTTCCGCAGCGGTTATCGCTGGCGTTGGGATGCGCAGTCGCCGTGGTCCGCGGTGCTGCAACCGGACACGCCGCTGCGTTTGCGCAGCAGCGAAGCCGCCACCGCCAGGATCGGAGCAGGAGCATGAGCATGGGCAAGGACAGCGGCGGCAAGGCGGGCTCAAACGCCGATACGCCATCGGGATTCGAGCAGATCCAGGGCGTGCTGGTCGCGCGCGGCGACGGGCCGACGAGCTGGCTGTATCGCCCGCGCGCGCCGCAGCTGGCGCTGTCGGCCGACGGCCGCGCCCAGTTCACCCTGATCGGCGCCGGCCCGGTGACGATGCTGGCGCTGACCGCGATGTGGGGCGTGCCGTCGGCGACGCTCGACGCGGTGCGCGCCGAACTGGCGGCGCGCGCGCAGGTGCCGGTGGCGCAGTTGAGCCTGTCGCCGGCGCCGATCGAGATCGGCGAAGTGCGCTTGATGCTCGGCGACGGCCAGGGACAGTACGTGGAGTTGGCCAAGGCCCGCTCCTCGGGCGTGCCGCCTTACCACGCTGCGTTCAATCTGATGCTGGACCAGGCCCAGGCCGAAAAAGTGCGCAAGGCCTTGAACGGCGAGCGCGGCTGGCTGGAACTGCGTTACGCGGCGACCGACGCGATCGCCACGCGCACGGCCCGCTCGAGCCAAAGCAGCGAGCAGGTAGACGTGGACGTATCGCTGCGCGACGCCGAGGGAGAAGCCAGCGCGAGCGCGAGCTTGCGCAGCGAAGGCAGCGTGGAGGCGCTGTCGGGGTATCACGAACCGCAAACACGAACGTATTCGGCCGATGCCGCGGATTGGGGACTGCCGAAGCCTTGAGCAACAGCAGCAAACGTTACACCGCCTCCGACGGACGATGGGCCCGCCGGCGGCGTTGACCGCTTCGCCACCGCGACGTTGCTGAGCAAACGCAACGCGCGGCCGCGACAGCGATCGAAACGGCGCGATGGTGCGCCCGCGGCGTTTGCCGCAAGACCAGCAGGGAGCCGAACGCGATCCGCATCGCGACGGGTCGGCTCGTGCTCGAAATCGCGATCGGCGGCCATCGGGCGCGGGTCGTCGGGGGAGTGCGAGCGCCGGGATTTTGCGCATAAAACCACTTGAAAACAGCGGTTTTATGTGTCCGGTGCGAAATGCGGGAAGCGTTTGAAAGATTCAGGAAGATTGGTTGACACCGCCACCACCTCATCGCGTACGGCAACAACGCACCGCGCGGGCAAGGAAAGCGCGCATCAGGATTGAACGATTCAGGACATCAGGATAAAGGAGCAGGTCCATGCTTAAGATCGATAACGTTGACACCATCCTCGACTACGTGGTTTACGGCGACGATGCCAACGACTTCACCTACTACATCATGCCCAACTCGCCGAACTTCGCGAAGATGGCCAGCGGCGGACTGGCGCTGCGCTTCGTCGAGTACGGCCAGATCCGCGAGGACGGCGGCAAGAAGTTCGGTGGCTTCATCGCCTTCGATACCGAGCTGTCGGTGCCGACCGATGTGCAGACCAAGATCACCGCCGAGCTGCAGAAGAAGCTGGCCGAGAAGTACAAGGGCAAGACCGTGCCCAAGGTCGCGATCGCGCCGGTCACCTGGACCGACGGCACCGTCGAGCTGCTGCTGACCGAGGGCGGCGCGCTGGTGGAGAAGATCCGCGGCGCCGGCAAGCCGTCGATCTACGGCAAGAACGTGGCCTCGTTCATGGTCGAGCTGACCGAGCTGGGCACGGCGATCTTCAAGGAAACCCTGAGCACGGGTTCGGCGTCGGCGGTGCAGGTCGTCTACAAGATGAACCTGTACATGCGCCTGCCGGAAATGAAGGCCTGGGGCACCTGGAACGCTTCGGAGTTCTACAGCTTCTTCCAGGACATCAACACCGAAGACAATTTCTGGAGCGAGGACAGCTATACCGAAGTCGTCAACTCCAGCCGCTACAAGAACGACGTCACCAAGACCCACTTCGAGTTCGTGCAGGCGCCGAACCTGAGCGCCGAGGACAACGCCAAGCTCGAGTCCGACATCCGCGCGATCATCAACAAGCAGCTGGAAGCCGCGGTCCAGCGCAACATGCTCAAGGAGATCGCCGACGTCGATCCCAACACCAAGGAGCTGCGCGAAGGCCAGGATATCGAGGACATCCGCCGCACCGTCAACAAGTCGCAGATCGCCAACGTGCGGGTGGAGTGGAGCGAGGCCAAGGCGGTCATCGTCAACCGCAACCCGCAGGGCATGCTGCCGACCATCACCTCGTTGATGGACGACAAGAAGAAGCCGCTGAAGTGGGAGGACTACTACTCCAAGATCAACCTGGACGAGTTCCTCAAGACCGTGCAGGTGGTGATGCGGGTCAACGCCGACTTCGCCAACCTGCCGATCCACAGCGTCGAGGTCAAGATCCGCTATCCGTACGGGCCGAACAAGAAGGTCCAGGAGTTCGTGTTCACTAAACCCGATGATGTCGCCAAGTTCGAGGCCTTCGTGTTCGAGGGCAAGCGCGACTTCACCTATCAGGTCACGGTCAACTACAAGGGCGCGACGTTCAAGCAGGTGTCGGAGGAAATCAAGACCGACGACACCAACCTGACCATCAACGTCGATGACCTGGGCATCCTGGCGCTGGACATCGGCCCGGGCGACATCGACTTCGCGCAGGTGCCGCGCACCCAGATCACGGTGCGCTACAAGCATGGCAAGACTCCGGTCGAAGCCAAGTTCAACATGACCAAGGACACGCCGAACTTCGCCCTGCGCAAGATCATCGGCAAGCCGCGCACGGAAGACATCGACCTGGAGTTCCTGTACACGCTGGCCGACGGCCGCCAGGTCAAGAAGATCGCGCAGCAGCAGGCCAAGGAGCTGTACGTAGACGATCCGTTCTCGTCGAGCAAGACGGTCAGCTTCCGCGCCGCCGGCGACCTGTCGGCGGAGATCGCCTCGATCACTGTCGATGCCAGCTACACCGACACCGCCAACAAGTACAACCAGAAGACCATCGTCACGCTGTCCAGCGACATGACGTCCTTCGATTGGACCTTCCCGGTGGTGGACGAAACCCTGGGCGAGGTGAAGTACTCGGTGACGACCTTGTTCGCCGACGGCACCAGCAAGGAAGAATCCGAGAAGACCGCGACCCGCTCGACCATCCTGGTCGGCAAGAAACTCGATCAGCTGGAAGTTGCGGTGGTGCCGGACCTGCTCAACTGGGACGAGCTGAAGATGGTCAGCGTGGCCCTGTCGCACGGCACCAAGCGCATCGACCTGCGCTTCAAGCCCGGCGATGAGGAAAAGAACTGGAAGCTGCCGCTGACCGAGGGCGAAGCGCCGGAGTACAAGGTCACCATCACCTACTTCCTCACCGACGGTAAGCGCAAGGTGGTGGGACCGCAGACGAAGGACGACATGACGATCTTCCTGGAACTGCCGACCGATTGAGGTTCGCCGCGAACCTCGCACCAACGCGGCGGATCCGCGCGAACGCATCGCGCGGATCCATCGCCGCCCACCGCTCACGCTTGACTCGGAAGGAGTCCGATCATGCTTCTCCTCGACAGCCGCACTCGCGAGATCAACGGCATCTCGGTCTTTCCCGACCATGCCGATCCCGAGCAGTGGTATTACATGCCGCTCAACCCGCACCTGACCACGGTGCGCGACGCCACGCTCGGCGTGGATGTCCCGCAATTTCTGCTGATCGGTTTCCGCGGCGACGCGGGCACCGGCGGCTTCCTCAACTTCGATTGCAACCTGGGCGCCAGCCAGAAGCAGATCGACGATCTGGCGCGTGAAATCGCCAACGCCGAGAATCTGCGCAACAAGCCGCGCATCGCGCCGGTGCCGTTGGAAGACGGCTCGGTGCGGCTGATGATGCTGGGCAAGGCCACCGGCGACGTCGGCCCGACCCCGGGCGCGGGGCCGCAGTTCGTGCTGAAGATCGACCAGTCGGCCAAGCCGGCGCTGTACGGTGCCAACCAGGCTTCGTTCTCGGTGCGCCTGGATCAGGACGGCTACACGGTGATGGAGCAGTGCCTGGAAGGCGAGATCCTGCCGGTGGCGGTGATCTACCAACTGGATTTCCTCGGCTTGCGTCCGGCCTACAACATCAGCCTGAAGATCGACTGGGACCGCGTCCAGAAGCACATGGACGAGAGTTTCTCCGGCGGCAACATCTTCTTCTCCACCGAGATCGGCAAGGCGGTGGACGAACTGGTGGAAAGCCGCGCGATCGTGCTGGAGGCGGACACCTTCGTCGCCGAAGGCGAGGACACCAAGGGCATCATCGACCGTCGCGACGCCGCGCTGGCGCAAGTGCGCAACATGGTCACCGATGCATTCTTCCAGGTCAGCCTGCCGCCGTGGACGCCGGAAAAGAAATCCGATTTCGAAGCCGGCCTGGACGCGATCGGCAAGTTCGCCTCGCGCTCCTCGGCGATGGCCGCCGGCGGGCCGATCGGCGCGCTGCTGCCGAGCTTCAGCTACAAGCGCATGGACTACAAGCGCGTCGATAAGAAGAAGCTCAACGTGAACTTCTCCGAGCGCGTGGCGATCAAGCGTTCGATCTATCCGCAAGGACACCTGGCGGCGTTGTTCAAGACCATCCGCGAAGGCAACGTGCCGCGCGAGCGGCTGGTCAAGCAGATCAGCCTGGACAACGACTTCTTCAAGAAGCGCCGGGTCAAGGTGATCTCGCGCGCCGACCTGGCCGCGGACGACATCGGCAGCGTCAACGTGCGCGTGCGCTACGGCGACAAGGCGCAGAACGCGCTGCTGGGCGCCAACGCCGGCGAAGCCAGTTTCGAATGGCTGAGCCAGCTCGACAAGGGCGTGATGAAGCGCGACGTGCAGGTCGAGTACGAGGTCAGCTTCAAGGGCGTGGACGCGGCCGAGCGGCCGACCAAGCTCAAGTCCAAGCCGCAGACCTTCGATGTGGAAAACGTCGAGATCATTCCGCGCGATCTGTACACGATCAACACCGTGCCGGTGTTCGCGGAGAACTTCCCTTGGGAGCGCTACAGCTCGGTGGACGTGTTTCTGCGCTATCGCGATCCGGCCAACAAGATCAATCAGAACGATCTGGTGCGGCTGACCAAGGACGCGCAATCGGGCAGCTGGAAGATGTTCATGCTCGACCAGAGCAAGACCGCCTATGAGGTGCGCATCGTCTTCCACGGCATCAGCGGCGGCGACACCGTGCGCGACTGGACTTCGCTCGATGAGCCCCAGGTCAGCGTGCGCAATCCGTTCCCGACCCGGCGCGTGGTGCAGGTGATCCCGAACTTCAACTGGAACGAAGTGCAGGAGGCGTTCGTCGATCTGCGTTACGTGGACAAGGCCAACAACTTGCAGGAAGAGATGCAGATGTCGTTCCAGGAGGGATCGGCCTCGCAGACCTTCGCCGTGGACCTGCGCAATCCCGAGGTCAAGGGCGTGTTCTACAGCGTCAGCATTCTCTACAAGGACGGCCGCGACATCGAGGAGATTCCCGAGTCGGTGACTAACACCAGCCGGATCATGCTCAAGGCCGGCATGAAGGGAAGGCGCATCGTCACCGTCAAGCCGCCGTTGGATTTTGCCAAGCGCAAGATGCGCAAGGTCAAGGTCTCGCTGCGCTTCGAAGACTTCACCGGCGGGCTGTCGTTCGCGGAGGATTTCGAGTTCACCGACGCGCAGGCCTCGGGCGAGTTCGAGTACGACTACCTCGACGCCGCGCGCATGCGCTACGAGTACAAGGCCAGTTATCTGCTCGAAAACGGCACCAACAAGAGCGTCAACTGGGCGCCGAGCGAAGTCACCGATCTGGTGTTGAAGATGCCCTGACGCCGACAGTCGCCGCGTCGCGATTTTGCTCGTCATTCCCGCGAACGCGGGAATCCAGCGACTTCGCGGTGTTATCGCGACGGCTCCGTCATTCCCGCGTTCGTGGGAATGACGGGAACAGGTTCGCGGCGGCCGCGTCAGGAACGTAAGGAAACGTTTGCCCAGCGCGCGCCACGCCGCGCGCGCGGAACTCACGATTTATTGGAGCTCGTCATGCTCAGCCTCGAAAAGCCGATCACTATCGACGGCATCACCGTCTTCCGCGATCACGCGGACAAGAGCCAGTTCTGGTACCTGCCAGGACCGGTCGCGCTGGCCACGCGCCAACCCGACGGGCGCAAGGAATTCAGCTTCCTCAAATACCGCGTCGCCGACGCCACGGCCGCCGACAAGGGCGGCGGCTTCGTGATGTTCGTGACCACGCTGCAACTGCCTTCGTCGATGGAGTCCAAGATCATCGGCCGGCTCAACGCCGAACCGGACGTGAAGTTGCCGGTGCGGTTGACCTGCGCGACCTTCGAAGAAGGCTCGGTGCAGTGCGTCGCGCTGAACGTGCAGGGCGCCGGCGGAACCTCGGCGCAGCCCGCGCAGCCGGGCACCTTCAACGCGGTCGAGCACATCCTCGGCGCGTCGGTGCCGTCGATGGATGCGGCCAATCGCGCCGCTTTCAGCCTGAGCCTGTCTTCGGAAGGCGCGACCATTCTGGAGTCCGCGCTCAGCGACGGCATGACCCCGATCGGGGTGATCTACAACTTCAAATACCTGGCCATGCGCCCGGCCTTGAAGGTGACCATCACCGCCGACTTCGAGCGCATCTACAACCACTTCAGCGCCAGCCTTGAAGGCCAGTACGCCTGGTTCAAGGCCGGTGTGGACGCGGCGTTCGAATCGTTGGTGCAGAACGGCGTCATCGATATCCAGGTCGAGGCCTTCACCGATGCCGACGACAAGCGCGACCAGGAAAAGTGGGCGCTGGATTTCTTCAAGGAAGATTTGCTGAGCAAGTGGTTCGAACCGACCCTGGTGCCGGGCAAGCTCGCGACCGATGCGGCCAACGCCGGCGGCGGCTCGAGCGGCGGTAACACCGGCGGCACGGGTGGTACTGGTGGTGGAACGGGTGGAACGGGCGGCGGCACCGGCGGAACCGGTGGCGGCACGGGCGGCACGGGTGGCGGCACCGGCGGAACCGGTGGCGGCACGGGCGGTACGGGTGGCGGTACCGGCGGAACTGGCGGCGGCACCGGCGGTACGGGTGGCACCGGCGGAACCGGCGGTGGCACGGGCGGCACGGGTGGCGGCACCGGTGGAACCGGGGGTACAGGTGGCACCGGCGGAACCGGCGGTGGCACGGGTGGCACGGGTGGCGGCACCGGCGGAACCGGTGGCAGCACCGGCGGCACCGCACCGGGCGGCGGCTTCAGCGGCGGCAGCACCGGCGCGAGTTCCGGCGGCGGGACCGGTGGCACCGGCGCCGGCACCGGCGGCACGACGGGCGGCACCACGCCGCCTCCCGCGCCGCAGATTCAACGCGCGGCGCTCAGCGTCGATTCGACCGAACCGGCGCCGTTGCCGGCCGGTCTGTCGGTCACCCACACGCCGGCCGCGAGCGGCCTGGCCGAAACCGTCACCGTGACCGGCGCCGGCGCGGTGGTGAAGGTGGACGATCAGGTCGTCGCCGCCGACGCGCAGGGACGCGTGTCCATCACGGTCAATCCCGATTCTTCCAAGCGCATCGATGTCGAGTGGCCGGCCACCGCGCAGGAACAGACCTTCGGCCTGTTCTTCGATTTCGATAAACCCGCCGAAGCCGGCTGGAACCCCAATACGCCTTCGCCGCAGTTCCGCGCCTACGTGGACAACACCACCACCGATCCGCGTTATCGCGACGCCTCGGGCACCTTGCGCATCGAAGGCGACGGCAACTGGACCGGCAGCGAACGCGGCGCCGATCGTCTGATGGCGTGGATCCGCGGTTTGCCGGCGCCGCGCAATCTCAACTTCCAGGCCTACGCCAGCCACGAGCACGTCAGCGGCGCCACCGAAACCGAGCGCGAACGCTACAACCGGCGCTTGTCGCAGCGGCGTCTGGATGTCGCGCTCGCGGTGGCGCGCCGCGCCGGCGCGACGTTCACCATCGCGGCGCAGGCCGCCAACGGCGATGTTCCCGCCAGCAGCCGTCCCGGCACGCATTCGGCGATGGGCGGCGATCCGGACAACCGCGTCGTGCACGTGACCGGCCGCGCCGCCGGCACCACGCCCAATCGCTGGCACGGCCGTCTGCGCCGTCCGGCTTCGGTGACGCCGCCGGTGATCCCGCCAGTGGTCCCGCCGGTCACTCCTCCGGTGACCCCGCCCGTCACGCCTCCGGTGACGCCGCCGGTGACCCCGCCGACTTTGCCCACGCCGCCCACCGCGGTGAGCCTGTCGCTCAAGCTCAAGTTCGTGCACCAGGAAGAACGCAAGAAACTGACCTTGCGCTACAACCGTTCCGAAGCCACGCGCCGCACCTACGCGCCGCAGGGTTTCTTCGGCCTGATGCTGGGCGATCTGCGCGACAAGTCGAAGTACTTCAAGGAAATCGATCTGGACGATCCGTTCTTCCGCCAGTTCGCGGTCGAGGCGAGCATGCCGATCGCGTTCGAGCCGATCGATCTCAAGTCGGCGCAGGTCGCGCTGGATTACGGCGACAAGACCAAGCCGCGCGATCACAAGCACGCCGATTTCGTGTTCACGCCGGGCGAAGTCGGGGTCAAGCGCTTCGAAGTGTTCATGAACCAGACCCGCGACATCGACTACGACGCCGCGTACCAGTACCACTTCGATCCGCAGTCCGACTGGGCCGCGGACAAGACCTCGTACACGATCCCGGCGGCGAAGACCGAAGACCGCACCTTGTTCGTCAATCCCTACGAGCACGTGGAGTTCCGTCAGTTCACCGCGACCCCGGGCGATATCGACTGGGACGTGGTCGAAGCCATCGACGTCAAGTTGCAGGCGCGCGGCTACGCTACGCCCGAGCCCAAGACCACGCTGACCCTGACCGCGAACTCCGGGCCCAAGACCTGGCGTCTGCGCGGCGCCAAGCCGGCGCCGGCCAATCGCGGCGTGACTTATCAGATCGTGCAGCGGCGCAAGGGCGCGGCCAATCCGGATCCGGCAACGCCGCCGGTCGAAGTCGATGTGCCCGAGCTGTTGATCCACGACAGCTTCGAGGACGCTCTGCAACTGGAGTTCATCCCGGTGTTCGATCCGGCCATGGTCAAGCGCGTCTACATCGACGTGAAGTACGAGGACGGCGCCTACAAGCGCAGCGAACGCATCGAGATGGCCGGCACCCAGACCGACCCGCTCAAGCTGCGCATCGCCCTGAAGAACGCGGACAAGCGCAAGTACCGCCGCCGCTTCACCTTCGTCGGCATGCAGGGCCAGTTCGATCAGCGCGCCTGGGTGGACGAGACGGAAGAACTGGTGGCGGTGCAATAAGCCGATGAACGCGACCATCGCCACCAGCGGCCAACCACGGCGCGACGCGAGACAGCCGATGAACCACGATGCGGATGCGGCGATGGGCGCGAGTCCATCGCCGGCGAAGGACGCAGCGCTGTTGGCCGCGCCCGTCGCCGCCACCTTGCAACGCCTGCGCGCGGTGCTGCCTACGCAGGCCGATGCGGCGCAGGCGATGCTCGCAGGCGCGCTCGCGCCGCTGCACGACTCGTGCTGGCCCGAGGTCGCCTGGAGTTTCAGCCGCCTCACCAACACCGGCCTGCCGGTGGAGTTCGCCTGGACCTCGCGCGAGGCCGCGGTGCGCTGGACCGCGGAAGTCGCCGCGCCCGAAGTCGATGAAAACCAGCGGCTGGCGATCGCCGCGCAATCGCTGGATTGGCAGGGCGATCTGGCGCCGTGGTTCGAGCATCAGCGCGGCACCCGGCTGAAGTTCGGCGCCTGGGCTTCGGCGCGCCATGGCGAGGGTCTGGCGACCAAGCTCTACGTCGATCTGCCCGACGGGCGCCTGCCGCCGGCATGGCGCAAGCGCCAGGCGCTGTTCGATTCGGCGTTGATGTTCTGGCGCATGTGCGGGGTCAATCCCGACGGCAGCGTGGAATGCTATGCGCGCGCCAGCGAACTCGATCTGGCCGCGCTGCGGATGTTGGCGCAAGCCACCCTCGGCGATGCCGGGCCGATGATGCGGCGCGTGGCGCAGGTGGTGTCGGCGAACGATCTGCCGCGCCCCTCGGGCGTCAGCCTGGCCTTGTCCGCCGACGGGCAAGTGCGCGCGCTGACCTGGTTCACCTTCGCCAAGGCGATTTTCCGCGACGACGCGCAAGTGGCCGCGTGCATGCGCGGGCTCGGCGAAGGGCTGTCGGCGCAGGTGTACGAGGCCCTGGCCGCCGGTCCCGCGGACGGCCGCTGGCGTCACGGTATGGTCGGCGTCGGTGCGGACATCGCCGGCAACACCTGGGTGCAATGCGGTTTGCGGCCGACGTGAAGCGGGCGAGCGGGTGCGCAATGCGGGAGCCTTCGATCGATGGAGCGATCACCATGCGTGGCGTGAACAAAGCCAATGACGCGAGTCCGCACCGCGGGTCCGGTCGCGAGCGCAGCGCGCGCTTCGACGTTGCCGCGTGCGAACAGGACATCGCGATCGGGTCCGGCGCAGTCGATTACATGCGCAGCGCCTATCTGATCGAAAGCCAGGTCGGCCAGGGCGGGCAACAACGCCGCGACCGCAACGGTTTCGTGACCGCATTGGGCGTGCGCGCGCTGCGTCGCCACGGGTTGCCCGTGCCGGGCGCGATGCTCGATACCCTGCAGGCGTGCCGATCCGCCCGCGGCGGTTTCCGTTTCTGGCCCGAAGATGCGCAACCCGACTGGGCGCCGGTGTTGCCCGACGATGTCGACGACACCGCGATCATGGCGCTGGAATTGCTGCATGCCGGGCGCATTGGCCTGGACGATGCGCGCCGCACCGCCTGCATGACCATCGCGCGGCGGCGTATCGCGCGCTTTCCCGCGCTGCGCCCGCCGTGGCTGCGCGTCGGCACGTTCTCGACCTGGAGCCGCGAAGGCGCGGCTTTCGATATGGTCGATTGCACCGCCACCGCGAACGTCCTCGGCTTCCTCGCTGCGATCGGCATGTCGCATCTGCCCGGCGTGCGCGAAGCCACGCAGATGCTCGACGCGGCCCTGCATTGGGCCGGCGACGATGAATTGCGTGCGAGCAGTTTGTCGCCGTTCTATCCCGATCCGGTCGAGCTGGTGCTGGCGCTGGAGCATGCGGCGAAATCCGGCGCGCAGGATTTGCACGAACTGCATAGCGCGGCCGCGGCGACCGGTTGGGGCGCGAACGCGGAATTGCGCAGTACGCATCCGGAGCATCGGGTGTGTTCGAGTCCCTACGGCGTCGCGGTGTGGCGCTCGCCGGAGCTCGCGCGCCTGCGCGGCTGGGCGCGCGAGATGGGCGAGGCGCGGATTCCCAAACCGTTGCCGCACTGGATCGGGGATTTCGAATCCGAGCTGACGTGCAGCGTGTTCGATTGACCGCGCCAAAAAACGAAGCCCGGCGATGCCGGGCTTCGTTTCGAACCATCGCGCGTAGCGATCGGCGCAACTATCAGGGCTTGGGCGCGTAACGCAGGGTCAGGAACCACTCGCGGCCGGGCTGGTTGTAGTACGACACGGTCTCGTACTCGCGGTCGAACACGTTGGCCACGCGCGCCTGCAGGCTCAGCGAATCGCTGATCGCGTACTCGGCGCGCAGGTCCATGGTGCCGTAGCCGCCGACGCGCACGCTGTTGGCGACGTCGTCGTAACGCGAGCCGTAACCCACCGCGGTCGCGCCGATGCGGAACTTGCCGAAGGCGCGATCCAGATCGATGCGCGCGCTGTGCTTGGCGCGGCGCGGCAGGTCGTTGCCGCGGAAGAAGCCGACGCGGTTCTCGGTGTCCAGATAGCTCGCGCTCGCCGCCAGGGTCCAGTCGGCGAAGGTCGTGTCGATACCGATCTCGGCGCCGCGCATGCGCGCGCGTTCGATGTTGTTCGGCAGGTTGATCGCCGAATCGAAGGTGATCAGCTGATCGACGCGGGTATCGAAACCGTCGATGCGCGCGTTGAAGCCGTCGCCGCGGTAGGCAAGGCCGATTTCCCAGGTCTTGGACTCTTCCGGCTTCAGATTGGCGTTGCCGAAGAACGGGAAGTACAGCTCGTTGAAAGTCGGCGCCTTGAACGCGGTGCCGTAACCCACGGTCACGCGCCAGCTCTCGGCGAAGTTCAGGCCCCACGCGGCGCCGCCGGTGGTATGGCCGCCGAACTGCTCGTTATCGTCGCGGCGCACGCTGGCTTCGAAGGACTGGTTGCCGAAACGGCCCTGGTACTGGACGAAGCCGGCCTTGTTGTCGCGATCGGTCTCGTCGTAGGAGGTGTCGCTGTCGACGCGGTCGCGCAGCCAATCGAAACCGGCGGTCAGCAAGTGGCCTTCGGCGAGGGTGAAGTCGGCCTGCAAGGTCGCGCTGTCGCGATCGGTATCGAAGTGGCCGACGCGCGCGCGCGAGGTGGTGTTGGCCGGGCCGACGAGGCCGCCGACCAGGTAATTTTCCGAGGCGTCGACGTTGCGGCCGGCGGTCAACTGCACGTGCACCGATTCGGAGGGACGCCAATCGACCTTGCCGCCGATCACTTGCTGCACCGTCTCGGAATAATTGCCGAAGCTGCCGTCGTACTCGTTCTGGCCTTCCGCGCGCAGCGCCTGGCCTTCGATGCTCCACTGCTCGTTGATCTCGACGCCGCCGCGAAGCGACAGCGCGTGGCTCTCGTAGCCGTCGCGATCGGGCTCGTCGGTGAAGCAGCCGGCGAACACCGGGAAGCCGGCGCCGCGGCAGGCGTTGATGCCCTGGGTCTTGCGGAAACTGTAGTCGGCGCCGAACCAGCCGCGTCCGCCGCGTCCGCCGAAGCCGCTGCCGTATTCGATGGTGCCGTTGCTGCCGCCGCCGACGTGCACGCGCGGGGCGAAGCCTTGCTGCTCGCGGCGGGTGAACACCTGGATCACGCCGCCGATGGCGTCGGCGCCGTACAGGCTCGAACGCGGGCCGCGCACGATTTCGATGCGGTCGATCAGTTCCAGCGGCAGATCCTGCAGCGCGGCCAGGCCCGAGGTCGGCGAGCCGATGCGGATGCCGTCCACCAGCACCAGCACGTGGTCGGATTCGCTGCCGCGCAGGAACAGCGTGGTCAGCTTGCCGGCGCCGCCCTGGTTGGCGATGGTGATGCCGGCGCGGCCGCGCAGCAGATCGTTGAGATCGCGCGCCTGGCTGCGTTCGATGTCGGCGCGGTCCAGCACCTCGACCGGGGTCAGCAGGTCGTTGACGCTGACCGCGGTGCGGTTGGCGGTGACCACGACCTCATCGAGATCGGTGGCGCCGCCGGCGGGCGCGGCGAGAGCGGTGGCCGGCAGGGCGCAGGCAATGGCGAGGGACAGATTCAGGCAACGCATGTGTATGACTCCAACGCACGCGCGATCCAGCGCGTGGCGACAACGGCTGATGGGCGGCGGCGGGGAAGGGACGTGCGGGCAGCGAAACGAGCGCGCAAAGGCGCTGCAGCCGCCGCAATGCCCTCCGCATCGCAACCTGTGGCGCACCGAGGCCGGTCTCCGGACTCGCAAGCGGAGCCGATGCGATCGACTCCCGGACGCGGCGCCTTCCCGTGCCTGTGCACAGTGGCGGTGGCCGCGACCTGACTTGCTTACCGTTGCGGGGGCAGTGCCGGAATGGGCGGGGCGGGTCGGATCGTCCGACCGGACCTGAGCGCGTCACCGGCTTCCCGTTTCAACCCCGGCGGCAGCAGCCGTGGGGTCACCTCGAAGCGGGGCGCAGTGTACGCGATGTAGGGGCGGGGCGCCTGAGTGGCGGGGCTGCCCTCACCCCGGCCCCTCTGCCGCAAGCGGGCGAGGGGCGTTAACGGCGAATTGCTCAGTCGAATGCAGAGCCCTTCTACCGCTTGCGGGAGAAGGTGCCCCGAAGGGGCGGATGAGGGCGCGCGGCCCAACCTGCCGCGCCGCGAACCCGCGACCGACCCGGATCAGTCGTTGCGATCGTCCGCGTCGTGCGAATCATGCCCGTCGTCGTCCGACGGACCGTCGCGGTCGTTGCCGTCGTCTCGATCGTTGTCGTCGTCATCGCGACCACCGCCGAACGCGGTCGGCTCATCGAACCGCTCTTCCTGCGCATGCATCGTCGTATGCACCGGCGCGGCCGCCGGCTTGTTGCGCGGCGCCGGCAGCAGCGCGGTCGCAGCTTCAGCGGCCAGGATCAGCTCCTGGCGGCGTTCTTCGCTGATCTCCTGCCAGTGGCAGTCCAGCAGCGCGCCTTCGATGGCGTACAGCAGGTTCAAGGTCGGTTTGAAGCCGGCGCGCTTGACCCGCATGAAGGCTTCGACGGTGCCGATGGCGGCGATGTCCTCGTGCGTGCGCAGCCCGACCTGACGCAGCCAGGCCGCGCTCTTGGGGCCGATGTTGCGCATCTTGGGGGCGGCGGTCATGCCAGCGACTCCAGGTAGACCCGCGCCAGCGCTTCCAGCCCGGCCTGATCGTCGGCGTCGAAGCGTTCCGGCACCGGGCTGTCCAGATCGAACACACCGATCAGCTCCTCGCCCCGCAGCAACGGCACCACCACTTCCGAACGCGAGGCCGCGTCGCAGGCGATGTGGCCGGGGAAGTCGTGCACGTCGGCGACGCGCTGGGTCTGGCGGCTGGACGCGGCCGCGCCGCACACGCCCTTGTCGAGCGGAATGCGCACGCAGGCGGGCAGGCCCTGGAACGGGCCGACCACCAGTTCGCGGCCGTCGTAGAAATAGAAACCGACCCAGTTGAGCTGCGGCAGAGACTGGTTGACCAGGGCCGACAGGTTGGCGGCGTTGGCGACGCGGTCGCGCTCACCGTCGAGCAGCGCACGCGCCTGCTCGACCAATTGCGCGTACTGCTCGGGCTTTCCGCCCGAAAGTGCTGAGGCTGTATACATCTTCGGAGTGTAGCAGTGGTGCTCGCCACGACTACCATGGCCAGCCGGCAGTGCCGGAAAAGCGCGAGGTCAGTCACAAGCGCCAGACTGTTCCGCGCGGCAATCCGCCGTCATATCGTCCTCCAGCGACTTTTCGGACCCGAATCCCGATGCCTCCGCGAGCTTATCTCCCCGGCCTGTTCGTCACCGGCACCGACACCGGCGTGGGCAAATCCGTCGTCAGCGCCTCATTGCTGCATGCGATCCGCGCGCTCGGCGCGCGCGCGATCGGCATGAAGCCGGTGGCGAGCGGCTGCGAGCCGGGCGCGCAAGGCTGGCGCAACGAAGACGCGCTGCTGTTGCAGGCCGCCAGCGATCCCACGCCGCGCTACGAGGACGTCAACCCGTACGCGCTGCCGCTGGCGCTGGCGCCGGAGATCGCCGCGGCCGAAGCCGGCATCGAGATCGGCCTGGAGCCGATCCTCGCCGCATACGCGCGCCTGCGGGCGCAAGCCGACGTGATGGTGGTGGAAGGCGTCGGCGGTTGGGCCGCGCCGATCGATGCCCGGCTCGACCAGATCGATCTGGTGCGCGCGCTGGATCTGCCGGTGGTGTTGGTGGTCGGATTGCGCCTGGGCGCGATCAACCACGCCCGCCTGAGCGCGCGCGCGATCGCCGCCGACGGCGCGCGTTTCATCGGCTGGATCGCCAACGACATCGATCCGCAGATGGCGCGCATGGACGAGAACTTCGAAATCCTGCGCCGGCGCATGCCGGTGCCGTGCTGGGGCCGCGTGCCTTATTCGCAGCGTCCCGATCCGGCGCGGCTGGCGGAATCGCTGCGGCCGCAGGTGTAATTCACGGCCATCGCCGCGGCGGCGCGGACAACAAAAAACCCGGCAGCCTGCGCTGCCGGGTTTCGTGTATCCGCGTTACCCGCCGGAGAGAGAGACGTTGCGATTACTTCGCCGGAGCGGCGGTCGCCTTGGTCGCGGCCTTAGCGGCCTTCTCGACGTTGGCCTGGGTGGCCTTGGCGGCGGTTTCGATCTGCGACTTGGCGAGTTCGGCGATGGCTTCGTTGGCCTTCAGCGTGCGGCCGAAAGCTTCCTGACCGGTGCTGACAGCGCGCTCGACGTTTTCGCGAGCGATCTGCACGCCCTTCGGCCACAGGGTCTTGAAGGCTTCGGCATCGCGCGCTTCGGCGGCTTCACCGAAGAAGGCGAAGGTCGCGTTGACGCGCTCTTCGATCGCGGCGATCTGCAGACCGAACACGGCCTCGGCGTTGTCGAGGGCCAGGCGGTTGACCTGAGCGGCCGTGTCCGCGAACTGGCGCGTAGCGGCGGCGAACTGTTCGTTGAATTGCTGGTACATGGCTGAGCTCCTGAGGGGAAGGTCCAGACGAAGAACGACTGGATTGTGCGGTGCAGCATATGCCTGGATTTGTTGCGATGCAACATGGAGCCGACGAGCGGTCGTAAGCCGTTCAGAAATCCTGCCTATTCAGCAAGTTGCGGCTCAGTGGCCTGCTGCGGCAAAGCGCCCGAGGGGCGCCGGAGTGCGCGCGAATTTGCCGCTCGCGGGCGGTCCGAGGAGCTTGGCGGCGGCGTGTGTCAAAGGCGGGGCGGGCGGATGACGGCGGCCCGGCGGCCGGCGCGGTGGCGGCAGCCCGTTGTCGGGCGTTGTGGCCGCGATCGCTGAAATCCGCGCGCCGAAAACACGCACGCCGCGCAAGGGCGCGGCGTGCGGGAAGCGTATTGGCATGGACGCGAGGCTCAGGCCCGCGCGCCGGTCCGGATCAGCCGCGGTAACGGCAGCCGGCGGTGCAGGTTTCGTGCACGACGATTTCGCTCAGCAGCGGCAGGACCGGCTTGAGCTGATCCCACACCCACACCGCGAGCCGTTCGCTGGTCGGATTTTCCAGACCCTCGATGTCGTTCAAGTAATGGTGATCGAGCCGGTCGTAGATCGGCTGGAAGGCCTTTTTGACGTCGGCATAGTCCATCACCCAGCCGCTGTGCTCGCCCAGTTCGCCGTGCAGGTGCACTTCGATCCGGAACGAATGGCCGTGCAGGCGCGCGCACTTATGCCCCTCGGGCACGTTCGGCAGGCGGTGGGCGGCTTCGAGAGTGAAGACCTTGAAGATGTCGATGGCAGTCATGGAGGCAACCGGTGGAGCGGTGCGGGCGCTGGCCGGAAAGCGGTCGGCGCGTGGGTGATCGGGCGATGCGTGTGGCGCGCGCGTCCGGATTCGTTCCGGCCGTTCGCTGCGCCAGTGTGCTCCGCGGGCCGCATACGAAAAAGCCCGCTGCGCTGGCGGGCCCGGGTGTTGCGGCGCGTTGTCTTATGGTGGCTATGGGTGGACTCGAACCACCGACCCCAGCATTATGAGTGCTGTGCTCTAACCGGCTGAGCTACATAGCCACGGGGAACCGCGAATTCTTCATGTCCGGGGCCGGGTTGTCAATCCTTCCGGCGCGCTTTGCCCGACTTGTCGTCTGCCTCACCCCGTGGCAGAGTCGGACACAGTGAATTTGGAGTCCGCATCGTGATCGATCCGGACGGCTATAGGCCTAATGTCGGCATCGTGCTGATGCACCCGGACGGCCGCCTGTTCTGGGCGCGTCGTGTGCATCGCGACGGCTGGCAGTTCCCGCAAGGCGGGATGAACACCGACGAGACGCCACTCGAGGCGATGTATCGCGAGCTGCGCGAAGAAACCGGCCTGCTGCCGCAGCATGTCGAAGTCTTGGGCGCGACTCCCGGCTGGCTGCGTTACCGCCTGCCGCGCCGGGCGGTGCGGCGCAACGACCGCCTCGTATGCATCGGCCAGAAACAGGTGTGGTTCCTGCTGCGGTTGACCGGGCAGGAATCCGATCTGTGCCTGGACCTGACCGACAAACCTGAATTCGATAACTGGCGCTGGGTCGATTTCTGGTACCCGGTCGAGCACGTCGTCATCTTCAAGCGCGGCGTGTACGCCAGCGCGCTGCGCCATCTGGCCCCGTTCGCCCGCCATGTCGCCGGCCCCCAGGCGGTGCCGGCGCCCGATCCCAATGCGCGGGCCTGCGACGGCCAGTTCGCCGGCCGGGCCCACCAGCGGCCGCGGGCGCGGCCTTGCGGGCCGGGCAATCCGGTGCGCGGCGGCGGCTCCGAATCCAGCGGCTGAGGCCGGCCGCCGGCCCTCCCGGGCGGAGTTCCCTTGAACGCCGGCACGGGTTGGGTTGGCGTTAATTGACAATCATTCGCATCCGTGGCGGAATAGTCGCGCAGCCAGCCGGCTGCATGCCGAAGACCCCGCCCGTGTACGTGTGCATCTGCAATGGAGTCACCGACCGCGATATCCGCCAGGCCGCCGAGGCCGGTTGCCGCAGCGTGCCGGAGCTGACCATGCGTACCGGCGTCGGCGCCAATTGCGGCAGTTGCCTGGAGCTTGCCAGCTCGCTGCTGGAGCAGGCGCGCAACGTGCGCGAACTTCCGCTGACGGTCATGCAGCAAGCCGCCTGAGCGGCCGCGACCCATCCGGCCGCTTCACTACTTAAGAAGTGCCTTCCGACCGCCCGCTTCAGGGCGGTTTTCGCATGTGCGCCTGCGAACGCTGCCGTTGGTCGCATAACCCGGACATGCGCCGACGACACTGATTCTCGACTCCCTTTGCGCACGATTCGCGTTTCGTCATGGCTTTTTCGAAAGGACTACAGTGCCGGCCATTGCAACGTCGGAGCCCGGCCATGAAAGGCGACCCCAAGGTCATCGAATTCCTCAACAAGGCGCTCTTCAATGAGCTGACCGCGATCAACCAGTACTTCCTGCACGCCAAGATGCTGAAGAACTGGGGGCTGAAGGAACTGGCCGAGCACGAGTACCACGAGTCGATCGACGAGATGAAGCACGCCGACAAGTTGTCGGACCGCATCTTGTTCCTCGACGGTCTGCCGAACTTCCAGGCCCTGGGCAAGCTGCGCATCGGTGAGAATCCGCGCGAGCTGCTGGCCTGCGATCTGGCGCTGGAACTCGAAGCGATTCCGCTGCTGCGCGAAGCGATCAAGTACTGCGAGGCCGTCAGCGACTACGTCAGCCGCAAGCTGTTCGCGGACATCCTGGATTCGGAAGAAGAGCACGTCGACTGGATCGAAACCCAGCTCGCGCTGATCGAGCGCCTGGGCGAGCAGAACTATCTGCTGACCAAGATCGAGGAATGAGTTCGAAGCATTGAGAAGCCGGCGAGCGCGATGTTCGCCGCTTCCTCGCGGTTCCGCGGTTCAGCCAGCCAGCGACGTTCACACCGAAGCCAGCAAGCCAACGCCGTACTCGGGTCATCGAGAGTTTCGTGCTGTCATCAAACAAAAAGCCGTCGGCGCTGAGCCGGCGGCTTTTTGTTTTTGGATTGGCTGGAAGATTCGATGTCGCTGGCCGAAAGGCATCGGGGCTGAAGCCCCTCCTACAAAAGATTTCGATGCGATGCTGGCTCTTGTGGGAGGGGCTTGAGCCCCGATGCTCTCGGCTCAGATCGCAGCAGACCCAAAAAAGGTTCTCACCCCGACGCCGCGACCCCGGCCTTGGGCTTGCGCCGGAACAGCTTGCGCCAGATCCACCACAGCGCCGCCGCGACCAGCACGCTGATCAGCACCACGATGCCCAGCGTGACCCAGGGATAGGCGAACACCAGCGCCAGCCCGCCGACCACCGCGGTGTCCTCGGCCACCGACGCGGTCCAGTTGCTGACCGGTTCCGGCGAAGTGTTGAGCAGAGCGCGGGTGCCGGACTTCAGCACGTGGCTGGTCAGCGCCACGCCCGCGCCGGCGGCCAGGGCGCCGGCGCCCAGGTGGCCGTCGGGCGACATGGTCGCGGCCGCCAGAAACGCGCCGACCGGCACGCGCAGCAGGGTGTGCAGCAAGTCCCAGCCCGAGTCCACGCCGGGAATCTTGTCGGCGAAGAACTCGCCCACGGTCAGCAGGCCGCACACGCCCAGCACCCACGGCGACTGGGTCGCCTGCAGCGCCTGCGGCAACTCCAGCCAGCCCAGGGCGCCGGCGATGCCGACCCCGAAGACGGTCAGATAGACCCGGACCCCCGACAGCCAGGCCAGAACTACGCCAACTGCGAACAGGTGCGCATCGGACATCGTGGCGTTCCCGTTAAGATTTAGGGTTGAGTATAGGTAAAGCCGGCGGTGTGAGCCGTCGTTGTCCGCATGATCCCGTCCGCATGAGCAAGACCCCGCCGCCGCGTTTCGTCATCGTCCAGCAGCAGCCGGACAAGCGCCCTTATATCTGGTCCGCCGTCGGCGTGGCGTGGGCGCTGTCGCTGGTCGCGGCCTGGCTGTGGTCGCAGTCGCTGGCCGCGCCCAAGCTGCCCAAGCTCAGCGCCGAGCTCGACCAGACCAAGCGCGAGCTGCGGGTCCGCTCCAAGGCGCTGGAACAACTGGAACAACGCGAAGCCAACCTGCAGCGCTCCGACCAGATCAGCCGGGCGGCCAACAAGCAGGTGCAGAACTCGCTGGCCCAGCGCGAGGAGGAAATCTCCGATCTGCGCGCCGACGTGGCTTTCTACGAACGCCTGGTCGGCGCGACCGCGCCGGCCAAGGGTCTGAACGTGCACTCGGTGGAGTTCAAGCCCGAGACCGGCGGCACCTGGCGTTACCAGATCGTCCTGACTCAGAATCTCAACCGCGGAGCGGTCAGCAGCGGGGGGCTGCAGTTCCAGGTCGAAGGGGTTCGCGGCGGCAAGCTGGCCGCGATCGGCTGGGACGAACTGCACCAGAAGTCCAAGGCGCCCGCCCAGGACTATTCCTTCCGCTACTTCCAGCAACTCGACGGCAGCGTGATGCTGCCGGCCGGCTTCACCCCGCAACGCGTGCGCATCTCGCTGCACGGGGAAAACGCCGCGATCGAGCAGCATTTCGCCTGGAAGAGCGGCGTCACCGTAACCGGGGAAACTTAAGCGATGTTCAAGACCAACAGTAAACCGACCCAACTGCGCGAAGGCCAGGTCGACACCATGATCGGCCCGCAGGTGGTGATTCGCGGCGACCTGCATTTCAGCGGCGGGCTGTATATCGAAGGCCGCGTGATCGGCAAGCTGGTGGCCCTGGACGGGCAGCCGGCCAGCCTGACCCTGGCCGAGAACGGCGTCATCGAGGGCGAGGTGCGCGCCCCGGTGGTAATCATCAACGGCCAGCTCGACGGCGACGTGTATGCCAGCGAGCGGATCGAACTCGCCGCCAAGGCGCGCGTTCAAGGTAATGTGCACTACAAGGTGGTCGAGATGACGGCCGGGTCGATGCTCACCGGACGCCTGATCCACGCCGAATCGCCGGCGGCCGCGCTGCCGGCGCCTGAAGCGCTGATTACCGCGGACGCCCGCATGGATTGAGGGCTGCCGCCCCAGCCCCCAGACGGTGCGGATGAGCGACGAAACCTCACAGTCCGCGCCGTCTCCCGGAACCCCGGCCGACCGTCCCGCGACGCAGCGGCCGGCGACTGCCGCGGCCGATCCGGCCCTCGGCCACGACAGCGCTCCCGCCGGGGCGACGGTTCCGCCGTCGTCCGGCCCGCCGCCGTCCGGCGCGGGCGATGCGGGTCACCATCGCTGGCGCATTCCCGCCGCCGTGCTGTTGGCGGCCGCCCTGGGCTTCGGCGCCTGGGGGCTGTGGCGCTCGCTCAGCGAAACCCAGGACGCGCCGCCGCCGCCCGGTCCGGAGGCGTCCAGCCTGAGCCCGCGGCAGATGCAGGCCGACCTGGAGCAACTGCGGCAGCGCGTGGCCACCCTGGGCCGTTCCGACGCCATCAGCCGCCAGGCCAATCGCGATCTGCAAAGCGCCCTGGCCGAGCGCGATGAGGAAATCGCCGGCCTGCGCGCCGACGTGGCCTTCTACGAGCGGCTGGTCGGCGCCACCGGCCAGCGCCGCGGCCTCACCGTGCACACCCTGAAGATGCAGTCGCAGGACGGCGCGCCCTCGGCCTGGCACTTCACCACCACCCTGACCCAGAACCTCAACCGCGGCGCGGTCAGCGCCGGGCGCCTGACCCTGGCGCTGGAAGGCACCCGCGCCGGCAAGCTCGAAAAGCTCGCCTGGGCCGACCTGCGCCAGCAGCCCGATGCGCCGGGCGCGGCGTATTCGTTCAAGTACTTCGAACAGGTCGAGGGCGACGTATTCGTCCCCGCCGGCCTTACTCCGGTCCGGGTGACGGTGCGGTTGACCCCGCAATCGGGCGCGGCGGTCGAACAATCCTTCAGCTGGGCCGAGGCGACCCGCGACACCCTCGCCCCGGCGCCCGCGGCCAATCCGGGCGGCTGAGGCCGCAAGACAGGCCCGATCCGGGCGCCGCGGCCGGCGATATCGCTCCGATCGGACGCCCAGACGCGCCATCGGACCGCACCAGCCAATCGCAGTGTTCGCCTGGCGCGCTTGAATGCGGGCGCGGCGGCCTTATCCTTTCAATATGGAAATCACCACGCTCAATGCCGCGCCGGGCTACCAGTCCCTGGATCGGCCGTTGCAATTCACCTCGTCGGCCGCCAGCAAGGTGCGCGAGCTGATCGCCGAGGAAGGCAACGATGCGCTCAAGCTGCGCGTCTACATCCAGGGCGGCGGCTGTTCGGGCTTCCAGTACGGTTTCGAATTCGACGAGCAGCAGGGCGAGGACGATCTGGCCGTGCAGACCGACGGCGTGACCCTGCTGGTCGATCCGCTGAGCCTGCAATACCTGATGGGCTCGGAAGTCGATTACACCGAAAGCCTGCACGGCTCGCAGTTCGTGATCCGCAATCCGAACGCGAAGACCACCTGCGGCTGCGGCTCCTCGTTCGGCGTGTGACTACCGCGCAAGCCGCTTCCGCGACCGGCCGGCCGTTCGCCTTCGTCGAGGGCGATGCCGCGTGGCAGGCGGCGCTGGATCGCGCCGACCATCTTCGCGATCAACCCGAAGCCTTGTCCGAGCTGTGGCCGCGGGCGCGGGTGATCGTGCTCGACAATTCCGGCAACGCGCTGGCCGACGACGACGGCAGCCTGCGCGCGCCGCTCGGCCACGAACTCAGCGACGGTCCCGGCGGCGTGGGCGCGGCGGCGTTTCTCGGCCTGGCCGCGGACGGGCAGGCCTGGTTCTCCATCGACGCCGATCTGGTCGCCTTCGATGCGCCGCGCCGGGTCGATCTGCGCAGCGCGGCCGGGCACTGGCCTTTGCTGCAGGCCAGCGTGTTCGCCCAGGCGCGCGCGCTGCAGCATTGGCGCAGCCGCCATCGCCATTGCGGCGTGTGCGGCGGCGAAGTCGCCTCCGCGCGCGCCGGTTGGCAGGGGCGTTGCGGGCAGTGCGGCACTGAACATTACCCGCGCACGGACCCGGCGGTGATCGTCGCGGTCAGCGACGGCGAACGCCTGCTGCTCGGCCGCCAGACCGGTTGGCCGGCGCGGCGTTATTCGGTGATCGCCGGTTTCGTCGAACCCGGCGAATCGCTGGAGCAGACGGTCGCGCGCGAAGTGCTGGAGGAAACCGGCGTGCGCGTGCGCAGTTGCCGTTATCTGGGCTCGCAGCCGTGGCCGTTCCCGAGCGCGTTGATGCTGGGCTTCGCCGCCGAAGCCGAGCCCGACGAACCCAAGACCGGCGATGAGCTCGAAGAAGCGCGCTGGTTCACCCTGGACGAAATCGATGCCGCTTCCGCGCGCGGCGAACGCGCCGCCACGGCCGAGCCGGGCGACGACGACGGCCCGCTGCTGTCGCCGAGCATTTCCATCTCGCGCTGGCTGATCGAACACTGGCGCGTGGCCGCGCAGGCGCGCGCGGGGCGTTGAATCACGCATGGGCGTGCGGGGTTGCGTCGGCTGCGAGCGTTCCATTCTGCTGAGTATCGAATCGCTCCCGCGCAGGCTCGGAGTCTTTTGTGGAAGGGGCTTTAGCCCCGATGCCTTTCGATCGGCAGCCGCGAACCATCGAAGCGATCGGATCGAAAAGCATCGGGGCTAAAGCCCCTCCTACAAAAGACCTCGAAGGCTCGCGACCGCGCCTGCACGCGGTCGCGCTAGAATCCGGCCAGTTCATGCTTTTCTTCGCCTCGCCAGGAGCGTCGCCCCGATGTCCGTCACGCTGATCGCCGCCGTCGTCGCACTCGTGCTCGGCCATCTCGCGCAGTCCCTGGCCGCGTCGGTGCGTCATTACGGCTGGTACGGCGACTGGCTGCGCTGGATCGACAGCCGCTTTCCCGAAGGCAGCTTCTGGCGCGGACGCTGGGGCCTGCTGATCGCGCTGGTGCCGCCGCTGCTGGCGGTCGGCCTGTTCCAACTGGCGCTCGATGAACCCCTGATCGGGCTCGGCGGCCTGGTGTTCGGCATCTTCATCCTGTTCTACGCCTGGGGCCCGCGCGATCTGGACCTGGACGTGGAAGCGCTGGCCTCGGCACGCGACGGCGTCTCGCGCCGCGAAGCCGCCACCCGCCTCTGGCCGGAGGGCGCCACGCCCTTGCTCGACGGCGGCTCGCTGGTCGAGGCGGTGTTTCGCAGCGCGCTGCGGCGCTGGTTCGGCGTGCTGTTCTGGTTTCTGCTGCTCGGCCCGGTCGGCGCGTTGGGCTATCGGCTGGTTGCGCTGGCCGCCGAGGGCGAGGCCTCCAAGCAATTGTCCGGCGACACCCTGGGCGGCGCGCGCACCTTGCTGGCGCTGCTGGACTGGCCGGTGGCGCAGCTGCTGACCCTGGCGCTGGCCCTGGTCGGCAATTTCGACACCGTGCTCGGCGCCTGGCGCGAAGCCGGCGGCGCGCGTTTCAGCCTGGACAACCGCTTCCTCGGCGCGGTCGCCCGCGCCAGCGTCAAATGCGAGCTGGCCGAGGAAGCGGCCGACTATGTGGACGAATCCGGCGTCGCCGCCCCCGCGCAGGGCGTGGCGCTGATGACTACCGGCGAAGTGCCCGAACTGCGCGACGCGATGAGCCTGGTCTGGCGCAGCCTGCTGGTCTGGCTGGCGGTGCTGGCCTTGTTCGTGATCGCCGGCTTCGTCGCCTGAACCCCCGCGCGGCGGCCCCGCGCCGCTGAGATACCGCGCATCCCCGGAATGCGACCGCCTGAGCGGAAACCGAACGCAAGCGCACGGTCGGGGTAGGGGGGCTCGTCTGCACTGCGTTTAGACGTACAGGTTCCGCGTAAACCGCGTGCCGCATTGTCGTTCGCCGCCGGCCACCCCGGCGCCGGACGACGGTCCTGCCGAGGGGGCTGGACACACTCTTGCGCGGCGGCTTTCACGGAACCTGATTCGCGCGTTGGTCAGCGCGATCGCGGCAGCAGCCAGACGGCGCGGCGGCGATGAGGCGACGCTTTACCCCGCGCACGAGAGCCCGGCGATCAAGACCGGGCCTCGTGTGCGGAGTAAACATCACTCATCGGATGCGCGCTTCATCACGCTAGCGGAGGATTCGGATTGGTGAATCGCTTCACGTCCCAGCTTCTGGTCGGTCTGAGTCAGACCGATCCCGGCTCCACGGGTTTTGCGCCCGGCGTTACTGCGCAAGACGACCTGAGCTTCGTTCACCCGCCCGTTGCGGCTGGGCTAGTATCGAAGCAGGTAACCAGGGCATGGGTGAAGGTGGACGTGGGCCAGGATTCATCGGCGGCGAATCAGCCCGCGACGACGCGGCAGGAAGACGATCATTTCGTCGGCTTCCTGCGCGATCACCGCGAGCCGCTGATCGCGTTTTTGCGCAAGTCCGCCGCCTCGCACGAGGACGCGCAGGACATCGCGCAGGAAACGATGATGCGCATGCTGCGTTATCGCGACCAGCCGGCCGACGCGTTGAAGATCCTGATGTACCGCATCGCGATCAACGCGCTCAACGATCGCGGCCGGCGGCAGAAAACCCGGCATGCGCCCGAGCACGTGAGTCTGGATGAGGATTACCACGCGCTGCCCTCGCAAGAACCCAGCCACGATCAGCGCGTGGCGACCGAGCAGGAACTGGCGCTGGTGCGCGCGGCGATCATGCAATTGCCGATGCGCAGCCGGCAGATTTACCTGCTCAACCGCGTCAACGGAATGAGTTACACGCAGATCGCACGACACTGCGGTATTTCTGTAAAGGCGGTGGAGAAGAATATAGGCCGGGCGCTCGCGTTGTTGCGCGTGCGCATGAAGGAAAGCGGCTACGAGAGCTTGCAAGAACAATGACTACTACACTGCCCACATCGACGACGACCCCGACAGCCGATCCCGCAGACGGCCGCGCGGAAGCGTGGGTGGCGCGGCTGGATTCGCCCGAATGCACCGCGCAAGATCGCGCCGAGTTCGACCGCTGGCTCGACGCCGCGCCCGAGCACGTCACCGCCTACGTCGCCGCCGAGCGCGCGCACCAGGCCGCGGCGCAACTGGCCAGCGACGAAATGCTGCAGGCCGCCGCGCGCATCGCCTGGCGCGCGACCGGCCGCGAAAGCGCGCGCTCGCGCTGGTGGATGCCGGCGGCGATGGCCGCTTCCTTATTGGTCGCGACCGCGGTCGGCGTCAACTGGTTGCGCACGCCGGCGCCGGCCAGCGAGGATCGCTTCCTCACCGCGGTCGGCGAGCAGCGTTCGCTGCGTCTGGCCGACGGCACCCAGGTGATGCTCGACACCGACTCGGTCATCCTCGCGCGCTTCAGCGACGAGCGCCGCGAGGTCGAGGTCGATCGCGGCCGCGTGCAGTTCCAGGTCGCCGCCGACGCCGCGCGTCCGTTCTCGGTCAAGGCCGGCAACGGCCTGATCCGCGACATCGGCACCACCTTCCAGGTCATCAAGACCGACAGCACGGTCAACGTCGGTTTGCTGGAAGGCGAGGTGATCGTCTCCAACGGCGTCGCCCAGGCCGACAGCACGCTCAAGCCCGGTCAGCAGCTCAGCTACGACCACAGCGGCCGCATGAGCCCGCCCGAACCGCTGGACCTCAGCGCCGCGCAGGCCTGGCCGACCGGCGATCTGGTGTTCAAGAACCGGCGCCTGGACGCGTTGCTCATCGAGATGAACCGCTACTCGGCGACCAAGCTGCGCCTGGCCGATCCGGCCCTGGGCAAGATCACCGTCAGCGGCGTGTTCCACATCGGCGACCAGGCCGCGTTGCTGGAGGCCCTGGAGCAGGGCTGGTCGTTGCAGTCCGAACAGCGCGCCGACGACGAAATCGTATTGCATCGCAAGTCCGGTTGAGTCCCCTGTGCGCCGTAGCGATGCTATGGTTGGACTGCGCCTACAGACAGGGGGCGTACCGGTTCAGCTGTAGCCCGATCGATGCGGTTGGTGGATGGCCAAGATTGCGTATGCGTTCATCGTTTCCGTCGCGCTGACGTTCTCGCCTGTTGCCGGGGCTTTGCAGCCCCCCCAAGGCGATATTCCAGCCGATGGCTACAACATCCCTCCCGGCGCGTTGGACGACGCGCTGAACGCGTTCGCGTCCCGTAACCGTTTGCAGCTGATCTACGCCCCGGCCCTGGTGGCGCGGCGGCGCAGCGCGGGCCTGAAGGGCCGGCCCGGCATCCGCGAGGGCCTGGCCCAGTTGCTGGACGGCACCGGCCTCACCGCAGTGGCCGTAAAAGCCAATGTCTACTTGCTGCAGCCGGCGCCGCGTCCGCGGCCCAAGCCGGTGCCGCAGCCGTTCGTTCAGAAGCCCCAGGCATTGCCCAAGGCACCGACTACGACGGAATTAGACACAGTCCATGTGACAGGAACACGTATCGGACGTGCCGCGTTCGAAAGCTCGCTGCCGCTGACCCTGATCACCAACGAACAGATCCGCGCCAGCGGCCACCAGACCCTGTTCGATCTGCTGCGGCTGACCCCGGGCATGACCGGCCACCACCCGCGCAATGTCGCAACCGAAGGCGGCGCCAGCCAGGTGCCGTCGGCGGCGGCAGCCTCGGCCAGCCTGTATTCGCTAGGGCCGCGCGCGACCTTGTTCCTGGTCGACGGCCGGCGCATGGCCAACTACGGCCTGGTGTCCACCGACATGGGCGCGCTGACCGATCTCAACGGCATTCCGCTGAGCATGGTCGATCACATCGAGATCGCGCACGGCGGCGCCTCGGCCATCTACGGCGCCGACGCCATGGCCGGCGTGGTCAACATCATCCTCAAGAAGGATTACCGCGGCGCCGAAGTCGGCGGCAGCTACGGCGTGTCCCAGCGCGGCGACGCCGAGCAGCAGCGCGAGTACGCCAGCTTCGGCGAGCAAACGCCCGGCGGCGGCAGCATATTCGTCAGCATCGACCACTTCACCCGCAATCCGCTGATCGGCAGCCAGCGCGAGTGGAGCACGCTCGATCAGAGCAGCAATGGCCTGGCAGATCGTCGCTTCCGCTCGGGTTTCGGTTATCGCGATCCCTACGAAGTAGTGGCTCCCATCGAAGGCTGCGATTCGCTCGATGGCCCGCCGGGGGATAAGGTCAAGGATCGTTGCAGTCTGGATGTTCCGCAATACGTCAGCCTGCAACCGGGCATCACCAGCAATGCGCTGTATGCGTATTGGCGCCAGCCCATCGGCGAGGACACCGAGCTCTACGCCGACGTGCGCGCGACCCGGGTGGGTCTGGAAATGCAGAACGCCCCGTTCTTCGCAGGGGTCAGCCTGCCGAATGATCATCCAGATGCGTATAAACCCAATCCGAATCTGGATTTGAACTATTGGTTTTCCGATGTCGGTCCGGTGCGCAACCGCACGGTGACCAGCACGCGCGACTACACCGCCGGCATCAAGGGCTACCGCGGCAAGTGGGAATGGGACGTGAGCTTCTCGCGGCGCAGCAACAAAGTAGTCAACCGCATCGACGGACTGATCAATCTGCCTGCGGCGGAAACCGCGATCACCACCAAAAGCTATCACTTCAACAAAGCCGACGAGAACTCGCCGGAAGTGCTCGCCGATCTGTCGCCGCAGACGACGCTGGGTGGCGAAGTGGTGCTCGATACGTTATCCGGCAGCATCGAGGGGCCGTTGTTCGCGTTGCCGGCCGGCGACGTGCAGATCGCCGCCGGCTTCGAAGCGCGCCACGAGCATCTGCGCAACCGGCCCGATAACTCGTTCAAGCAGGGCGACATCGCGTTGGCGCAACAACTCGACGACCGCAACGCCAGCCGCAACACCTCCGCGGTTTATGCCGAGGTCAACGTGCCGCTGCACGACAAGCTGTGGGCCGACGTCGCCTGGCGCGTCGATCGCAACAGCGGTTACGGCAATCAGGTCTCGCCGATGTTCGGTGTGCGCTGGCAGCCGTGGAAGTCGCTGATCCTGCGCGGCTCCTTTGGCGAAGGCTACCGTGCGCCGACCCTGGCCGAGCTGCGTCGGCCCTTGTTGGTCGATACGCTGGCCGCGGTAAGGGCCGACGCCAGCACCCGTCCATGCCTGTACGACTACGAGATCGCGTGCGTGGTCGAACAACGCGCCACCATCAATCCCGATCTGCGCCCGGAAACCTCCACCAGCCGCAGCCTGGGCCTGATCTGGACGCCGAGCGAAAGCTTCACCGCCACGCTCAACCGTTACCGCATCCGCCGCAGGAATGAAATTCTCGCGATCAACGCCACCGGCCGCCCGGACCTGTTTCCCGAGGCCTTGGTGCGCGACGAAGAAGGCAATCTGACCGCCGTCGAAACCTATCTGGACAACATCGGCAGCACCGAAGTGCGCGGTTGGGAAATCGATACCGAATACCGCCGCCAGACCCAGGACTGGGGCAATTTTGCGTTTCGTCTCAACGGCCACTACATGGATCGCCTGCTGCGCCGTCCGCATCCGGCCGAACAAGAACTGGATTACGCCGGTTTCGGCACGCCCAACCGCACCGTGCTGGGCAGCGTGCGCTGGACCTATCGCGACTGGATCGCCACGCTCAACCTGCGCTACATGGGCCATGCCAAAGTCATAGTGACGCGGCCGGGCGTGGCCTGCCCGGTCATCGACGACATCCCCGCGCGCTGCCGCACACCCAGCGCGACCCTGCTCGGATTGGATCTGGCCTACGGCGGCTTCGACAAATGGCTGATCGGTTTGAACATCAGCAACCTCAACGATCGCCGGCCGGTCAACTACGATTACAATCTCGGCGGCTACAGCATCGTCGATGACGATCCGGTCGGACGCTATTACCTGATCAGCGCGGTGTACCGCTTTTAAGTCATCGGGTAGATCGTCGGGCCGCGTAGCGGCGGCTCGGAACCTGCTGCGCCGTCAACCCGGCGCGAGCCACGAAAACGGCGGCCACGGCAGATTGCGCAGTACCCAGAACGCGGCCAGCAATCCCAGCCACGCCTTGCCGTTGCCCAGGACCGCCAGCACGCGCCGCGGCAGCGGCAGGCGATAGCCCAGGCCCTGCAACACCAGCAGCGGCAGCGCCGGGATCAACAGGCCCAGCAGCGGATTCATTGCCATCATCTGCGCCAGATCGCCGTGCGCCAGCGCGTGCAGCGCGCGGGTCATGCCGCAACCGGGGCAGTACAGACCGGTGAGGTGATAGAACATGCAGCCCGGCAATGGGCTGCCGGCGGCATTGGGATCGACATGCCGCAGCACCCACACCCCGACTGCCGCCGCCGCGGTGGCCGCGGTCGCGGTGACGGCGAGAGTGAGATGGCGCTGACGGGCGCTGCGGTCCATATCGATGGGTTCGCCGGGCGGCGCGCCTCAGCGCGACTGCGCCTTCTGCAGTTCCTGCAGGAACTCGTCGGACATCATCGACATGCCGTTGATGAAGAACGACAGGATCGTCCAGATCAGGCCCAGCGCGACCAGCCCGGTGCCGACCCAGCACCAGATCTTCGTGGTCTCCGACGCGCGCCGCGCGCCGTCTTCGTCGCCGGCGGCGTACTTGCTGTTGACCTGATTGCCGAACACCAGCGCGACGATGCCCGGCGCGGCGCCGATCAGGCAGCAGAAACACGCGCCCAGCACGGTCAGGGTGATCGACCACGGCAGGTAGTTCGGATACGGCGAGGCGGCGGCGGTGACGGGCTGATTCATGGTGTCCTTCCCAGGGCGATGGCCGGACGCCGACGGCGTCCGCTCGCGGGCATCCTAGCAGCGCTCCGCGGCGGCGGCACGCCGCGCGTGCGGCGATCAGGCCTGATCGCCACGCAACGCGCGCACCTGCGCCTCCAGCGACTGCGCGGTGGCCTCGGCGCCGTCGCGCGGCGCATCGGCGATCACCTCGACCTGGGCGCGGAACCGCCGCGGCACGCGCATGCGCGCCAGGCGCGAGTCGCGCTTGCTCCACATGCTGGACCACATGCCGCGCAAGGCCATCGGGATCACCGGCACCGGGTTCTTCGCCAGCACCCGCTCCACGCCCGTCTTGAACGGCGCGATCTCGCCGTCCTTGGTCAGCGCGCCCTCCGGGAAGATGCCGACCAGCTGGCCGTCGGCGAGCGCGGCTTCGATTTCCTCGAACGCGCGCCGCATGACTTCGGGATCTTCCTTCGCGCTGGCGATCGGAATCGCCTTGGCGGTACGGAAGATCCAGCTCATCACCGGAATGTTGAAGATCTTGTAATACATCACGAAGCGCATCGGCCGCGAGATGCTCGCGCTGAGGATCAGCGGGTCCATGTAGCTGACGTGGTTGCAAACGATCAGCCCCGCGCCCTCGTCGGGAATGCGCTCGGTGCCCGACACGCGCAACCGGTACAGGGCGCGCACCAGCACCCAGCTCAGGAAGCGCATCAGGAATTCGGGCACGAGGGTGAAGATGTAGATGGCCACGATCGCATTGGCGATCGCCAGGGCCAGGAACACCTGCGGAATGGTCCAGTGGAAGAAGCGCTGCACGACCACGCCCAGCACCGCCGCCAACACGATGAAGGCCGCATTCTGGATGTTCATGCCGGCGATCACGCGCGACAGCTCGTTCTTCGGCGAGCGGTTCTGGATCAACGCGAACAGCGGCACCACGAAGAAACCCGCGAACATGCCGATGCCGACCAGGTCGATCATGATCCGCCACGAGCCGGCGCTGTGGACGAAGGCGGAGACGTTCAGGCCGGTCGCGGTCGCCGCGCCGGTGCGGGCGAAATACAGATCGATCATGAAAGCGCTGATGCCGAACGCGCCCAGCGGCACCAGGCCGATTTCGACCGTGCGCGCCGACAGCCGCTCGCACAGCATCGAGCCCACGCCGGTGCCGATCGAGAACAGCGCCAACGCGAAGATGTACAAGGTCGGGTCGCCGCCGAGATTGGTCAACGCATAACCCGGCAGCTGCGAGGTCAGCACCGTGCCGACGAACCAGAACCACGACACGCCCAGCACCGAATTGCGCACCGCCGGCTGGCGCCGGGTCATGCGCATGATCTTCACCGACTCGGGGATCGGGTTCCAGTTGATCTTCAAATCCGGCTCGCCGGCGTCGGCGCGCGGAATCAGGCGACTGACGAGGTTGCCGGTGACCGCCAACGCGATGATCGCGGTGGCCGCGACCACCGGCCCGTGCGCGCCGGCGAGGGTGAAGATCAGGCCGCCGAAGATCATGCCGGTGAGGATCGCGATGGAGGTTCCCATCTCGACCAAGCCGTTGCCGCCGGTGAGTTCCTCCGGCTTGAGTACCGAGGGCAGGATCGAATACTTGACCGGCCCGAACAGGGTCGATTGCAGGCCGGTGCAGAACAGCGCGATCAGCAGGATCGTCATGCTCTGGGTCAGGAACCCGACCGCGGCCAGGCTCATGATCGCGATCTCCATCGAGGTCGTGATCCGGATCAGCTTGTGCTTTTCCAGCTTCTCCGCGATCTGCCCGGCGGTGGCCGAGAACAGGAAATACGGCAGGATGAACAAGGCCGGCGCGAGGTTGGTGTAGAGCGTGCGCTGCGCGTCGTCCACGCCCAGATAGAACAGCAGCCCGATGATGGCCTGCCGGTAGACATTGTCGTTGAAGGCGCCGAAGGCCTGGGTCAGGAAGAACGGCAGGAACCGCCGTTGGGTGAGCAACGCGAACTGGTTGTGCGCCATGCCGTCCTGCTTTGTCGGATCTGGTCCGCACATCGATGTGCGGCTCGCGCGAAGGATTCGCGTGGGGAGCCTAGCAAACCCGGTATCGCGGGGTGTAGCGGCTTCGGGCGGGTAGCGCAAAAGTAGCCCCGGCATTGCGTGCGCCTAGACCCGCCCGCCGCCGTCCACACCCCCACGTTCCCGCCTTTGCTGTTCCCCCCTTTGAAAAAGGGGGGCAGGGGGGATTTGCTCTTGCTTCCCTCACCGAGCCGCAGCATCCCGCCAATCCGCCCCCTCCGCCGCCTTCGCATGCGCAATCCGGCTCCACTCCGGCTCCTGCCGCCACCGCCGCGTACTGCGCTGGAAGAACTGGCTGTTGGGCACCTGCAGCACCGTGTCGTCGCCGTTGGCATGGCTCTCCTGCAAGGTGGTGAAGATGAAGTTGATATCCACCACCCGCCCGCGCAGCCCCGGCTTGTCGCCGCCTTCCAGCACTTCGATGTAGTCGTACAGCCGGAACGGCCGCGTCGTCAGAATCAACAGCGCGCAGAAAATATTCGACAACACGCTCCACGCCGCGAAGAACGCCACCGCGCCCACCGCGACGAACCCGGTCAAGGTCGTCCACACCACCGAACCGGAGATCCCCATCCGATTGAGAAACAGCAACAGCGCGGTGATGTAGATCACCGTGCTCAGCACCCGGCGCACGCCGATGGCGAACGCCGGCGCCAGCTCGTAGCGCGTGGACAGCCGGCGCAGCAGATGCCGCAACAGGGTGGTCAGCAGCCATGCCGCGACGAGGATCGCCAGCGCTTCGCCCAGTTTCGCGGCGATGTAGGCGGCTTGGGCGATGGTGGGGGACATGGTGTGGGTCGCCTCATGGCTGCGGATAGGGCCCGACAGTGTAAGAAGGCGGGAGTTAGGGCGCCGTGCCTGAGGGGGCGGTAGTTCGGTAGTCGGTGCCGGAGCCGTGCGCGACTGCGCACCGGCTCCGACGCCGCAGCCGGATTCAGTGCGGGCGCTCGCCTTGCAGCGGCTGATAGAGCGCGGCGATCTTGGGAATGAAGCGCTCCGGATTCGCCCCGACCAGATTGGTCAACACGACGATGGCCAGCCCGTCGTCGGGATAGACCACGAACGCGGCGCGCGCGCCGCCGATGCCGGCCACCTGCCGATGCGGCGAGGATTGCAGCACCGGCCATCCAGCGGCCCAACTGCCGTCGGCGCCGCTGTTGAGTTTTTCCGGCGTCCACATGCCGCGAACATGGGGCGTGCTGATCAGCCTGCCCTTCGACAACGCGATCAGCCAACCGGCCACTTCATCGGCCGTGGTCTGGATGCCGCCCCCGGCCCAAAGCCCGCGGGGCATGTCGTAGAACCAGTGCGACAAGCGCTCGGCGTCGCCTTGCGCATCGGTTTTCCGCGGGAAGTAGCTGTACATCGTGGCCGCATCGGCGACGAGGTCGTAGCTGTCGCCGAAGGTGGACGACCGCATGCCCGCCGCGGCGAACTGGCGCTGGGCGAGAAAACGCTCGTACGGCATCTTCGTCTGCTTGGCGATGATTTGCGCCAACAAGGCGTAGTTGGCCTGGTTATAGGCGAACCGCTCGCCGATGGCCGCCTCCATCGGGCGCTGCTTCACCGCTTTCCATGCATCGGCCTCCGAGCCGCCGCCCACCAGTCCGTTTTCATCGACGATGTCGGGCAACCCCGAGGTATGCGCCAGCAGCTGACGCACGCGGATACCTGCCCAGGCCTGCGGCAAGTCGTCCAGGTAGCGGGAGATGGGCGCATCCAGCTCCACCTGTCCGGCTTCGACCAACTGCATCATGGCCACGCCGGTAAACGATTTGGTCGCCGAGTTGATGGGGAACAACGTGGCTTGATTGACCGGCTTGTGATTTTCGACGTTGGCCAAACCGTAGCTTTGCGACAGCACCACGCGATCGTCCTTGACCACGGCGATCTGCAGGCCGGGTATGCGCAGCTCCTTCATCGTTTGCTGGATCAATCGCCGGGCTTGCTCGTTCGCTTCGTCCAGGCCGCTCGCGGCGAGGGCGAGGCGGGGCAGCGAAAACAGCGCGATGGCGATGATCGTGGTGACACGGTGCTTTGCGGACAACATGAGGTTCCCCAAGGTGGACTCGCCGAAGATGCGAAGGATGACGGCCGCTGCGCCCGCGAGGTCGCTTCCACGGGACGGCTATCGGATGCGTCGTCGGGCCTGAGGGTTTATAGCCGTCCTCGGCGAATCACCGCACTGCGTGCGGTAGCGAGGGCGTGGGTTGCCGACGGCGGAAGGAATCGCAACGCGTCGGCGATACAGCGAAGTGATCGCAGTACGTCACTGGATCGTCCGCTTACCGGCGAATCGAATCAGCCAGTGAGTCGGCTTCTAGCCGCCATCGCGCGAACGGCCGCTCAGTTGGTACACGTAAGCCTCCACCACCGCGCCGTCGCGCAGCGTGGCCGAGGTGAGCACGCGCTCGTAGCCCTCGCCCTCGAACTCATCCAGGCGCGGCCAATGCTCGGGCAGCGCGTCCGAGCTGAAAACCAGCCCCTGGACTTCCTCGCCCAGCGCATCCAGGACGATGCCCGGATAGCCGGCGGCCGCGCCCCAGCCTTCCTGATGCAGCGTGCCGCGCACGAAGGCGGGCGCCCAGGTGCCCGGCACCTGCGCGAGCACATGCGCGTTGGGCTTGCCGGGGGCGAGTGTTCCGTAAACGAAGAGTCGTTGCGTCATGGTCGTTACCGAGGGAGCCGATGCCTGAGTCCGGCCGCTTGAGCGATGTGGAAATCGTCAGCCGGCGGGTTGATGCGCGAGCGCGGCCACGCCGATGATCGCGGCGAGAGCCAGCATAACCAGCCAACCGTGGCGTTGATAGAACGGGATCGGATTGCGGCCGATCAGCGCCTCGGCGGCGCGCGGATTGACCACCCAGCCGTGCGTGCAATCAGGGCAGACCAGCTGATACTGCTTCGACATCACCCAGCCGAACAGATGGTAGAAGTGGCCGTGTTCGTACTTGAGGCGAAGTCCGAAATCCTGGTCCTGCCGGCATTGCTGGCAGTACTCGCGTTCCGACAGGTCGAAGTCCAGTACCTGCTTGCTGGCGCCCCAAAGAATCATCCGCCGCCTCCGTGCAATCGATTGCCGTCCGATGCCGGAATTATGCCGGCCGGCGAAGGCCGGGACGATGGGGCTGTCGATCGGGATATCGTCGATCGGCCCAAAGCCGCCGCGGTCTTATCGCTTGAGACAGGCCGATGCTTTAGTTGGAAGTCGCGCAGACGTTGTGGCCGACAATCGACTTGGCGCAGCACGCGCAGTCGCCCGAGAATGCGCCCCATCTTGAGCACCACAGACGATCAGCCATGACCTACATCGATCCGAATCTCGTTTTCGCCTGGCAGGCCGCGCATTCCATCGCCCGCGGCTCCCCGGCCCCGGTCCACGATCGCGGCGGCTTCCGGGTGGATACGCATTCGGAAAAGGAAACGAAGCGCTGGGTATTCCCGGAGCTATGCGAAGGGTTGCGCGAAATCGCGAATGAGGTCGTGGCGCCACGGCATTACTTGAAGCTGTGCGGCTCCGACGAAGAACTGCGCAGCGCACTGCCGGCGCGCTGGCAGATTCAACCCGCGAACTATTTCATGACGACGGCGGCGACCCTGGATACCAAACCGTTGCCCGATGGCTACAGGATGGAGCTTCATCGAGCCGGCCCGGTCGCCCGGGCTTGCGTCATCGCGCCGGATGGCGCCGTGGCCGCAAACGGATCCGCGGCGGAAGCGGCGGATGTCTTCATCTACGACCGAATCGAAACCGCGCAGGAACACCGGCGGAAAGGATTGGGTATCGCGGTGATGGCCGCTCTCGGGGCTGCGAGAAAATCTCTTGCCAGCACGCAGCTTCTGGTCGCGACAGAAGACGGCCGCGGCCTTTACGCCAATCTTGGCTGGGCGGTGCTCGCGCCGTTCGCGGCCGCAACGATTCCGGACAATTGAATCGGGCCGGGCCTGACGGTGCCATCCGCGGGCCTGCTCAGATGAGCCGATAGCCCGAACAGCCGACGCGCCCGTCCTGAGGCGGCGGCAGGTGCCGCCCAGGTGCCTGACCGCGCATTTGACTGTCTACCTACCAATAGGTAGGCTGGCGTCTCCTCAGGCTGAAACGACCCTCCATGGCCATCTCCCCTCTCGGTTGGCTCCACACGTTGGGAAGCCTCCCCGCGATACCGCTCGCCGCCTACATGCTGGTCAAGCAGGGTCGGATCGCCCCCGAAACCCGGGCCGGGCGCGCCTACTTCTGGTTCATGCTGCTGGGGGTGCTCACGGTTTACCCGATCGCGCATCAGCCCATCAGCTCGATCGTCGCGACCGTCACCCTGGCGGTGCTTCTTCTGGGCTACGGCATCGCGCGATGGCGCACGGCGCCGCGCGTGTGGAAGTACATTGAGACCGCCTCGCTCAGCCTCAGCGTATTCCTGCTGATGATCCCCACCGTCAGCGAAACCTTGCGCAGGCTCCCGGTGGGCAAACCGCTGGTGACCGATTTGAAAGACCCGCTTCTGCTCGGTACGCAGGGCGCGTTGTTCCTGGCGCTGATCGTCGGCACCGCGTTGCAGATGCGCGCGCTGTATAAGCACAAAGCCATTCGAAGCAAGGCAGGCGGTTGATGTCCCCATCCCGATCCGATCCGCAGGCGCCGTACTCGCCCAAAGCCCTGGAGATCATTCAACGGACGAATGAGCTGCTGGCCTCGGGCGGCTACAACAGCTTCAGCTATGCGGATATCGCCGAGTTGGTCGAGGTAAGAAAGGCCAGCATTCACCATCATTTTCCCACCAAGGCGGATCTGGTGAAGGCGACCGTCGTCCTCCATCGAGAGGCGACGCGGCGTGGGCTGCAGTCGCTCGATCAAGCGATGCCCGATCCTTTGGAACGCCTCATCGCCTACAGCCGTTTCTGGGCGCAATGCATCGAACAATCCAGCCCGCCGATTTGCATTTGCGCGATGCTGGCCGCGGAACTGCCGGCGGTTCCGGCGGAAGTCGCCGACGAGGTCAGAGGGCATTTCAGCGATCTGCACGCCTGGATGACCGCGGCCATGGAGGAGGGCCAGTCGGCCGGCAAGATGCGATTGACCGACACCGCATCGGCCGAGGCCTCCGTGTTCATGGCGTCGATACACGGCGCCATGCTGGCCGCGCGGGCCGCGGGCAAGGCGTCGTTGTTTTGGGACATCGCGAAGCTGTCCAGCGATCGGCTGAGGAGGCCGTAGCGGCATCGGCGACTGGCGCGATGCCGCGCGCACGGACTGAAGAATTAAGCCGCCGGCGATGATCCGCCGGCCGACTGCGCCTGCTGAAATGCCGCCAACTGCGCTTCGAACGCGCGCTGGTAGGCGGGCCGCGCGGTCGCGCGGGCGACGAAGGCTGCGAGGTTCGGGAATTCGTCCACGATGCCGGAGCTTTGCAGCCGCAGCAGTACCGTCACCATCAGCAGATCGCCCGCGCTGAAATCGCCGTCCAGCCAATCGGCATCGCCGAGGCGGCGGGAAAGCTCGCCGAGCCGCCCGCGCACGCGCTCATCCAGGATCGCCAGACGCTGCGCGTACCAAGGCTGCTCGCGATCGAAAAGCCAGGCCATGGAGCGCTCGACGATCGGGGGTTCCACCGTGTTGAGCGCGGCGAACATCCAGGCGATGGCGCGCATGCGCGCGTTCGCATCGGCCGGCAGCAGGCCCGGGTGGCGTTCGGCGAGATGGAGCACGATCGCGCCGGACTCGAACAGCGCGAGATCGCCGTCCTCGTAAGTCGGAATCTGTCCGAAAGGATGCAGCGCCAGATGCTCGGGTTGCTTCATGTCGCGGAAGGAAAGGAAGCGGACCTCGTAAGGTTGCCCGACCTCTTCCAGCGTCCAGCGAATGCGCATGTCGCGCGCCAGTCCCTTGCCGCGGTCGGGCGAGATTTCGAATGCGGTGATGGTCGGGGTCATTCGGTTTTCTCCAATTGATTCGAAGTCGTGAGTGCGCGTTACGAAGTTCGTGGCAGAGCGGACCTAAGCGGCCGAACATTTCGGACGTGCCCTCCAGGGACGCCCAATGGCCTGCCTTCCTCATACCGACGAATGGCCGGCGCGCAAATCGACAAAGCTCCCGCCCGGGTTACGCCATGTGTCCGGCCGGGTCGGACTGGAGAGCCCTTATCTGATGACATTGGCCATCGCGACCGCCGACCCCGACCGGCGCCGTCATGCGACAGGTTTCTCGTTCGCCGATTTCCAGGAAAGAAACAACTCCACAAGCCGTTCAAGGTCGTCCCCGGCGCCCTTCCATACGTTCTCCTCGATGTAGCAGCGCGCCCAGGGCGCGGTTTCCGCGATGCCTTCGTCGATATCGGTGAACTCGGCATTGGCGAGCGTCGTATTGGTCAAGCGGATGCTTACGAACCAACAGGGATTCGAGAACGTCTTGATCTCGATCTGTCCCTCTTCCCACAGGTTCTTGTCTTGCCGGGCGTACCACTGCTGCAACTCGGCCAGGGCGTTCATCATGATCTCCTCGGTGAAGCCGACCGATAGATGCTCGGCCGTTTCGAACAGTGTCGCCGACCTCGGCTATGGTGGTGAAGCCGATGCGCGCGCGGCCGTACTCGCGAGACGTATCTACCCACCAACCGATCGAGACGCCAGCGCATGAATACTCCGCCTTCGCCATCCGGAACGCCGCGAACCGACGGATCGGCCGTCCGGATCGGCGCACTGGTTCCGCTGACCCGGCCGGGCTGGGTCGAGGCGGGGCGGCATTTGCTCGCGGGACTCGAACTGGCCGTTCGCGACGTCAACGACAACGGCGGGATCGTCGGAAGACCTCTCGAATTGATCGTCCGCGACACCGCCGCCGATCCGCAGCAGGCCGCGGCGGCCGTGGACGAACTGGCGGATCTGGGCGTGGCGGCCTTGGCCGGGGAGTATCACAGCGTCGTCGCTCGCGCTGCCGCCGCCAGGGCCGACGCCCTGCGCCTGCCGTTCCTGTGTTCGTCGGCGGTGCTCGACGCGCTGACCGAACAGCCGACGCAATGGGTCGCGCGCCTCGCCCCGGCGCAGTCCCGCGGCTGGCGGATCTACGCCGACTTCCTCCTCAGCGCGGGCCACAGCCGGATCGCCGTGGCCATCGCGCCGAGCGTCTACTGGGCATCGGGCGTCCGCATTCTGCGCGACTGCCTCGCTGCGCGCGGAGGCAGCGTTGTCGAACTAGACATCAGCGCGCTCACCGCCGCGCAGGTGTGCGAGCAAGTCGTCGCCCATGGCGCGACCGCTGCGCTGCTTCTGGTCGGCTACCCGGAGCCGGCCGTGTCGATCGTCAAATCGGTTCGCAGCGATCCACGCCTGACGCAGCTGATGTTGGGCGCTCCGGCCGGGCAACCGGAATTCGCCGAATGGGCGAGCCTGCTCGGCGCCGACGGCGCCGCGATCTCTTTCCTGCGCTATCTGCCCGAGCGCCTTGGCCCGCTGGGCGCACGAGTCGAAACGGCCTTGCGCGAGCGGCTGGCCGAAGCGCCGTCCTTCGTCGCCTTCGAGGGCTACGACACCATCGCCGTCCTCGCCGATGTGCTGCGATCCCACGGCACGGACCGGGCGCGCATCGCCGAAGCCTGGCCTCAGGTTGATGTCGAAGGCACCCGCGGGCGGATTCAGTTCTCGCGCATGCCCGGCATCAGCGTCTGGCAGTGGGCTTGGGCGCCGATCCAGGTCGTCGATCGAGATCCGGCGGAACCGGAGCGGTTTCGGATACGCCACGCCGGCTGAGCGTGCGTGGCTCCGGTCGAACGCCTCGAAAATTTCATCCGCTTGGTTTTCGACTGAACCGGCGACTTGATCGTGGGCGCGGCGGCGTGCCTGTGCGGGCTGCAGGACTGTGCTTGGCAAATAATCGAACTCCATCACAATTATAGGGAGTATGGATCTGAGTAATGTCCCGTTCAATTCGAATCACAAACTCGAAACGGTCGCGAAAGACGCGGCCATATTAAATGGATAGGCAACGGGTGGCGGTGTCTTTAAAAGTGCCTACATCGTCAATCAACACAGCACTGTTTGCACATCCTGGGAGTATTTCCGTTTGTTGACAAGGAAGTAGAGAGAAGATGGGTAGGGGGATCATGGCGATTTGGCGTTGTTACTTGGACCGATCAACATTTAGCCATCTTTGGAGACTGCAATTTGCGTGCAACTTTATGAGCTTTAGTGATGCGTTGAAAGACGCTCGCTAGCGTAGCTAGGGACAGCTACGTCGCCCCTGGTGGGGTGAGGCCAGGTCGGACTTGTGCCGGACTGGCGAGATTTGGAAATGGACAGGATGTGCGTTTCTCAGGAGCTTGTTAGAATGCATTTAGAGGAACTTCTATGAACAAAAAATTACCTGCTGCATTGTGTGTTGTGGGACTGAGCGTTATCTCCAGCCCGGCACTCGCCGTCGATTCCGTGACTGTAAATGGGCATAAATGGTACTGCACCAATCAGTGTCAAGTTACGACCAGGTCCGACGGTAGCTACAGCATTAGCGATGCCTTAGGTGGAAGAATATGGACAACGTTCCAGTCGACCCCTCCGGCGGATTAATTTAAAGTTGTCTTGATGCTTATGCCTGCAACGTGCATAACGTTGCAGGCACTTATTATGGGAGGCTCTCATGAAGAAGATTGTAATTTCGTTAGTTATTCTATGCTTGGCGGGGGGGGGCTATTTTTACAAAAGACAAGAGGCTTCGCGCGATCTAAGTCAGCAACAAGGGGCGGACTCAAAACTGGCGTCAAAAGACAATGGCGTTGACTCGCCTCCAACTGCTAATAGCGGTAAGGATTTTGAGTCGAATGACCAGGATAAACTCACATTGCCTCCTGACAATGTTGGAGGGCAACCCAATCGAAAGAAGGGAAATTATCTCGGCGCAGAGCAAAGATATTTGGCTGGAAATGCCCTAAATATGAGTGGGGTGGGGGAGGCTATAACGCAGAGAAATTTTTCTGCGGTTATTGAAGAGTTTAAGAAAGACGCGGCAGCTGAGTCTGATGCGCAAGATGCTACAAGGCTCTATAAGTCTAACTTTGAATCCATTATAGGTAATGGGGATTCGATAGCATTGTCAGACCTGGCATGCGGATTAAGTATTTGCGTGGGTACGATGCGAGCCAATGGCGATGCTGGCGAGCAGCAGTACAATAGCTGGCGGGATAGATTAAACGAAAAGGCGGCGTTGCCGACGTACTCTTTCATTGATAGCCCATATAACCTTGGAAAAGGCGAGGTTGAGCATAGGTTCTTTTTCTCCGTGGATCAGGGCGCTAATTCCGTTAACGTGAAGCGTTGAATGGATATCCGTTTTCGAATGGGCTTCGGGTCTTGTTAATTAAGTGGGTCTACTTCAATCAATGAAAGTATTGGTGTGCGGCGGAAGCGGATACATCGGATCGCATACGATTGTTGAGCTTCTAGCGAAAGGGCATGAAGTGGTCGTGGTAGATAACCACGTCAATTCGTCCCCGCAATCACTAAAGCATGTTGCTCGCATTGTTGGCGTGGATATCGAGGCCATTCACTGCGACATTCGTGATCCAAGCGCGCTTGATGCTGTTTTTTCGCGGCACAATTTCGATGCCGTGATCCATTTTGCTTCGTTGAAGTCGCACACTGAATCTTGGCGACAGCCACTTCTGTACTATGAAAACAATGTCACCGGAACGATCTCTCTACTTCAGGCGATGTTTCGCGCGAAAGTGTCGAGACTGATTTTTAGTTCATCGGCGGCGGTGTACGGCTCAAGCGATGTGACTCCGATTCCAGAGTCGGCGGCGCTCTGTCCCTCGAGCCCATATGGGCGTACCAAACTCGTTGTCGAGAATATGATCCAAGAGCTAGGTGCTACACACTTGGATTTTCAGGCCACGGTGTTGCGGTATTTTAATCCTGTTGGCGCCCATCCTAGCGGACTGATTGGAGAAGATCCAATTGGTGCTCCTAGTAATTTGATGCCGTACCTATGCCAGGTCGCGGCTGGGCGTTTTCCATTTCTACCGATATACGGGGATGACTATCCAACGCATGATGGCACGGCTGTACGCGACTACATCCACGTTGTCGATCTTGCACGTGCGCACGCGCGAGCGCTCGAGTACATGCGCGAGTGCGACGAAACATTCGTTGTCAATGTGGGTACTGGATGTGGCTACAGTGTGTTAGATGTTGTCGCTGCCTTCGAGAGCGTTAGTGGCTGCCAGATCCCTCTATCTTACATGCCGCGCAGAGCTGGTGATATTGCTAAATCAGTAGCATCACCGATATCGGCACGGCAGCGCCTGCGCTGGGAAGCAGAATACGACTTACATAAGATGTGTGAAGATGCCTGGCGCTGGCAGTCCACGTATCCGCATGGATATCGCATGAATTGATGAAGTCATACGCTACTCATGCATGTGATTGTAAAAACAGTTTAGAAACAAGAAGCTGATATTAAGCCCAGAGGAAGATTCGTTATGACTCTTCAAAAGAGTGTGTTCGTTCAAATCCCTAGCTATCGCGACAAGCAGTTAATACCTACTCTTCTGGATTTGATAGGAAACTCGTCTAATCCGGAAGTGTTGAGAATTGCTGTGTGTTGGCAGCATGGGGAAGACGAGGCCATCAGCGATTTTACCGATTCTGGATTTAGTATATCCAGCGTCAGCCTGTTTTTCGGGCATGATCTATATTCCATGAAATATAACGGAGCTTCAGTCGATCTCATAGATATTCATTACTTGAAAGCCAAGGGCCTTGGTTGGGCAAGAAATTTCTCTCAGAGGCTTTATCGAGGAGAAGGATATAGCTTGCAAATCGACGCGCATCACCGATTTATAGAAAATTGGGATGCGGCAATGATTGAAATGCTCGAATCCCTGAGGGGTGAATATAAAAAGCCGATATTGACTGGCTACCCGCCGTCGTTCGATCCAAAGTTTTATCCAGAAAGAAGGCAGAATTTTCCTGTAAAGATGCTGTTTGGAAAATTTTCGCCGCCTGCGTTGGTTTCTTTCAAGTCAAAACGAATGGAGGGTTGGCATGAGCTTGTCGCGCCAATTAGATCGCGTTTTATAAGTGGCGGTTTTGTTTTCGCGGATGGAGCAATAATCAATGATGTGATGAGCGATGAGCATCATTTTTTTGGAACTGAAGAAATAATCATGGCCGTGAGATCCTACACGCATGGCTATGATTTTTTCCATCCGCACAAGATCTTGCTTTGGCATCAATACAATTCTGACTCTGCGAAAATTTGGGATGATCATGGTCGCGAGGCTTCCGAGGCCGCGCTTGATATTCCAAGTTTTGCAAGAACATCTTATGAGCGTGCGCTTTCAATGCTCGGGATTTCCGAGGGAGATTTAAGTCACGACTTTGGTGAGTATGGTCTCGGCTCGGTTCGGACCGTAAAGCAGTACGAGAGGTATGCAGGAATTAGCTTTAAGAACAGGGGAATTCGCCAGGAAACGAAAGAGGGTGGCGAGCCTGATGACTTGCATTTTGACACTCCAGAGGATGTGTGGGAAAGCGGTTTGATATGTTCTAGAGTGTTGAGGGTCGTTTTAAATCAAGGCAACCTTTTGAAGGTTCCGCCCGGAAGTGGTCTCGTCTTGAGAATTTTTGAAGATGGTTCCGATACGATGGCAGCAGTTGAAATTCCAAGTGAGACGGCCGAAGAAGTTGTATCAAAGATGGCAAAGGAATTTCTTGTTGGAGTTGAGGTTGGGATATTTAAGGGCGGGCGACGGTACCAACTGGTTTCTGAGGGAGGCAATGCAAATTCCGAAATCGTGATTTCGGATGAAATAATGGAAATGTACTAGACAGATCATCCCTACTCCTCGAGAGAACTCGTCTCGAGCCCGATGGGCCGATTTGGATGCCGCGCGGATCGAAGAATTGATGACGCGGCAGGGCGAGTTGTACGACGCCCTGGACGCGGAGATCGCCGAGTTGGAGGAAGTGGCGGTTTCGTTGCAGCCGGTTTCCGATGAGGCGGCCGGGACGGTGCATTAGTCCGCCGGGTGAGGCAACGGTTGGCGCGACCCCTGCAGGCAGAAACGATAAGGCCGGGAGAACTCAGTTCTCCCGGTTTTTTTTGCGAAGCGATGGGGGTTGGCGCTTCCAGGATCGTCCTGTCATATCGAGGCTTCAGCGTTCGGCCGGTGCGGGCATCGGCTGTTATCCACGGATCGATAAAGGGTTTAGGGGCGAATACATGCAAACGGACGATGCGGTTTGGAACCTGATGCTCGCAGCGATCGGGCAGCGGATCGACAGTCCGCAGGGACTGGCGCTGGTCGAGGCGATCGGCGCCAAGCCGCTGCGCGCGGTCACTCCGCAGAATTTTTCCGATTACACCCAGGTCAAGTCGCTGGGCATCAGCGTGTCGGCGACGCCGATTCCGAAGTATCGGGCCTACTGGCCGGAGCGCAGGGAGAAGCGGGCCTACGTGAACTACATCCACAAGATCGAACTCACGCCGCCTTACTCGGGCCGTTTGCCCGAGGGCATGCATTGGGGCATCACCCGGCCGGAACTCGACGCCATTGCCGCGTTCGAGCTGCGCGGGTCGCGCGCGATTCCGTATTGGAACTTCGCCGCGCCCGCGCCTGAGGTGGAGCTCACGGCATGCACGTCGATCAATGCCTTGTTCCCGCCGGAGCAGCCTGCCGCCGACCGGATCCTGATCGAGCTGGCCACCGAGCACGACTTCATTTCCGCGTATGAAGCGTATGAAGTCAGCAAACCGCTGGTGTACGTCGAGGACGCGTTCTTCACCGTGTGGTGCGCGTTGAACGGCGTGCTGGATGAAACGAAGTTCACGGCGGAGGTGATCCGGCCCTTGCGCGAGCGGTCGGTCACTCCTCTGGCCTTCCTGCACGGCGCTTGCGGCCGCCTGCTCTGGAGCGAAGACGTTCGCCCGCCCTTCCTGGAGTTCATGTGGACGTACTACATGGGCATGCACCTGCCCGATGAGCAGCGATGGGTGGCCGACATCAAGACGGTGTTCGGCGCCTCCAATCATTTCAAGGACGACTCTGCGCAGATGACGCAAGACGATTGGCGGAACTATGACCTGATCGCGCCGTGCATCGCGGATCGATTCGCGCAATGGCAACGCGGCGAACTCAAGGCGCCCGACAGGTAACAGCGGTGCTTACGCTGTGAAATGAAAACGGCCGGGAGAGTCGCACTCTCCCGGCCGTTTTAGTTTTCGAAGCGGCCGGCTGCCTTCAGCCCGCAGCGCCTTCCCGCTCACGTTCGATCGCGCGCCAGCCGATATCGTTGCGATGGAACTCGCCGTCCCAATGGATTTTCGCGAGCGCGGCATAGGCCTCGCGCTGCGCCTGCGCGACGTCGTCGCCGAGCGCGCATACGCACAGCACGCGGCCGCCAGCGGTCAGCGTTTCGCCGTCCGCGCCGAGCTTGGTGCCGGCCTGGAAGACTTTCGCGTGCGCGGGCTGCGCCGCGTCCAGACCGTGGATGACGTCGCCGGCCTTCGGCGTTTCCGGGTAGTTCGCCGCGGCCATCACCACGCCCAGCGAGGGGCGCGGGTTCCACTGCGCTTGCGCGCTGTCGAGCTTGCCGTCCAGCGCGGCTTCGACCAGATCGAGCAGGTCCGAGTCCAGGCGCAGCATCACCGGCTGGGTTTCCGGGTCGCCGAAGCGCACGTTGAATTCGATGACTTTCGGTGCTCCGTGCGCGTCGATCATCAGGCCGGCGTAGAGGAATCCGGTGAACGGAACGCCGTCGGCGATCATGCCGTTCACCGTCGGCATCACCACTTCGCGCATGACGCGTTCGTGCACTTGCGGCGTCACTACGGGCGCGGGCGAGTACGCGCCCATGCCGCCGGTGTTCGGGCCGGTGTCGCCGTCGCCGACGCGCTTGTGGTCTTGCGAGGTCGCCATCGGCAGCGCGTGGCGGCCATCGACCATGGAGATGAAGCTGGCTTCTTCGCCGTCGAGGAATTCTTCGATCACCACGCGCGCGCCGGCGGCGCCGAAGGCGTTGCCGGAGAGTATGTCGGTGACGGCGGCTTCGGCCTCGGCCAGCGTCATCGCCACGATCACGCCCTTGCCGGCAGCCAGACCGTCGGCCTTGACCACGATCGGCGCGCCTTTCTCGCGGATGTAGGCCAGCGCCGCATCGACTTGCGTGTGCACGGCGTAGTACGCGGTGGGAATACCGTGGCGGGCCAGGAAGTCTTTCGCGTAGGCCTTGCTGCCTTCGAGCTGCGCGGCGGCGGCGGTGGGCCCGAAGATGCGCAGGCCGGCGGCGCGGAAGCGATCGACCACGCCGGTGACCAAGGGCGCTTCCGGGCCGACCACGGTCAGGGCGATGTTTTCCTGGCCGACCAGTTCGAGCAGGCCGTCGATATTGGTGGCGGCGACGGCGACGTTGCGGCATTTGCGTTCGTACGCGGTGCCGGCGTTGCCGGGCGCGACCAGCACTTCCTCGATGCGCGGCGACTGGGCGAGCTTCCAGGCCAGCGCGTGTTCGCGTCCGCCGGAACCGATTACGAGGACTTTCATGCTTGCTCCGGGGAAACGAGGGGAAGAAGTCGCGGAAGATGGATATTACGACGGTAGGAGATGGCAGCAGTCAGTGAATCGTCGAACCCGCCGCGATCACCCCATCCTTGCGCATCCGCGCGATCGCCAGATCCGCCAGGCTGTCCCACAGCGGCGGCGGCAAATGGTTCTTGCGCAGATTCCATAGCAGCGCGATCGACTGGAAACGGCCTTCGCGCCAGGTCAGCGTCGCGCGCCAGGACGGTTGCAGGTTCTGCGGGTCCAGCAGTTCGATGCGGTAGTTCTGTTCGCTGACGGTGTGGCCGTCGAATTTCAGATCCTGCAGCGACACGCGCAGCACCGGCGCGTTGGCGTCGCGGATCGACTGCTTGGTCTGGGTCTGATATTGCGCGGCGGCGTGGCGGTCGGACACGCGGGTGGTCTGGCCGAAGCGTTCTTCGTCGCTGCGCGCGGCCACCTCGCGGGTTTCATAGCCCAATTGCTCGAAGCGCTTGGCCAATGCGCGCGCGACTTGCACGGTGTAGTCGCGGCGCAGGCCGGCGCCGATTTCCAGCGCCACGTCGGGCTCGACCACCATCACCGTGACCGCGCGGCCACCGATGCGGTAATCGCCCAGCGATTCGCTTTCCACCGCCTGTCGGCGCGAGTACTGCCACGCGCCCCACACGGCCATCACCGCGATCAGCACGGCGAACACGCTGAGCTTGCGCACCAGCGAGCGCATCAGGTTGCGGCCCAGCGACGACGTTGCGGCGGTCGCGGTGGCCGGATTCACGACCACCGGCGTCGCCCGCGGCTTGGCGCGGCCGTTGTTGCCGGAGGCATCGGATTTGGAAGGATCGGACATACGCGTTGGAAGGCGGGCGCGAAAACGGTTCGCGCCCGCGCGGACCTCAGTGACGGAAGTGACGCACGCCGGTGAACACCATCGCCAGGCCGTGTTCGTCGGCGGCGGCGATGACTTCGCCGTCGCGCATCGAGCCGCCCGGCTGGATCACCGCCTTGATGCCGGCCGCGGCGGCGGCGTCGATGCCGTCGCGGAACGGGAAGAACGCATCGGAAGCCATCACCGAACCGGGCACGACCAGCCCGGCTTCCTCGGCCTTGAGCGCGGCGATCTTGGCGCTGACCACGCGGCTCATCTGGCCGGCGCCGATGCCGATGCTGCGATGGTCGCGCGCATAGACGATGGCGTTGGACTTCACGAACTTGGCGATGCGCCAGGCGAACAGCAGATCGCTGAGCTGGGCATCGGTGGGCGCGAGCTTGCTGACCACCTTGAGTTCGTCGCGGCCGACTTCGCGCAGGTCGCTGCTCTGCACCAGCAGGCCCGAGCCGATGCGCTTGAAATCCAGGGCGTTGCGGCCCTCGCCGTGAGGAATGCGCAGCACGCGCACGTTGGCTTTCTTCTTCGCGTACTCGACCGCGGCGTCGTCGAAGTCCGGCGCGATCAGCACTTCGACGAACTGGCGGTCGAGGATGACTTTCGCCGTTGCCGCATCGAGCCTGGTGTTGAAAGCGATGATGCCGCCGAAGGCCGAAGTCGGATCGGTGGCATAAGCCAGTTCGTAAGCATCGCCGCAGGCCACGCCCTCGGCGACGCCGCAGGGGTTGGCGTGCTTGACGATCACGCAGGCCGGGCGCTCGAACTGGCGCACGCAGTCCCAGGCGGCATCGGCGTCGGCGAGATTGTTGTAGCTCAGCTCCTTGCCCTGCAGCTGGACGAAGGTGGCCAGGCTGCCCGGCAGCGGCTGCAGGTCGCGGTAGAACGCGCCCTGCTGGTGCGGGTTTTCGCCGTAGCGCAGGTCCATGACCTTGACGAAGCTGGCGTTGTGCTGGGCCGGGAAGGCTTGCGCGCTGCCGTCTTCGGCGATCGCCGACAGGTGGTTGCTGATCGCCGCGTCGTACTGGGCGACGCGGTTGAACGCGGCCACCGACAACGCGAAGCGGGTCTTGGCGCTGAGCGCGCCGGCGTTGGCCTGCAGTTCGGCGATCAGGCCGGCGTATTGGGCCGGGTCGGTCGCGACCGCGACGCGGGCGAAGTTCTTCGCCGCCGAGCGCAGCATCGCCGGGCCGCCGATGTCGATGTTCTCGATGATGTCTTCGAAGCTGCTGGCCGGGTTGGCCGCGACTTTCTCGAACGGATACAGGTTCAGCACCAACAGATCTATCGCATCGATCCCGTGCTGAACCATCACCGCGTCGTCGATGCCGGCGCGGCCGAGCAGGCCGCCGTGGACGATGGGATGCAGGGTCTTGACCCGGCCGTCCATCATTTCCGGGAAACCGGTGACCTCGGACACGTCGCGCACGTTCAGGCCGGCCTCGCGCAGGGCCTTGGCGGTGCCGCCGGTGGACAGCAGTTCCACGCCTTGTGCGGCCAGGGCCTGGGCGAGTTCGAGAAGGCCGGTCTTGTCGGACACGGACAGCAGGGCGCGACGGACGTGAACCGGCGTGCCGGTGGAGCGATCGGAGGTCATGCGGGGAGGAGGGCAGCGAAGGGCGCGGGAATTATAGCTGGGCTGTGCTGGCGGGCCGGGGCGTTCGTGCCTGGAAGGGGGTTTTTGCGGCTTGGGGTGTTGGGTGGAGCAAGATCAAAGGCTCAAATCCCCCGCGTCCTGCGGACGCTCGCCCCCTTTTCTAAAGGGGGCAAAAGGCGGTGGCGCCGGCGGGGGAGGCCGTGCGTCTTTGAGGCGACAAGCGCCAACGTCGGCCCTTCCCACCCCGCCTTTGCTGTTCCCCCCTTTGAAAAAGGGGGGCAGGGGGGATTTGCTCTTCCCCCAACCCGCCACGCAGGCCACCCACGCTAGTCCCCAAGTCGAGCATTCCGATACCACCCACACCCGCCGCCCCAGCACCCACCATCGCGCCCCACAGCCGCTAAGCTGGTCCCCGACCGCCCGTGGGGGTGCGGAGGAACGCACAAGGAATGGCATCGATCTACGCGTTGAAGGGACGCTTCCAGGCGCTGTTGCGGCCGATGGTGCGCGCGATGCATGCGCTGGGCGTCACCGCCAATCAGGTCACCGCCGCCGCGGCGCTGATCTCGCTCGCGCTCGCCGCGCTGGTGTACTGGGGCGCGCCGCGCCAGCCTTGGTGGTTCGCGCTGTTGCCGGCATGGATGTTCGTGCGCATGGCGATGAACGCCATCGACGGCATGCTCGCGCGCGAATTCGGCCAGCAGTCGCGGCTGGGCGCTTACCTCAACGAATTGTGCGACGTCGTCTCCGACAGCGCGCTGTATCTGTCGCTGTTCGCATTGGCCGGCCTGCATCCGGCGCCGTTGCTTGCGTTCGTGTTGCTGGCGGTGTTGACCGAATACGCCGGCGTGCTGGGGCCGATGATCGGCGCGCCGCGCCGTTACGACGGGCCGATGGGCAAGAGCGATCGCGCCTTCGTGATCGGTCTGCTCGGCCTGCTGCTGGCGTTGGGATGGATCGGCGCGCGCACGACGGAACTTGCGTTGGCGCTGGGCAGTCTGATGTGCGCGTGGACCGTAGTGCGCCGTGTGCGCGCCGGTTTGCGGCATGATGCCGCGCAGGACGTCGCGCACCGACAAGGAGAACAATCATGAGGACGTGGTCATGAGCGAAGCGCAGGAAGGTTATTTCGCCAGTTTCGACGGGGTCGAACTGTTCTATCGCCACTGGCCGGCGAGCAAGAGCGACGGCGGGCCGCGCAAGGCGCTGGTGTTGCTGCATCGCGGTCACGAGCATTCCGGGCGCGTGCAGCATCTGGTCGCCGAATTGGGGCTGGACGAGTTCGACGTGTTCGCCTGGGACGCGCGCGGCAACGGCCGTTCGCCCGGCGAGCGCGGCGATGCGCCCGGTTTCGAGGCGCTGGTGCGCGATCTGGATCGCTTCATCGCCCACATCCACGCCAAGCATCAGGTCGCAGTCGAAGACATCGCCTTGATCGCGCAGAGCATCGGCGCGGTGGTCGCGGCGACCTGGGTGCACGATTACGCGCCGCGCCTGCGCGCGCTGGTGCTGGCTTCGCCGGCGTTCAAGGTCAAGCTGTACGTGCCGCTGGCGCGGCCGGGCCTGAAGCTGATGCAGAAGCTGCGCGGCAATTTCTTCGTCAACAGCTACGTCAAGCCGCAGTGGCTGACCCACGATCCGGAGCGGATCGAAAGCTATCGCACCGACCCGTTGATCGCCCGGCCGATTTCGGTGCGGGTGCTGCTGGGCCTGTACGAAGCCGCCGACCGCATCGTCGCCGATGCGCAGGCGATCACCGTGCCCATCCAGCTGTTGGTGTCCGGCGCGGATTTCGTCGTCCATCGCGGCCCGCAGGACCGTTTTTACGAACGCCTGGGCTCGCGCATCAAAGAGCGCCACCTGCTCGCGGATTTCTACCACGACACCCTGGGCGAGAAAGGCCGCGCCGCCGCGGTCAACCGCATCCGCGCGTTCGTGCAGGCGCGTTTCGCCGAGCCGCTGCAGCGCGCCGATCTGCTCGACGCGCACCGGCACGGGCCCAGCTTCGAGGAATCGGAAAAACTGTCGTGGCCGCCGCAGCGCTGGTCGCTGGCCGATCTGCGCTGGCGCTTCGTCCGCGCCGGCCTGCGCTTCGGCGGCAAATTGTCGCAAGGCATCAAGCTGGGCCTGGACACCGGTTTCGACTCGGGCAGCAGCCTGGATTACGTGTACCGCAACGAAGCGCGCGGCAGCGGGCCGCTCGGCCGCATGGTCGATCGCAATTATCTGGAAGCCATCGGCTGGCGCGGCATCCGCGTGCGCCGCACCCACCTGCACGAGCTGCTGCGCGACGCCATGCGCCGTCTGCGTGCGGCCGGCATGGCGGTGGACGCGGTGGACATCGCCGCCGGTCACGGCCGTTACGCGCTCGAAGCGCTGGCCGGCGGCGTCGAGCGCGCCGATTCGATCCGCTTGCGCGACTACAGCGAGCTCAACGTCGGTAAGGGCCGCGCGCTGATCGATGAACTCGGCGCCGGCGCGCTCGCGCGCTTCGACCAGGGCGACGCCTTCGATCGCAACGCGCTGGCCGCGCTCGATCCCAAGCCGACCCTGGCGGTGGTGTCGGGCCTGTACGAACTGTTTCCCGACAACGCGCTGGTGCGGCGTTCGCTGGACGGTCTGGCCGCGGCGGTGCCGCCGGGCGGCTTCCTGGTCTACACCGGCCAGCCCTGGCATCCGCAACTGGAGTTCATCGCCCGTGCGCTGACCAGCCATCGCGGCGGCGAGGCCTGGGTGATGCGCCGGCGCAGTCAGCAGGAGATGGACGACCTGGTGCGCGCGGCGGGCTTCGTCAAGATCGACCAGCGCATCGATGCCTGGGGCATCTTCACCGTATCGCTGGCGCAGCGAGTCCAGCCATGACCGTCGCGACCGCGCGCCGCCCGTGGGCGCGGGCGGCGTTGTGGCTGGCGTTGCTGGGGCCGCTGTTCTTCCTCAGCTACGGCTACGCCAACTCGGTCGCGGCCGCGCGCGCGGACGTGCCCAGCATCGTGTTCGGCTGGGAACATGCGATCCCGTTCTGGGCCTGGACCATCGTGCCGTACTGGTCGATCGATCTGTTCTACGGCATTTCCCTGTTCGTGTGCCGCGACAAGCGCGAGCTGGACACGCAGGCGTTTCGGCTGCTGACCGCGCAGGCCATCGCGGTCGGCTGCTTCCTGCTGTTCCCGCTGCATTTCACCTTCACCCGTCCGGACTCCGGCGGCGTGTTTGGTTGGCTGTTCGACGTGCTGCTGGGCTTCGACAAGCCGTTCAATCAGGCGCCGTCGCTGCATATCGTGTTGCTGATCGTGCTGTGGGTGCGTTTCGCCCAGCACCTGAGCGGCGCCTGGCGCTGGCTGCTGCATGGGTGGTTCGCGCTGATCGGCGTGTCGGTGCTGACCACTTATCAGCATCACTTCATCGATATTCCCACCGGCGTGCTGGCCGGCTGGCTGTGCGTGTGGCTGTGGCCCGAGCGCGCGGCCGCGCCGTGGCGCGACGCGGCGCTGGCGCGCGATCCGCAGTGCTGGAAGCTGGCGGGGGTTTATCTGGCCGGCGCGGCGCTGTGCGCGTGGGTCGCGATCGATCTGGGCGGTTGGGCGCTGTGGTTGTTCTGGCCGGCGGCGTCGCTGCTTTTGGTCGCGGCCAACTACGCCGTGTTCGGCGCGAACGGTTTCCAGAAACGCGACGACGGCCGCCTGAGCCACGCCGCGCAATGGCTGTACGCGCCGTACCTGCTCGGCGCCTGGGCCAATTCGCGCTGGTGGACGCGGCGCGCGCCGCAGCCGGTGTGGGTCATCGACGAGCTGTGGCTGGGCCGGGTGCCGGCGCGCGGGCAGCGCGACGGGTATGCGCGCGTGGTCGATGTCAGCGCGGAGCTGCCGCTGCGGCCGTGGCGCGAGGGCGATGTGGTGCGGCCGATGCTCGATCTGGTCGCGCCGACGCCGCAGCAACTGCGTCAGGTCGCGGCCGATATCGAATCCGCGCGCGGCCGCGGCGAGGTTCTGGTGTGCTGCGCCCTGGGCTATTCGCGCAGCGCCGCCGCGGTGGCGGCGTGGCTGTTGCGCAGCGGCCGCGCGGCGACGGTCGATGAGGCGATCGCGATCCTGCGCCGGGCGCGTCCGGCGATCGTGCTGCGCGAGCGCCATCGGCGCGCGCTGGGTTTGATGATGCGCGAGGCGGCGCCGCCGCCGGCCGCGTTCGGAGAGCAGACGGCATGAGCGCGGATCACGCAGGCGACGCGGCCGATGCCGCACCGATCTCCGCCTTCGAACTGCGGGCGATGTCAGCATTGCTCGCGCAGGGACGCTGGCTGTGCGCGGCGTCCTTGCTGCTATGGCTTGCGGCTTTGCTTGGATTGATCCTCGGCGCCGCGCCGCCGCCGTGGGCACCGATCGCCTGGCCGCTGAGCCTGTTGGCGGGGTTGGCGCAGTTGTACTACGCGATCCGCGTGGACTTCGACGCGCGCCTGCTGCAAGCCCTGGCCGAATCCGGCACCGCCGCCCATGCCGCCAACCGGCTGGACGCCGCGCTGCTCAGCCTGGGCTTGCTCAAACCCGGCCGCGAGGGCCGCGATTGGCCGCGGCGCTGGCGCGGCGCGCGCGGCCTGCTGTTGCGGCAGGCGCTGGTTTTGATCGTACAGTTCGCGGCACTGATCGCACCCTTTGGACGAGTGTGGCTATGAATCCGACCGACGCTGCGCAATGGACCGATGAGCAGCGCGCCCTGTGGCAGCGGCTGCGCGACTATCGTTTCGGTGGCGAACATCCGCAGGCCTATGTGGACCGCATCGCCCACGCCATCCAGTCTTCGCGCGAAACCGCCGAGGCGGCGCTGGAGGAATACCGCCGCTTCTGTTTCCTGGCGGTGGTGGCGACGCACACGGTGACGCCGAGCGAGACCATCGACAAGGTCTGGCACGCGCACATGACCGACACGCGCGACTACTGGCTGCGGTTCTGCCCGCAGGTGCTCAAGCGCGATCTGCACCACACTCCGTCTCTGGGCGGGCAGGTCGAGGATTCGCGCCATCAGCAGCAATACCGCGACACGCTGGATAGCTACCGCAGCTACTTCGACGAACCGCCGGCCGCGTTGTGGCCGCCGGCGCGGGTCGAACCGCCGCCGCGCAAGCCGGCGGCGCGCGATGAGGCGCGGCTGCGCCTGCTGACGCCGTGGGCCTCGGCGCCGGGCGGCATCGGCATCGGCGTGTGGGCGGCGAGCGCGGCGCTGATCGCGCTGTGGGTGCTGCTCGCGCCGGCGCAGGGAACCTTCAACGTGCTGAACTGGCGCGGCGGTGCGTTCCTCGCGTTTTATTTGTTCGCGCTGGTGTGGGGCTTCCTCGCCGGCAGCGCGGTCAAGCGGCCGATGCGCGGGCCGAACACGCGCGACGGCAAGAGTTACGACGACTTCGTCGAACTCGGCTTCCTCGCCGGCGGCGCCGAGCGCGCAGCCGACGTGGCCATCGTCGAGCTGATGGAGCGCGGCGTGCTGAGCTTGGACTATCAGGGCAGCGCCTACGCCGCCGCGCAGCAGCGCGATGAAGTGTGGCTGCGCATCGACGCCGCCCAGGCCGCGCGACTGACGCCGCCGCTGCGCACCGCCGCCGACGTGGCCGCGCGCGAACAGACCATGAGCGCGACATTGAAAACGCTCGAACGCGCCTACACGCCGATCGCCGCGCAACTGCGGCGCAAGGGCTGGTGGCTGCCGGCGGCGCGCGAATGGCAGATCCGCCTGATCGGCAGCGCGCCGCTGCTGGCGCTGGCGGCGCTGGGCGTGATGAAACTGATGATCGGCCTGGCGCGCGACAAGCCGGTCGGGTTCTTGTTCATTGCGCTGATCCTGACCGTGTTCACGTGCCTGGGCCGACTGCTGCGCGCACAACCACGCACGCGCGCCGGCGAGTGGGTGCTGCACGACGCCAGCAAGCAGCTGTCCGGCGCGGAGCCGATGCACCGCGCCGCGTTGATGGGCACGATCGGCCTGGTCGGCACCGACTACAGCGAGTACCACACCTTGCGCACGCCGGTATCGAGTTCGTCGAGCAGCGATTCGAACAGCAGTAGCAGCAGCGGTTGCAGCAGCGGCGACGGGGGCGGCGGCGGTGGATGCGGCGGTTGTGGCGGCGGCGGTGGCGATTGAACGCGACGCAAGTGAATGCAGCACGATGCAGCGGAGTACGACGATGACGAGCGAGCACGGACCCAACGAGCAATCCCGCGAAGGCCGCGAGGCCGCACCGCAGCCGCCTGCGCCACCGCAGGCCGGCGCCGCGGCCGCGCCGCGCGACGACCGGCTCATGGCCCTGGCCGCGCGATTGCGCGCGCGCGGCGCCACGCCCAACGGCATTTCGCTGTTCGCCATCGGCCTGTCGGCGCTGGCCGGCGCTTCGTTCTTCTTCGCCTTGCGCGATCCGCCGCATTACGGCGCGGCCTTGCTGCTGTTCGCGGCGCTGTGCCTGGGCGGACGCCTGCTGTGCAACCGGCTCGACGGCTTGCTGGCGCGCCGCGGCGGCATGGTCGGCAAGGCCGGCGAGGTCTACAGCGACGCGCCCGATCGATTGGCCGATGCGCTGGTATTCCTCGGCGTCGGCTACGGTCTGGCGGCGTGGCTGCCGTGGGCCTCGGACCTGGGCTGGGCGGCGTCGCTGCTCGCGGTCGGCACCGCCTACGTGCGCGTGCTCGGTCTGGCCTGCGGCCTGCGCGAACACGACGAAGGGCCGATGCCGCGGCGCACGCGCATGATCGCCACCGCGATCGCGGCGCTGCTGTCGGCGGTGGGGCTGGCGCTGGGGCATCCGATCGTCGTCGCGTGGTTGCTGCTGGCCGCGCTGGGCGCGGTGATCGTCGGCGCGGCGTGGACCATCGGCCTGCGTCTGCGCGCGATCGTGCGCGAACTGGAGGCGCGATGATTTCGCAACTGCTGGCCGACGGCTTCAGCGCCGCGATCCGGCTGCTGACCGGCGCGCGCGCGCTGTGGCGCTGCTCGCCCTCGGCCGATCACCGGGTTTATTACGGCAACCACGTCAGCCACGGCGATTTCGTCATGATCTGGTCGGCGTTGCCGCCGTCGCTGCGCCGCGACGTGCGGCCGGTGGCCGGCGCCGATTACTGGCAGCGCGATGTCCTGCGCCGCTATCTGATCCGCGAAGTCTTCAACGGTGTGCTGATCGAGCGCGATCCGCAGCAGCGCAAGCAGGATGCGATCGAAACCTTGTGCGAAGCCGTGGATGGCGGCAGTTCGCTGATCCTGTTTCCGGAAGGCACGCGCAATCAGAGCGATGAGCCGCTGCTGCCGTTCAAGAGCGGCCTGTATCACCTGGCGCGCAAGCGGCCGGAGCTGGAATTCGTGCCGGTGTGGATCGACAACCTGGCCCGGGTGATGCCCAAGGGCAAGCTGCTGCCCTTGCCGCTGCTGTGTACGGCGACCTTCGGCGACACCCTGCGGCTGGAGGCGGACGAAGACAAGCAGGCGTTCCTGCAGCGCGCGCGCAACGCCTTGCTGGCCTTGTCCGAGCACGGCCAGGGGACGGCGGCATGAACCAGTGGCTGGGATTCGCCCGCGAGTTGCCGCACTCGGTGCTGTTGTTCTCCGGCGTGGCCGGCGTGCTGCTGATCGCGACGGTGATCGCCGAATGGCTGCGCTGGAAAACCCGCGAACGCCCGAGCGCGGTGATCGCCAATCTGGTCGCGCGCATCCGCGCGTGGTGGGTGATGGCGCTGGTGGTCGGAGTGGCGTTCGTGATCGGCCGCAGCGGCATGATCGTGTTGTTCGCGCTGGTGTCCTTGTTCGCGCTGCGCGAATTCATCACTCTGGCGCCGACCCGTCGCGGCGATTACTACGCGCTGCTGGCGGCGTTCTATCTGGCGCTGCCGTTGCAGTACTGGCTGGTCTACATCGACTGGTACGGGCTGTATACGCTGTTGATTCCGGTGTATGCGTTCTTGCTGCTGCCGATCCTGTCCACGATCGGCGGCGATACCACCCGTTATCTGGAGCGCACGGCCAAGGTTCAGTGGGGCCTGATGATCTGCGTGTTCTGCATTTCCCACGTGCCGGCGCTGATCAATCTGCATATTCCCGGTTATGAAGGGCGCAATCTGCTGTTGATCGCGTTCCTGGTGATCGTGGTGCAGTCCTCCGACGTGCTGCAGTACGTATGGGGCAAGCTGTGCGGCAAGCGCCTGATCGCGCCGAAGCTGTCGCCGTCGAAAACGCTCGAGGGTTTCATCGGCGGCGTGGCCTCGGCGACCGCGCTCGGCGCGGCCTTGTGGTGGATCACCCCGTTCAATCCCTGGCAAGCCGCGGCGTTGGCGCTGGTGATCAACCTGATGGGCTTCTACGGCGGCCTGGTGATGTCGGCGATCAAGCGCGACCGCGGAATCAAGGATTGGGGGCATATGATCGAAGGCCATGGCGGCGTGCTCGATCGGTTGGATTCGGTGTGTTTCGCCGCCCCCGTATTTTTTCATTTGATACGGTATTGGTGGGTGTAGCCCGACGCTTTGCGCGCATTGCGCGCAGTCGGGCTACACGCCCGGCCATGGATGGCCGGGCCGGACGATCCGAAGCACGCGAAAACTTCGCCATGGACGGCAGCGAGTAACGCAAGAAGCGCCGTACGCGCGCGCCGCACAGCAACCCAAACCTACATGCCTCAAGCAACCCCGCCCCCGCGGAGAGCAAAAAAATGAACTCCCAACCCCTACAAATGGACGACACCGTCTACAACCACCTCAACCGCCTGTGCGAAGCCGGCAACCAACTGACCGAGCAAGGCCGTTTCGACGCCGCGGTGACCCAGTTCAACGACGCCTGGGAACTCGTGCCGGAGCCGAAGAAAGACTGGGAGGCATCGACCTGGATTCTGACCGCGATCGGCGACTGCTATTTCCATCTGCGCGATCTCAAATCCGCGCGTTCGGTGCTGGAATACGCGATGCAATGCCCCGGCGGCGTGGGCAATCCCTTCATCCATCTGCGCCTGGGACAGGTGCTGCTGGACACCGGCGAAGCCGACGCGGCCGCCGATCAACTCATGCGCGCCTACATGGGCGCCGGCGCCGAGCTGTTCGCGGCCGAAGACCCCGAGTACCTGCGCTTTCTCGGCACCCGCGCGCAACTCTAGGCGCGCGGCGCGAGCTCAGGTCCAGTCGAAAGTCAGCAGCGCCAATTGTTCGACCGGTTCGTAGAACAACACGATCAGGTCCGCGCCGGTCTTGCGGTAATTCCAGCCCGGCACCGAGGCCACGTGTTCGAAGCGGCGGCCGCTGGGACTGAGCGGCCACACCGCTTGTTCCACGCCTTCGGCCTGTCCGTATTCGAGCGGGAATTCGACCGTCTCTTCCCAGTTGTAGCCCGCGTCGGCGAAGCCGCCGAGCCGCTCGACCAGGTCCAGCGCTGTGGTGTCGTCCGAGGGCGCATTGCCGAACCGGTTGAGCCGGACCAGACGGCCGTGCTCGCGGTAATAATCGCGCGACACGCGATAGGCCCGTTCTTCGGCGAGGTAATGCTTTTCCAGTTCGGCGCGGTCGCCGCGCAGCTGCGGCGGCGTTTCTTCCAGGCTGCGTTCGAGCAGGAAATAACGCGCGTCGCCGAGCAGGCGGTAACGGCCGTCCTCGACCGCGAAACCGATCCAGTTGCTGCGCAGCAATTCGCCGTGGAATTCGTCTTCGGTGTATTGGCCGACCAGCCCGTCGCAGGGCTCCAGCGGGCTGAGCAGGTGCAGCCAACCCGACCACTGCGGACGCACCGCGCTCAGGTCGATGGACACCAGCGGATGCAGATGGCGTTGCAGCGATTCCTGGCCGGGCGCGAACACGTTACCTGCGTCCGGAAACGGCCGCAGGATGGAACCGGGTCGGGTGAAGTCGTCCTGCATGTCGCGTGCCGGTGGGAGGGGCCGGCGGATCATCGCATGGGCATCATGACGCGCAGTCGGCGGCATGCGCCGCGGTCAGTGCGGGTGCGGGGCGGCGGTGGATCGCGGGATGAATCGTCGCGGCGGCGGGCCGGTGCGGCCGCCGTGCGATGCGGCCGTTACTCCAGGCCGTATTCGCGCAGCTTCTTGCGCAGGGTGGCGCGATGGATGCCGAGCATCGCCGCGGCGCGGCTCTGGTTGCCGTCGCAGTGCAGCAGCACTTCGGCGAACAGCGGAATTTCCAGCTCGCGCAGCGCGATTTCGTACAGGTTCTCGGTGCCGCTGCCGTTGAGGTCGCCCAGGTAACGACGGATCGAAGTCGCGACGTGATCGCGCAACGGAACGCGAGGTCCGGAGCGGGCGGCTTCGTTGCGGTCGTTGAGTGCGTTCAAGTGCTTCCCCGTAGCAGGTTCTGTCCGCCGGTCGCGCCGACGGGAGGGGGAGTCTAGCGCGCTGGAGTCGCTATAAACAACGCGACGGTTCGATATTTCAACGGAAATCGAAAGTGAACGCGACTACGTGCGGCGCCGGTTCGCGCACGTCAAACTGCACCGCGGCGCTTTGCCCCGGTGCGATCAGTTCCTGCGGCCGAAAACCCTTGCGGTAGTCCCTGGGAGAGAACGCGCGCTGGCCGACCCGGCGGCCATCCACGTCCTCCAGACTCAGCACCAGGGTCGGCCAGGGCTGGGGCCAGCGCGCATCGTTGCGGAATCCGGCGGAAACGCGCAGCACGCCCGCGCGGTCGGCGACCGGCAGCACATTGCGATTAAGCATGGTCAGCGCGGCCGGTTCGCGCCACGGCGGAATCTCGCACGGCAGCACGCCGCACAGCGTCGCCACCAGCGGCCGCCAGCGCGCGTCGGCGGCGAGTTCGTCGCGCTGCGCGAGCAGCAATTGCAACGACAAGATCAGCGTGAGAGCGACCGCGAGCAGCGGCCCGCTCCAATGCATGCGCGGCGCGGCGGCGCGTGCGCGCGCCTGCTGGCGGGCGAAGCTCGGCGCGCGCCGGCCGGCGGATACGGCGGTCTCGGATTTGCCGTTGCGCGCGGCAGCGCGCCTGGCCGGCCGCGCCGGCAGGGGCGCGGCTTCGGTGAGCGGCGGCAGCGGCGCGGACGGAGTTTGTGCCGATGCGACGGACGGCTCGGTCGACGCGTCCGGATCGGATGACGATGAGCTCGCCGGCGCGTCGGCATGCGCCGCTGCGCGCGCGGATTCGTCATCGGCCCGATGAGCGTCGGCTGCGTCGTCGCCGACATCGGCGATGACGATTTCGCGCTCGGCGCGCACGTCCGCGCCGGTGCTCGCCGCCGGCGTGTCGAGCGGCGGCTTGGGCGCGCGCTGCGTCGTCGCCACGGTGCCGGGTCGGCGCAACTCGCCGGGCTCAATCGCGTGCGCGGCCGATGGCGCGGCGGGCGGGTTCGGGTCCGGCGTCGCGCCCGGCTCGGCCGTGGCGCTTTGTTGCGGCGTCGCGGCGGCCGCGTCGCCCGCATCCGCGGTTTCGCTTTGCAGCGCGCCGTTGCAACGCGGACAGGTCCGCGGCGGACCGTCCTTGGCGACGATCAGCGCGACCAGATATCCGCAGTGAGGGCAGGCGACGAACATTCGCGTTATTCAACCATGGCGCCGCGCTCAGCGACGACGGATGCCTGTGACGCGGATCCAGTCTTCGAGACGGTCGGCGCGTAGCTGATCGAAGTCGGCGGCGTAGCGCGCCAGCACCTCGTCCTCTTGTCCGGCCAGGATGCCCGACAGGGCGATGCGTCCGCCCGGCGCGACGCGCGCGGCCAGGGTGTCGGCCAGCGCGATCAGCGCCGAGGCGAGGATGTTCGCGACCACCACCGGATAGGTCGCCGGCGGTTCGTCCTGCGGCAGGTGCACCTCGATCCGCGCGCCCACGCCGTTGCGCTCGGCGTTGTCGTGGGTGGCGATCAGCGCCTGCGGGTCGTTATCGACGCCGACCGCGTGCGCGGCGCCGAGCTTGAGCGCGGCCAGGGCGAGGATGCCCGAGCCGCAGCCGAAGTCGAGCACGCGGCGGCCGTCGAGCTGGCCTTCGTCGGCCAGGGTGTCCAGCCAGGCCAGGCACAGCGAGGTGGTCGGGTGGGTGCCCGAGCCGAACGCCAGTCCCGGGTCCAGCCGCACCACCGCCGCTTCGGGCGTGTCGGCCTGCGCGGGCAGTTCGTGATTCCACGGCACGATCCAGGTGCGACGGCCGAAGTGCAGCGGCTCGTACTGGTCCATCCACGCGCGTTCCCAATCCTGGTCTTCGACCTGGCGGAAGCGCACCTGGGTCCAGTCCAGGCCAGGGTCGAAGGATTCCAGCGCGGCCAACACGATCAGCGCGTCGGTCTCGTGCGGGAACAGCGCGCTGAGGACGATGGACTGCCACAGCGGGGTTTCGCCCACGCCCGGCTCGAGGATCGCGTGCTCGTCGCTGGTGTCGGCATCGGCGTCGAGCATGGTCACGGCGAGCGCGCCGACATCGTCCAGCGCGGCTTCGAAACGCGGTTGTTCGGCTTCGCTGCAGCGCAGGGTCAGTTCGAGAAAGGGCATGAGGCGCGGTGGGTGATCGAAAGCGGCGGCCATTATTGACCCGTTTGGCCGCGATCAGATAGCGCGCGGGCGGCTCGCGTGCCGTGGGTGGCGGGGGTTTGCGCATGGAAGCGGCCGCTGCGACGGCCTGGCGGGCGCGTCGTGGGCCGCCTGCGATGAACAGGGCGAGGGCCGGTCCCGGTCGCGCAACGCGGCAGGGAAGCGTGTGCGGGCGCCAAGGCCGGATTCCACGCGGCTTTGGTCCGTGGCGGGCATCGGCACCGCCGACCCGTTCAGACCGGGCATGCCCGGATCGTGACGCTCCGCACATTTTATATGGACGCGGACATCTGTCGGGCGCTTGACTTATCATCGGTGCCTCAACGATGTACCGATGTGCCCCTCCAGCCCGCGCGGCCGGTCCGGTACGGCGGTCATCGCGTCCGTGCCGGCCCCCGCGCCGCCGTCCGCCAGCCAGGATCCCGAGTCACGCACTTGATGTCCGATGCCTACACGACCGGCTACCCGCAGATTCCGCATGAAAGACCGGCGGTCACGCGCGTGAGCGGGCGCTCGTTGGCGGTGTTCGTGGGCCTGACCTTGCTGGCCGGCGCTTTCGTCTACGCCGGCCGCGGCGGCGTGCAGGACGATACCGCCATGGCGGCGCCGGAGATCGGCCAGTCGCCGCAGGCGCGGCCGCAGCCGCTGGCGCGGCAGGGCGACTTGGGCCGCGACGACTCGATCCGTGCGCCCGCGCCGCGCCGCAACGCGCACCTGCCGGCGCAATCGCCGCTGCGTCAGCAGTTCGAGCAGGCGCCGGACCTGTACGCCTACGCGCAGACGCTGCGCACGCGCGCCGACGCCGGCGAGCCGGAAGCGATCTGGCTGCTGACGCGCGTGTACGACTACTGCGCCAACTATTCCAACGCGCCGGTCGATTACGGCAACGACACCCGCACGATCGACGCGATGAAGATGCGCAGCTCCGCCGCGATGGCGGCCGCGCGCACGCGCGTGAGCCAGCGTTGCGCGCGCTTCGCGCCCGAGGACAACCTCAGCTACTCGATGATCGTGATCAAGCGCACCGAAGCGGCCAAGGCCGGCAGCCTGCCCGCCGAAGCCTCGCTGCTGGCCGCCGGCAAACCCTTGGAGAAGACCGAGGAATACCGCCAGAGCCTGGTCGATCGCGTGGTGCGCTCCAAGGACGCCGACGCGTATTCCGCGCTGGCGCCGGGCATGGGCATCGCCGCCAACGGGCGCAGCACCGGATTCGGATACAACCGCGTCGCCGGCACCCAGTTCGCCGAACTGGCCTGGCAGCTCGCGGCATGCAAATTGGGCCAGGACTGCGGTCCCAAGGGCTCGTTGATGACCTCCTACTGCGCCAACGGCGGCATTTGCTCGCAAGACCCGCAGCAGGATTTCGCAAGTTTCGTTTACGACGCGGCGATCCCGCGTCAGGGGGCGGACGTGGTGCAGGAAATGGTCGATTCGCTGACTGGCGAAGAGAGGACGAAATGAAACGCGAGCACGTGATAAGCACGGCCAAGGTCGGGTTTTGGGCGCTGTTGCTGAGCGCCTACTCGGTCGGCGCCGCCGGCGTAATGATCGATGTGTTCGGCGAGGACTACCGCGACCTGTCGCAGGTGGCGGTGACCTCGGTGGACTCCAAGGCCGAACAGCGCTCGCTCAGCGCGGCGCAGATCGCGGCGGTCTACCGCGCGCAGAGCGGCGCGCCGTTCTCGTCGCTGCCGCCGGGCAGCACGTTCAAGGTGGTGTGGCCCGACGGCTCCAGCGAGTACGTGATGGTCGTCAGCCCCTCCTCCACCGGTGGCGTGCAGCCGATTCCGGGCACCCAGGTGGCGGCGGGCAAGAGCGGCAAGAGCTCGAACCAGCCGCGCAACGTGCCCGGCGCATCGGAGCTGACCGAGACCGACGTGCAGGAAATGGCGACCTGGCTGGAAGCGGCGAATTGATGCTTGCCGGTTCCGTCGCCGCCGCCGATGCATGCGCGCCGCTTGCGCGCGGCGGGCGGCTGTCGCGGGTTTGTGTCATGGCCGGGGCGCAAAGCTCCGGGCCGCGCGATCGGGTTTGATCCGATCGCGGTAAGCGGTGGCCGGATGCTGGTTGATCGCATCCTGGCGAAAGTTTTCCGGGCCCGCCGAACCGGCGAGGCGCGAAGCGGCGAAGGCAACATGCGCTGCGGAGCCACGAAATCTTTTGTAGGAGGGCCTTCAGGTCCGATGCTTTTGTGTCCGCTTGCATCGAAGCTTCCTGGCTTTTGAACGAAAGGCATCGGGCCTGAAGGGCCCTCCCACAAGAAACCTCCTTGCTGCGAATCGACTTGAGGATTCGCGAATCCTGCTGAGCTACACGCGCTGCGAACCCACGAAGTCTTTTGTGGGAGGGCCTTTCAGGCCCGATGCTTTTGTTTCCGCTCGCATCGAAGCTGCATCACCTTTGAGCGAAAGGCATCGGGCCCGAAGGCCCTCCTGCAAAACTCGCCCGCCGCAAAAAACAAAAAGCCCCTTCTCGCGAAGGGGCTTTCGTCATAGCTCAAGAACATCCGCAACCCCATCGCAACACCGCGCGACGGGACCGCCGGATCAGACGATCGAAATCGTCTTCTCCTTCTGCTCCTTGAGCCGCTTTTCCAGGTAATGGATGTTCATCCCGCCCTGCTGGAAACCGGCATCGGACAAGATGCGCTGCTGCAGCGGGATGTTGGTCTTGATGCCGTCAACGACCATCTCGCTGAGCGCCACGCGCATGCGCGCGATCGCGGTGTCGCGGTCGGGGCCGTGCACGATCAGCTTGCCGATCATCGAGTCGTAGTTCGGCGGCACGCGATAGCCTTCGTAGATATGGCTATCGACGCGCACGCCGGGGCCGCCCGGGGCGTGGAAATGATTGATCGGGCCCGGGCAGGGCATGAAGGTTTCCGGGTCTTCGGCGTTGATGCGGCATTCGATGGCGTGGCCGTCGAGCACGATGTCGCTTTGCTTGATCGACAGCTTGCGGCCGGCGGCGATCATCAACTGCTCGCGCACCAGATCGATGCCGGTCACCAGCTCAGTCACCGGATGCTCCACCTGGATGCGGGTGTTCATCTCGATGAAGTAGAAACGCCCGTCCTCGTACAGGAACTCGAACGTGCCCGCGCCGCGATAACCGATGCGGATGCAGGCTTCCACGCAGACCTTGCCGATCTGCGCGCGCTGCTCGGGCGTGATGCCCGGCGCCGGCGCTTCCTCGACGACCTTCTGGTGGCGGCGCTGCATCGAGCAGTCGCGTTCGCCCAGATGGATGGCGTTGCCCTGGCCGTCGGCGAGCACCTGGATTTCCACGTGACGCGGGTTCTCCAGGAATTTCTCCATGTACACCATGTCGTTGCCGAACGCGGCCTTGGCTTCGGACTTGGTGGTCTGGATCGCGGCGTTGAGATGCGCTTCGGTGTGCACCACGCGCATGCCGCGGCCGCCGCCGCCGCCGGCGGCCTTGACGATGATCGGGTAGCCGATTTCGCGCGCGATCTTGATGTTGGCGGCGTTGTCGTCGCCGAGCGGACCGCCGCTGCCGGGCACGCAGGGCACGCCGGCTTCCTTCATCGCGCGGATCGCTTCGACCTTGTCGCCCATCAGGCGGATGGTCTCGGCGCGCGGGCCGATGAAGATGAAGCCCGATTGCTCCACGCGCTCGGCGAAGTCGGCGTTCTCGCTGAGAAAGCCGTAGCCCGGATGGATCGCCTGGGCGTCGGTGACCTCGGCCGCGGCGATGATCGAGGCCATGTTGAGGTAGCTCTCCGACGACGGCGCCGGCCCGATGCAGACCGACTCGTCGGCCATGGCCACGTGCTTGAGATTACGGTCCACGGTGGAATGCACCGCGACCGTGCGGATGCCCAGCGCGTGGCACGCGCGCAGGATGCGCAGCGCGATTTCGCCGCGGTTGGCGATGACGACTTTATCGAGCATTGGGGTGCCAAGTTCGGGAATAGGGAATGGGGAATCGGGAATCGTAAAAGCGCATACGGTTTTTCATGACGATGCCTCGCGCTTGCTGAGTACGTTCATCAAGCCGGTGAGCTTTGCGAATACTCGATCAATCAATTCATTGAGCGGCGGCGATGATTCGGCGAATCCAAGGCGTACGGCGATCTGTTGCTGCGTATCCAATTCCGAAAGCGAGCCTCGAGCGATCGAAAGGAAACGCAGATATTCCTTCGTGGAACGCCGTGCCGCACCTTCTGCCACGTTCGACGGAATGCTGATCGCCGCCCTGCGCAGCTGTGAGGTCAGGCCGAACCGCTCGCTGTCGGGAAATCGGGCCGAGAACCGGTAAATCGTCTCTACGAGATCCATGGCGTCGCGCCAGACCTCCAAGCCCTCGTGGGGCCGCTTCGACGATTCCCGATTCCCCATTCCCTATTCCCGTCGTAATCGGCGATCAGCCGATTACGAACAAAGGCTGATCGAACTCGATCGGCTGGCCGCTTTCGGCCATGACCTTGAGCACCGTGCCGGACACGTCGGCTTCGATCGGGTTGAACATCTTCATCGCTTCGATGATGCCCAGCGTGTCGCCGGCCTTGACCGCCTGGCCGACGGCGACGAAGGACGGCTTGTCCGGCGCTGGCGAGGTGTAGAAGGTGCCGACCATCGGCGCGCGCACGACGTGGCCGTCGGGCAGGTCGCTGATGGGCTTGGCGCTGCCGCCGGTGGCCGCTTCGGTCGGCGACTGCATCGGCATCGGTTGCGGCGCGCGCGGCTGCTCGGGCTGCGGCGCGTACATCGGCTGCGGTTGCGCCATCGCGTAGCCGCCCTTGGGCGTGCGGGCCAGGCGGACGGATTCCTCGCCTTCCTTGATCTCGATCTCGGCGAGGTTGGATTCCTCGAGCAGGTCGATCAGTTTCTTGATTTTGCGCAGGTCCATGAAGCGGGCCTCTGGTTTGGATCTTGGGTGCGGGCCGCGCGAGGCGGTCCGGGCGAATGGGGGATCAGGGTGCCAGCCGCTTGATTGCAGCTTCGAGTGCGTAGCGGTAACTATCGGCGCCGAAGCCGCAGACCACGCCGAGGGCCAGGTCGCTGAAGTAGCTGTGGCGGCGGAAGTCTTCGCGGGTATGCGGGTTGGACAGGTGGATCTCGATGAAGGGGATCGCCACCGCCGCCAGGGCGTCGCGGATCGCCACGCTGGTGTGGGTGAAGGCGGCCGGGTTGATCAGGATCAGGGCGGTGCCGTCGCCGCGCGCGGCCTGGATGCGGTCCACCAGGACGTGCTCGGCGTTGGACTGCAGGCTCTCCAGGGCGTGCCCGGCGGCCTGCGCGCGTTCGCCCAGGCCAGCGTCGATCTGCGCCAGGGTGGTGCGGCCGTAGACCTCGGGCTCGCGCGTGCCGAGCAGATTGAGGTTGGGGCCGTGCAGGACCAGGAGCTTGGCCATCGGGACCGGACGGTTGCCTTCAAAGGGCGGCAGTTTGCGTGATGGCCGCTCAGCTGTCCAGGAGTTGCCCGCCAAATCGGCGAAGTTGCCGCGATTTAAGCGGTTGTTTGAGTGGCGGCTCTAAATGTCGGCACGATCGGCGCGACAGGTGAATTTTCGGTGCCCGTTCGCCACCGTTGGCGACACACGGCCGCGGGACTGCGAAATTCTGCCCGGCCTCCATTCGAACACGGCCGGGGCGATGGCGGGCGGGCCTGGGGCTCGTTCATGTTGCGGTCGCGGTCGCAGATCGGCGCGCGGGCCGGGGCCGAGCCCTGTCGCGGCGGTGGATCAGTTCGCCCAGCCTTCGATCTCGCCGTCCTCGAACGGCCCGATCCGCTGCTTGACCAGCTTGCCGTCGGCGCCGATCAGCACGCTGTAGGGCAGCACGCCCTTGAGGTTGCCCAACTGCACGCCGGCGTCGCGCGGGCCCGGGGTGTCGAGCAGGATCGGGTAGCCGACCGGCACGCGTTGCAGGAACTCGGCGACGTCGGCGGCGTTGTCCAGGGCGATGCCGACCACTTGCGTGCCGTCCGCGCCCTGGCCGCGGGCGTAGCGGCTGAGCTCGGGCATTTCCTTGATGCACGGCCCGCACCAGCTGGCCCAGATGTTGATCAGGATCGGCCGGCCGGCGTAGGCCTGCGGCAACTGCAGCGGCTGCTTGTCCAGGCCCTGCAACCGCAGCGGCGGCATCGCCGCGCCGCGCGCGGCCACGGCCAGATCGGCCGGCGGCTTGGGCGAATCGCGCTCCATGCGTTCCTGCAGCACGCGCTGGCCCAGGTCGGTGCGCATCAGCCAGCCGTTGCCGCTGACCAGCTGCCCGGCGAACACGCCCAGCGCGCCGGCGGCGGCGGCGATCAGCACGATCTTCAGCGCGGAAGGAATGGCCACCGCGCCGCCTCAGCGCGCCGCTTCGCGCGCACGCGCGGCGCGTTGGGCGAACTCGGGGGCTTTTTCGAAACCGACCAGGCGCAGGTCGCGGCGCTCGGCGCCGTGGGCGAAGTACAGCGTCATCGGCGGGCCGATGATGCCCAGCCGCTTCATCAGCGCCTGATCGAGGTCGTCGTTGGCGGTGACGTCGGCCTTGAGCAGGACGAAGCCGTCCAGTGCCTGATGCACCTGCGGTTCGGGGAAGGTGTACTTCTCCATCTCCTTGCAGGCCACGCACCAGTCGGCATAGAAGTCGAGCATCAGCGGCCGGCCGGCGCTCTGCGCGGCGGCGATTTCGCGGTCGAGGTCTTCGCTGGATTTGATCTTGCGGAACGGCAGTTCGGCCGGATGCGTGGCCGCGCCGCCGCGCAGACCGGCGAGCGGACGCAGCGGGTCGCTGCTGCCGGCCAGCGCACCGACGATCTGCACCGCGCCGGTCAGGCCCAGCAGCAGCGCCGCGATCCAGCCCAGCCCGCGAACGCCGTCGCCGAGCGCGCCGCGGCTCAGCGGCAGCGCGATCATCACCGCAGCGCCTAGCAGCAACGCACCCCACAGCGCCAAGGTCACCGGGCCGGGCAGGATGCGTCCGAGCATCCAGATCGCCATGCCCACGAACACCAGCCCGAACGCGCGCTGCACGCCGACCATCCACGGCCCGCTGGTCGGCAGGCCCTTGCCGGCGGCGACGCCGAAGGCGATCAGCGGCGCGCCCATGCCCATCGCCAGCGCGAACAAGGCCGCGCCGCCGAACACCGGGTCGCGGGTCTGGCCGATGTAGAGCACCGCCGCGGCCAGCGGCGGCGCCACGCACGGGCCGACGATCAGCGCCGACAGCGCGCCCATGATCGCCACGCCCGCCCACGAACCGCTGCGCTGGCGATTGCTGACTTCGCCGACCAGATTGCGCAGGCGATGCGGCAGCTGCAGTTCGTACAGGCCGAAGCTCGACAGCGACAACACCAGGAACAGCAGCGCGAACAGCACGATCACCCACGGGGTCTGGAACGCGATCTGCAGGTTGGCGCCGACCAGCCCGGCGATCACGCCGGCGATGGTGAACACCACCGCGCTGGCCAGCACGTACACCAGCGACAGCGCGAACGCGCGTTTCGCGCCCAGGCCCGGGCCCTGGCCGATGATCAGGCCCGACAGGATCGGCACCATCGGCAGCACGCACGGGGTGAAGGCGAGCAACAGGCCGAAGCCGAAGAAACTCAGCAGCGCCAGGTAGCGGTTGGGCCCGGCCAGGGTCGCGGCGAGCAGGCTGTCTTCGGCCTGCGGCGCGGCGGCGCCGACTGCGGGCGAGGACTTGGCTTCGGCGGCCGCGGTCGCGGCGGCGAGCTTGGGATTCGCGCTGGCGCCGGTTTGATCGATCACGTCCTCCGGATTGGGTGCGACGGCAGGCGCGGCGCCGATGGCGGTCGTGCCGGCCGGCGCGGGGGCGCTGTCGCCAGTGGCCGCTTCGGTCGCGGCGATGGCCGCGGCCAGGGTCGCGGTGCTGGCGCCGGTTTTCGCCGCGTCGGCGGGCGCCGCGGCGGTCACAGTGCCGGCCGGCAGATCGACGCTGATCTTGCGGGTCATCGGCGGATAGCAGATGCCGTCGGTCTGGCAGCCCTGGAAGCCGGCGGTCAGCACGATCGTCGCCGCCTCGGCGCTGCGCCGGATCAGCGGCAGCGGCACGTCGATCTGTTCGAAGAACACGGTGACATCGCCGAAGTGTTCGTCGCGATGGGCGGTGCCGCGCGGCCATTGCGGCTTGCCGGCGGCGATGGCGGCGTTGTCGGTCTTCAGCGAAGTCTTGTCGCGATACAGGTAATAGCCGCGCGCCGGGGTGAAGCGCAGCAGCAAGGTGTTGCCGTCCTGGGCGATGGCTTCGAAGCCGAAGGCCTGTTCCGGCGGCAGCGGCAGCGCTTCGGTCGCGCCGACGTTGGCGTTGCCCGGCGCGCTCAGCGGCGAGGCGGCGCCGAGCAGCGGATTGGACGCGCCCACGCGCGAGCCGAAATTCCCCAGCGGCGCGGCCGCGGGCACCGGATCGACCGCCGCCGCATTCGCAGCGGTCGCGGCGATCGCGGCCGCGCCGGGCAGGGCGAGGGTCAGCGTGCGCGTCTGCGGCGGATAGCACACGCCGGCTTCGGCGCAGCCCTGGTATTTGATCGTCAGCGTCGTGCTGGCGCCGCGGCCCTTGCCGGGCAGCACGGCGTTGAGGTCGCTGTGATAAGTCTCGACGTCGCCGAAGAACTGGTCCTTGTGCGCCTTGCCCTTGGGCAATTGCAACGGCTGCGCGGCGAAGCCGGCGTCGGCCTTGACCGAGATGCGGTGGCGGTAGAGGTAATAGCCCTTGGCGATCTTCCACGAGATCGCGATGCGATCGGGCGCGGGCGCATCGGCCTTGAGCGCGAAGGCTTCGTCCACCGGCAGCAGATCGCTCTCGTCCACTGCCAGCGCGGGCGCGGACAGCAGCAGGGCGAAACCGGCGAAGGCCAGGGCGGTCAGACCGGCGCGCAGGCGCCGGCCCGGAAACGAGTGGTTGGTCATCGGTCGGGAGTCTGTTCGTTGACCCATCGCATGTAAGGCTCGGAGACGTCGCGGGGTTCGACCACGACGACCTCCGGCAGTTCATACGGATGCAGTTCGGTGAGCCGCTTGATCAGGGCGCCGTGGATGGTGACGCGGGTCTTGATCAACAGCTGGACCTCGGTCGCATGTTCGATCCGGCCCTGCCAGCGGTAGGTCGAGCGCGCGCCGGGGATGCGGGTGACGCAGGCGGCCAGGCCTTCCTCGACCAGGGCCAGGGCGATCGCGTCGGCGCTGGTCTGGTCGGGGCAGGTGCTCAGCACCAGCACGGGCAGGGTATCGGGCATGGGCCAAGTGTAAGGGGCCGGCACCGCCGGCGAGGAACCAGTTGCACCGTTTAACGCCGGCCAGTGCGCGGCGACGGCATCGCCGGCGCCGGTTTGCTCAATCGGCCGGCTGGCGCTCGCGCAAAAATTCCACGAACGCCCGCAACGGCGCCGGCATCTGCCGGCGGCTGGGGTAATACAGATAGAAGCCGGGAAACGCCGGGGTCCATTGCGGCAGCAGCTGCACCAGCCGGCCGGCGGCGAGGTGCTCGCGCACGTGGAAGTCGAACAGGTAGGCGATGCCGATGCCGTCGAGCGCGGCGCGCTGGGCCACTTCCGGCTCGGTGACGATCAGCGGCCCGTCGACCGCGGCTTCGAGTTTCTCCGCGCCGCGCTGGAACTCCCAGTGGTACAGGCTGCCGTCGGTGGGCCAGCGGAAGTTGATGCAGCGGTGATCGCGCAGTTCGCGCGGATCGGCCGGCGCGCCGCAGCGCTGCAGATAGGAGGGCGCGGCCACTACCATCATCTCGGCCGGTCCGCCCAGGCGCACGGTGATCATGTCCTTCTCGACCATCTCGCCCAGGCGCACGCCGGCGTCGAAGCGGCCGGCGACGATATCCACCAGGCGATCGTCGGTGACCAGATCAATAAGGATGTCCGGATAGCGCTGGTGGAACGGCCCCAGCAGCGGCGCGATGTGCTGGATCGCGGCGATCCGCGATGAATTGATGCGCAGCAGCCCGGCCGGGGTGTCGCGCTGGCTGCGCAGGTCGGCGACGGCGGCGTCCAGGTCGGCCATGGCCGGCTGCAATCGCGCCAACAGCCGCTGCCCGGCCTCGCTCGGCGCCACTGAGCGGGTGGTGCGGTTGAGCAGGCGCACGCCCAGGCGTTCTTCCAGGCTGCGGATGGTCTGGCTCAGCGCCGACGGCGACAGGCCCAGGTGGGCGGCGGCGCGGACGAAGCTGCCGTGTTCGGCGATGGCGGCGAAGGCGCGCAGTTCGGCGTAGTCGTTGCCGCGCATTATGCATCGCTCTCTTAATGGCCCATGCGGATAATGCCGGATTAACGCAGCAGTGCGCGCGGCCTATCGTGCCGGCATCCCACTGGAGACACCTTCCATGAGCACTGCGACCACCTTGGATAGCTACCGTCTGCTCGGCCGCTCCGGCCTGCGCGTCTCGCCGCTGTCGCTGGGGGCGATGACCTTCGGCAACGACTGGGGCTGGGGCGCGGAAGAGGCCGAGGCGCGGCGGATCTTCGATGCCTATGTCGAACGCGGCGGCAACTTCATCGATACCGCCAACCAGTACACGGGCGGCTCCTCGGAGCGATTGGTCGGCCAGTTCGCCCAGGGCCGCCGCGATCAGTTGGTGATCGCGACCAAATACACCATGACCTCGCGCCCGAAGGACCCCAACGCCGGCGGCAACCACCGCAAGAGCATGGTGCGATCGGTCGAAGACAGCCTGCGCCGCCTGGGCAGCGACTACATCGACCTGCTGTACCTGCACGTGTGGGACGCCACCACGCCGGCCGAGGAAATCCTGCGCGCGATGGACGATCTGGTCCGCGCCGGCAAGCTGATCTACGTCGGCATCTCCGACACCCCGGCCTGGCAGGTCGCGCGCATGCAGGCCATCGCCGACCTGCGCGGCTGGTCGCCGCTGATCGCCTTGCAGATCCAGTACAGCCTGATCGAGCGCACGGTCGAGCGCGACCTGATGCCGATGGCGGCCGAACTCGGCCTGGGCGTGGTGCCGTGGTCGCCGCTGGGCATGGGCGTGCTGACCGGCAAGTACAGCCGCGCCGACCTGGACATCGGCAGCGGCGTGCCCGAGGCGGTCGGCACGCGCAAGAACGTCGCCGCCGGCAATGGCGCGCTGAGCGAACGCAGCCTGGCGATCGCGGACGTGGTCAAGGAGGTCGCCGCCGACATCGGCAAGACCCCGGCGCAAGTCGCCCTGGCCTGGACCCTGCTGCATCCGGCGGTGACCTCGCCGATCATCGGCGCGCGCACGCTGGCGCAACTGGAAGACAACCTCGGCGCGTTGGAGGTGAGCTTCAGCGATGAACAACGTGCGCGCCTGGATCGGGCCAGCGCGATCGAGCCCGGCTTCCCGCACGACTTCATGGCGATGCCGCTGGTGCACAGCGTGGTGTTCGGCGAAACCCGGCCGCCGCTGCGGGGTTGACCGGCCGCCTGCGACGGCCGGCTGCGCTCAGCCGCCGTCGCAGCTGGTTTCCTGCAGCGCGCACAGATGATCGACCCAGGCGCGGACCCGTCCCGCTTCGACTCCGACGGTCGCGGCGGGCTTGATCTGCAAGTTGGCGCGCAGCTCGCTGTCGGGTGCGTATTCGACCTGCGCCCATTGTCCGGCGCAGGCGACAAGGCGGCCGTGTTCGAGGAACCCGTCGTTGTCGAAGCTCATGCCGTCTTTCCCGATCAATATCGCCGGCGATTTGGCGTCGGGCCGTTGCCGGCCGACAGTGGCTTGCGATTTCACCGTCAGCTTGCGCCCGCTGACCCAGCCGGTGCCCTTGAACATCGGCCGCGCCGCGGCGTCGAGCAAGGCTTCGTTGTCCTGCGCGCCGGCGATGCGGAACCAGCCGTCTGCGCCCGCGGTGACCCGTACTTCGACCCGCGCGCGCAGCGGCGGATCGTCGGTGCTGAGCTTGGTCGGCGGCAAAGTGCCGAGCACGGGATAGGCGGTGCCGGGGCCGGCGCGGACGTTGAGGCCGGCCGGATCGGTTTCGTTGACGAAGGCGCCGAATGCGCACGCGGTTTGCGCGGCCGGCGCTTGCGCGCGAACCGGCGCGGCGGCGGACAGCAACGCCAGCGTCACAGGCAGTGCGATGCTCGCGGCGATGAAAGCGGGACGTGGCATATGCGATGTCCTGTGGCGGGAACGTCGTGATGAAACCCGGTGCGATCAGATAAGGAACGGATCGGCGTGCGCATGCGAGCGCGGGCGCGCGGCGCGATCGGCATTGCCGGACGACTCGCCGCGGCGGATCAGAATCGACTTCAGCTTTTTCATGACGACAGGTTCCTCCTGGAAGCCCGCTCCATGCGAACGGCGGCGCCGCTCGACAGTGCTGCCGCGCCAAGGATCAGGCAAACCCGGGCGGGCGTCCACCGCTCGCGCGGATGCGAAGGCGGCCGATGCGTTTTCTCCACCGCGGCGCGGGTATAAGGTGGCGCATCCAGGAGAACCCCATGCTCGCTTCGCCCCGTCTTTTTTCTGCCGCTTTGGCGACGTGCCTGTGCGCCGTTTGTCCGCCGACGCTCGCTTCCGGGCCGGCCGCTGCCGCGGCCTCGCCTCGGTTGATCAGCGAAATCACCCACGGCCGCTTCGTGCGCACGCCGGTGCGGTTGCCGGCGGGCGAGGTCAAGCGCTTCGTGCTGTGGTTCGCCGACGGCCTGGATCTGGCGCGGCGCAAGGCGCGCATCGAGGCGCTGGTCGCCGACGGCGCGATGGTCGCCACCGTCGATGTCGCCGCGCTCGAAGCCTTGCTGCGCAAGGACGGCGGCGCGTGCAATTTCTCCTCCGGCGATGTCGAGAATTTCTCCCGCTACGTGCAGGCCTACTACCGCCTGTCCACCTATCACTTGCCGTTGTTGCTCGGCGACGGCGAAGGCGCGGCACTGGCGTATGCGATCGCCGCGCAGGGCAACGCCAGCCTGTTCGCCGGCGCGGTGTCGGTCGATTTCTGCCCGGTCCTGCGCTTGCCGCGCGCGCTGTGCGCGAACGGCGCGCTGAAGCTGCGGGCCGAGGCCGGGCTCGCGCATCTGCAGGCCGCGCCCTTGCAGGTGCCGTGGCTGACGGCGGCGCCGCGCGCGCAGGAAAAAAGCTGCAAGAGCGATGAGGTGGACGCCTTCGTCAAAGCGATCCCGCAGGCGCGCGTGTTCGCACGCGCGGGGGACGATGCCACCCCCGGCCTGCGCGCCGCGCTGACCTCGCTGGGCGCGCAGCGTCACGCCAGCCTGCCGCCGCCGCCGGCCGATCTGAAGGGCTTGCCGATCACCGAAGTCGCCGCGGCCAAGGGCGGCAACGCCGACACCTTCGCCATCTTCGTTTCCGGCGACGGCGGCTGGGCCGATTTCGACAAAAGCGTCGCCGCGCGCCTGAGCAAGGCCGGGGTGCCGGTGATCGGCCTGGATTCGCTGCGCTATTTCTGGACGCCGCGCACGCCGCAGAGTTTCGCCGTCGATATCGACCGCGTCGCGCGCTACTACGGCGCGCAGTGGAAACGCGAGAACGTATTGCTGATCGGTTTCTCGCAAGGCGCCGACGTGCTGCCGGGCGCGTACAACCAACTGCCGCCGGCCACGCGCAATCTGGTGCGTTCGACCACGCTGATCTCGGCCGGGCAGAACGCCGAGTACGAATTCCATCTGTCCAACTGGATCGGCAACAGCGGCAAGGGCCTGCCGATCGCGCCGCAGGTCGCGCGCATGCCGCCGAGCCGGGTGCTGTGCATCTACGGCAGCGACGACGACGATGCGCTATGCCCGAAGTTGCCCAAGGGCGCGGCGCTGATCGAGAAAATGCCCGGCGACCACCACGTCGGCGGCGATTACGACGGTGTGGCGGCGCGGGTGTTGTCGGCGTCGGGGATTTCGACCGGAACGACCGCGGCCGGTGCCACCGCTACGCCCTGAGCCGGTGGCGCGCTGTCGGGGAAGCGCGCGGTGCCGCGTTCGTGTTCGTCGTGGCGGCGCGGGTCCAGCGAGATCAGCCGGGTCACGTCGAGCAAGGCCGAAGGCAGATGCATGCCGCCGGGCGCAGCCAGATAACGCGGACGCCAGACCGGATCGAACTTGGCCTTGAACCGGCGCAGGCCGACGAAGCCGTAGAAGCGTTCGCCGTGGCGCGCGATCAGATTGGCGAAGCGGTTCCAGCGTCCGGCAAGACGATGCTGCGCCAGTCCGGATAAAGGCGCCATGCCCAGGCAGAAACGCTCGTAACCGTGTTCGCGCCCCCACATCAACAGTTCGGCGAACATGAAATCCATCGCCCCCTTCGGCGCGTCGCTGGCGTGCCGCATCAGGTCCACCGACAGCTCGCGGCCGTTGGTCGCACTCCACAGGTTGGCGAAGGCGACCACGCGGTTTTCGTGTTCGACCAGGGCGATCGGCAGGCGCTTGAGGTAATCGGGATCGAAGCTGCCGAGCGAGAAGCCTTTCTCGTCGCCGGATTTTTGTTCGAGCCACTCGTCCGAAATTTCTTCCAGCACCGGCAGCAGCGCTTCGACTTCTTCCACCGGCGCGATGCGGAAACTCAGGCCCGAGCGCTTGCCGCGATTCCAGGCCTGACGCAGATCGGCGCGGGTCGGCCCCTGCAGGCTGAAATCGGTCAGCGGCACCAGCGCTTCTTCGCCGAGCTTGACCAGGGTCAGGCCGAGATCGAGGTAGGTCTGCCAATGCTGTTCGCCGACCTGATAGAACACCGGCCGCACGCCGAGCCGGTCGGCTTCTTCGCGGAAGCGCCAGATCAGCGCGCGCGCCGCTTCCGGCGGGCCGACCGGGTCGCCCATCGAAATCAGCGAGCCGCCGTAGCGTTGCATCATCACGAAGCCGCGCTGCTCCGGATCGAGCAGCAGCGCCTTGTCGCCGGTCAGCGCCAGATGCGCCTGACTGTCGTCGGCGCTGGCCAGGATCGGCCGGATCAGCGCGAGCTGGGCTTCGTCCACGTTGGGCAGCGGCGCGCGCGCGGCGTGCATCATGCGCGCCAGACCGAAGGCGATCACGGTGACGCTGACCAGCAGCATCGCGCGCAGAGCCCGCGGCGCGTTGCCGGAGACCAGGAATTCCCACCACAACTCGTTGCGGTATTCGACGTGGCTGTAGGCGAAGAACATCAGCCACACCGCGGCGATCAGCACCAATCCCAGATTGCGCAGCCAGCGCCACGACCAGGCTTCATCGAGCAGCGCGCCCTGGCGATAGAACTCGCGCCGCGCCGCCCACAACGCCACCGCCACCAGCGGCGGCGCCAGCGCCAGCAGCCAGTGGCCGCCGCGCAACCACGACGGCAGCGGCAGCAGCACACACACGCCCAGCGCGAGCGCCCAGGCGGCGTGGCTGCGGCGCTGCAGGCCTTGTCCGATCAACAGCAGGCCGACGCCGCCGAGACTGGCGAGCAATTGCGAGGTTTCGATCAGCGACAACGGCGCGGCGGCTAGGCGATGCCGCGGCTTGGGCAAGGTGCCGTCGATGATCAGCGCGGCGCCCAGCACGAACGCGGCCAGCGCGATCACGTGCGGCAGCCACGGCCGGATCGCCAGCCACGCGGTGCGCAAGGCGCTGGCGCGGCGCGCGACCGGTCCGCGCGCCGAGCCGAACAAACCCAGCAAGGTCGCCAGCGCCAGCGGCGCGGCGTAGTAGGTGATGCGATACGCCACCGCCGCCGCCAGCAGGCTGGCCGGCGCCACGCCCGGCAGCAGCTTGAGCAGGCTCCATTCGAACACGCCGATGCCGGCCGGCACGCTCGACACCAACCCCGCCAGCACCGCCACCAGATACAAGCCGACGAAACCGATGAAGCTGGTACCCGATGCGGCCGGGATGTCCGGCGCCAGCAGCACGTACAAGGCGCCGCCGGCCAGGGCTAGCTCCACCACGCTCAGCGCGGTCACGCTGAGCACGGTGCGGCGGTCGGGCAGCCACAGCGCGTGTTGGCGGAAGCGCAGGGTGCGGCCTTCGCGACCGACCGCGAACAGCAGGCCGAGGAAGGCGATGGCGACGGCCGCGCCGATCGCGCGGATCGCGTCTTCGCTCAGCGGCAGCAGCAAGGCCGCCGGCGCGGGTTCGAACATCAGCGCGCAGGCCAGCAGCACCCAGGCGCCGAACACGAAGCCCAGCGTGCTCATCAGCACCACTTGGCCGATGTCGGCCAGGGACAGTCCAGCCGCGCCGTAGCCGCGCAGGCGCACCGCGCCGCCGGTCAGGGCGGCGAAGCCGAGGGTGTGGCCGACCGCGTTGGCCAGGAACGCGGTGACGATCAGCCGCAGCGGTTTGACCTTGCTGGCGTTGCGGCGCAGGCCGACCGCGTCGAACCCGACCAGGCAGGCGTAACTGGCCAGGCTCAGCGCGAACGCCAGGGCGATGCGGGCGGCGTCGATCTGCTGGAAGGCGTGGCGGATCGAGCGATAGCCCTGCTCGGTGAATTCGCCGGCGAGCGCGTGCAGGGCCAGCGCCAGGATCGCCAGGCTGGCGATCAACGACACGACGCGGCGCCAGGGCGAGGCGGGGCGTTCGGTGGAGGAGCTTGAAGGGGGCTGGGTAGTCATCGTTGCGGGGGGCGGGTACCGGTGAAGCTTTCAGCAAATGGTGCGAAAACGGAATGAGGGGGCTGAGCGGGGCGTGCAGTGTGAGGGGAACTGGGGGCTGCGGTGCGCGGGTTAAGAGCAAATCCCCCCTGGCCCCCCTTTTTCAAAGGGGGGAACCCGGTCGGGCGGGTTCGTTGGTTGATCTGGTGGGTTGGCGCTTTGAGGCGGATGCCGCGTACATCACTCGAACACGAGCGCGCGAACATGGCCCCCTTTAAAAAAGGGGGCGAGCGCCCCGCGCCGCCACGAAGTCGAAGCGCCCCCACCGCGCGGGGGATTTGCTCTACCCGCCGCGACTCACCGCACCCCCATCCCCCGCGATCACCCGATCCCACACCGCCGGCCGCCCGATCGTCTCTTCAAGAAAATCGATAAACGCCTCGACCTTCCGCGGCCGATACTCGCGCCCCGGATACACCGCATAGATGCCGATCGGCAGCAGGCACCAATCCGGCATCACTTCCACCAGTTCCCCCGAGGCCAGTTCGCGCGCGACCGCGAAGGTCGCCGTCTGCAGAATCCCGCCGCCGCGCAGCGCCGCATCGACCAGCGGCACGCCGTAGTTGGCCTTCAGCCGCCCGCGCACCGGCACCCGCAGCGGTTCGCGGTCGCGCTGGAATTCCCAGGTCGGGGTGTCGCGGAACAAGGTGTAGTGCAGGCAGTCGTGGTCGATCAGATCGGCCGGCGCGGCCGGGGCGCCGCGCCGGTGCAGATAGTCGGGCGAGGCGACCAGGATGCGCCGGGTCTCGGCGATCCGCCGCGCCACCAGACGCGAATCGCTGAGCGCGCCGATCCGGATCGCGGCGTCGAAACCGGCGCCGATCAGATCGACGAAGCGGTCGTCGAACTGCACATCTAGCGAAATGCCCGGGTAGCGGTCGAGAAACGCCGGCAGATGCGGGATCACATACATCCGGCCGAAATTCATCGGCACCGACACCCGCAGCTCGCCGCGCGGCTGCGCCGACAGGTCGTGGACGCGTTCGCCCGCGGCCAGGATCTGCGCCAGCGCCGGGGCGACCTCGGCGTAATAGTGGCGGCCCGATTCGGTCAGGCTCAGGCGCCGGGTCGAGCGATTGAGCAGCTTGGCGCCCAGGCGCGCTTCCAGGGTGTTGAGCCGGCGCGTGATCGCGCCCGGCGTCACCTGCAGTTGCCGGGCCGCGGCGGTGAAACTGCCGTGCTGGAGGATGGCCTCGAAGGCTTCGAGTTCGGAGTACAGGCCGCCGATCATTATTGAGACACTCTCAATGATGAGTTGTCCGGCTGATCCTATATCAACGGCTGGCTCAACAATAGCCTGTGCATCCCGACCCCCCAATGCTCCCAGGAGCCCCGTCATGGATGCCTTCCAACTCCAAGGCCACAGCCTCGACAGCCTGCGTCGCACCGACCTGCCCGAACCCCGGCCCGGTCCCGGTCAGGTGCGGATCCGGGTCGCCGCCGCCTCCATCAACTACCGCGACTACGCCCTGGCCACCGGCCGCTACCAACCCGAGCTGCCGCGCCCGTTCGTGCCGCTGTCCGACGGTGTCGGCCGGATCGACGCGCTCGGCGCGGGCGTCACCGGTTTCGCCGTCGGCGAGCGGGTGATCGGCCACTACACCACCGCCTGGAAAGACGGCCCGTTCAAGTCCGAGAACCACCTGAGCAAGCTCGGCGGCCCGCTCGACGGCTGGCTGGCGCGCTCGATCCTGCTGTCGGCCGACGCGATCGCGCGCGCGCCGGAATCTCTCGACGACGCCGAGGCCTCGACCTTGCCCGTGTCCGGTCTCACCGCCTGGACCGCGCTGCGCAAACTGCAGTTGCAGCCCGGCGCGAAGCTGCTGGTGCAGGGCACCGGCAGCGTCTCGCTGATGGCGCTGCAACTGGCGGCCGCGCGCGGCGTGGACGTGATCGCGACCACCGGCGATGCAGGCAAGGCCGAACTGCTGCGCTCGCTCGGCGCGCGCGCGGTCATCGATTACAAGCAACGGCCGGATTTGTCCGCGGCCGTGCGCGAACTCACCGACGGACGCGGCGTGGACGGCATCGTCGATGTCGTGGGCGGGCAGCAATTCCTGCAGTTGCTGCAGGCCGCGGCCGACAACGCCCACATCGCGGTGATCGGATTTCTGCAGAGCATGAACGTGGACGGCAATCTGATCGGCCCGATCATGGCGCACCAGCTCAATATCCACGGCGTCAGCGTGGGCAGTCTGCAGGATTTGCGCGAATACCTGGATGAGGTCGAAGCCCATCGCATCCGTCCGGTGGTCGGCGCACGGTTTTCGTTCGAAGACGGCGCGCGGGCGATCGCGTCGATCGCGGAACAGCGGCAGGTGGGTAAGCCGGTGGTGATGTTCGATTGAGCAGAAGTCTTTCGAGGTCTGTGTAGGAGGGGCTTCAGCCCCGATGCTTTTCGCTCAGGCCTTATCGAAGTCCACAGCGATCTGAAACAAAAGCATCGGGGCTGAAGCCCCTCCTACAAAAAACGAAGGCCCGCGATCGCGGGCCTTCGTCGTATCGCAATGAATCGTCAGCGCTTACGGAATCAACTGGCAGCTCGCCGGCTTGGCCGAATTGAACAGCGACGCCGTCGCCCATTCCGGATGATCGATGAACGGGTTGCGGTTTCCCTGGAAGCTGTAGATCACTTCGTTGCGCGCCTTCTCGGCCGCATCCGGCGGATCGGCCTGGTGCCACGACAACAGCGTGGTCAGCAAACCCATGTACGCAGGCGAGGAGGAGGTGATGACGATCTTGCTGCGGTCGTCGGTCAGTTCCAGATCCGGCTCGCTCTGGCCGTTGTTCGGATCGGTGCCGCCTTCGTAGCGGATCGCCATGTACAACACCGCGCGCGCCATGTCGCCGCGGCGCTTGCCCCAGACCTGGAACGAGCCGCTGTTGCCGTCGGGCGTCTTGAACCAGTTGGAGTTGCCCGGATACACGCCGCTGCCGCCGCCGCTGCCGTTGTTGACCTCGGTGACGCGCTCGCCGCAGCCGCTGGACAGCGAGCAATCGGCGTAGGGCTTGTTGCCGCGATCGGCGTTGTAGCCGGCGTCGGTCAGATACAGCATGTGGGTATCGGTGTACGGCGCGTAGGGCAGGCCGAGGTTACCGGTCGCGGTGCCGAAGCCCAGCGAGTTCGGCCAGGTGTGTTCGCGGTTGTACTTCACGCCGCTGCCGCTGCCGGCGCGGTCGGTGACCTTGACGAAGCTGCGGTTCTTGTACGCATCGAGGATGCGGCCGGAGTTGTTCGGATCTTCGTCGGCGATTTCCAGGATCGACCAGACGTTGGTGGTGCCGCCGCTGTACGGATAGACCGTGTGGCCCTTGATGGTCTCGTGCAGCGAGCAACGCAGCTGGCTGGCGCTGCTGGTGTTGACGTGCGAGTAGTAGCCCGTCGGCGTGCCGCCGCCGCTGGCGACATTGAAGTTGACCACCGTGTTCGCGGCCGGCGTGGCGCCGCCGGCGTCGGTGACCTTGCTCGCCACGACGGTGAAGGTGCAGGCCTCGCCGGCGTGCAGCGCGGTGCCGGTGGAAGCGGCGATTGCGGTGCCGCTGGACGGATAGGTCAGGGCGACCGCGCCGGAGGTCGCGCACTGCAAGGTCAGCGCGCCGCTGGCGAGCGTCACCGCTTCGCTGAAGTTCGCCGCCAGATCGCCGGCGGCCGGGAAGCTGGTCGAACCGTTGGACGGCGTGGTCGAACTCACGCTCGGCGGCGTGTTCGGCGCGCTGCCGGTGAAGGTCTGGCCGTTGTTGCAGGCGCCGAAGGTCTGGGTCGCCGAGCTCTGCCAGGTGAACTGCGAATACGCGCTGCCGTTGCCGGACAACTGCAGCGAGGTGCCGGCCGCGGCCGAACCGGATTCGGATACCGGCAGATTGGTGCTGGTCTTGCCCGAGGCCGGGCCGTTGCTGGCGGTGATTCCGCCTTCATAGCTCAGGAACTGCACCACCGCGCCGCTCCCATCGACCAGGGCGAAGCCGTCGTTGGAACCGTTCTGGATGCCGTTGGTGGGATAGCTCAGCGTGGCGATACGCACGCTGCCGCCGCACGTCACCACGCTGCCGGCCGGGACCAGATCGTTGTCGTAGGTGGTCGCCGACGACGGCGTGCTGCCGTTGTACAGATAGACGCGGTAATTGCTGAGCGTTTCGCCGGCCGTGGCGACGACCTCGATGCGCTCGCCGACATCGCCGCTGGAGGTGGCGTCGTCGTAATGGAATTCGTTGATGAACACGGCGGCCGGAGCCATCGTCGGCAACAGCGCGGCGATGGCGAGCGTGAGAACGCCGGCACGGCGCGCGGACATGAGATTGGAACAGCCAGCAACGGACTTGGGCATCGATACGGCTCCTTTTGAGTGGCATCGCGCGCGGTCGCCGTGCGGCGAACCGCCGGCGCGATTCGGGCGCCCTCCCCAGGGCGCGTCGGTCGAGTCTAGTCGGGCTTTGTGACAGCGTCGGCCCGGGCAACGACGACGGCATCGCGAAACAGCGACGGGTGTCGCGCTTGGCCACTTGGACGGCGATAGCGGGGCGACAGCTTCGCGCCAACTAGGCGACAGGAAAGCGAAAGGGCGGCGACAGCTGCGCGGGAAGCGTGTGAGAGGCGGCTTTTGTGGGAGGGAGCTTTAGCCCCGATGCTCTTCGTTCCGCTTGCGGCGATCTGAAAAAAGAACATCGGGGCTAAAGCTCCCTCCCACAAAAGCGCTTCCGCAAAAGCTTCTTTGCTCAAGCCGCCCCGCGCGCCTTGCCGCCGCTGCTGCGCGGCCGCCCGGTGCGCAACTCCGCCAATTGCTCGGCGACTTCCACCAGCGGCGCCCTCGACCGGGTCGGCGCCTCGCGGAACGCGGCGATCAGCCGCAGTTCCAAGGGATCGTCGATCAACAGCGCGTCGGCGGCGGCGACCGAATCCATCGCCGTGTCCTGCGACAGACTCATCTTGCCGCGGCCGGTGGCCAGCCATTCGAACTGGACGCCCGTCACCATCGCCACTTCGCGCAGATGCGACACGCTGGGGAATTTGCCCTGGGCCGATTCCCAGTGCCCGACCGCGCTGCGCTGGACGCCGACCGCCGCGCCCAGCGCAGCTTGCGACAGACCGGCGTGGCGACGGGCGAGACGTATGCGCTGCTGCGGCGTCATGTGACAGTTTTGGGCAGTTTTTAAGGAGTTTTTCCGCTATTGCTACCGATATTCACCTGGTGAGCGATAGACACAGGAGCTAGTGCGTTTTCGCTAGCGTTGTGTGCCGGCGCAACCAATGAATACAGTAGCTTAGCCGTTCGAACAAGTGTAAGAGCTAGCAAAAGTAGCCAAAAACACGATCCGGTGGTGTAGCAACCGTGATGAGGACTTCGGAATATGGCACCTCGCCGATACGGACTTCGGCTAGACACGAGGTCGGTTCGGGGGACGGGCGCAGGATTGCGCCATGCGCAGGACGGCCATCTCCGCACCAAAGAGCGCGTTCCACGGGACGCGCTCTTTCTTTTTGTGGCGCCGGACCGCGGCCTCGGCCGATGGGCCGGATCAGCCCAGCGGCCGCAACTGCTCCTGCAGCGAACGGGTCTTGTCGGTGACCACGTCGCCGGTGTGCTGCGCGGTCTTGCGTTCGATCAGCAGCAGGTGGCATTCCTCGTCGGCGATCGGGTTGTGCCGCACGCCCTTGGGCACGACGAACATCTCGCCCGCGCCCAGCTCGACGCTGCGCTCTTCCATCTCAATCACCAGCCGGCCCTTGAGCACGTAGAACAACTCGTCCTCGTCGGCGTGGCTGTGCCAGGCCAGGGTGCCGTGCACGCGCGCGACCTTGATGTAGGCCTCGTCCACCTCGGCCACCACCCGCGGCGACCACAGTTCGGTGAGCGAGGCGGCGATTTCGGCGGGGGAGGTCACGGACGACATGGTGGGGTCCTGGCGAAGGCTGGGATGGGCAGTTTAGTACGCGCGCGGCCGGCGGCATCGCGGTCTGCGCGGGCGTGGATTATCGTGAGGCCGGATCTTTACGGAATGCTTGCATGTCCTCGCCCCCATCCCATGCGCGCACCCTGCCGCCGCCGCGCCCGGCCCGCAGCGACGAAGCCGCGCGCCTGTGGGCGCTGCGCACGCAGGCGGTGCGCGCGACCTGCATCAGTCACTACGACGCCGCCACCGTCGCGGCGTGGTCGGCCTCGCCGTTGCCGGATTCCTATGAGCGCATGATCGCCGCCGGCGGCGCGGTGCTGATCGAGGAAGACGGCGAGTTGCTCGGCTACGGCATCGTCGATCTGGACGGCGCCGAAGTCGAAGCGATGTTCGTCGATCCCGCGCACGGCGGGCGCGGCCTGGGCGCGCGGCTGATGGGCGAGATCGATGCGATCGCCCGCGCCCACGGACTGTCGGCGTTGACGGTGGCGTCTTCGCTCAATGCCGTCGCTTTTTATCAGGCGATGGGGTTCCAGACGATCGGCGATGCCGCGTATGCGCATCCGTGCGGCGTCAGCCTGGCCTGCGTGCGGATGCACAAGCGCCTGTAACCCGCCCGGCGCGGGCGCCGCCCCTGGCCTGAACCCGGTCCGCGGCGACGGCCGCCCTGTCATCCCGGTTTCGCCTGGCGATGGGGGCCTGTCGGCGTCCGGCTCCGATCCTGGGGCCGGAACCGGCCCGGTCCCGGACGGGCGGCGCGAAGGATTTATTCGCCCGCCCCCTTGAAAGCCCGCCGGCGCCCCTCATTAAGCGTGCAGTCCCGGCTTGCCGGGCGCTTTTGTCCCCGCGGTTGGCACTCGACGGGGGCGACTGCTAAAATTCCCGTTCTTTCTCCACCCATTCAGTCACTTACAGAGGTCGCCATGAATCTCAAGCCGCTTTATGACCGCGTTGTGGTCAAGCCGATCGAAGCCGACGAAGTCTCCGCCGGCGGCATCATCATCCCCGACGCCGCCAAGGAAAAGTCCACCAAGGGCGAGATCGTCGCCGTTGGCGAAGGCAAGGCCCTGGACAACGGCAGCGTGCGCGCGCCGAAGCTCAAGGTCGGCGACAAGGTCATCTACGGCCAGTACTCGGGCAGCTCCTACAAGCAGGACGGCGTCGAATACAAGATCCTCAAGGAAGACGACGTTCTCGCGATCGTCGGCTGAGCGAGCCGGGAATCGGGAATGGGGAATCGGGAGTCGTCAAAGCGCTTGCGCTGACGTTCCCGCCCGTGCCGATTCCGCCGCTTCTGCTTTTCCTATTCCCGATTCCCCATTCCCAATTCCCGGAGTTTCACCATGGCTGCCAAAGAAATTCGTTTCGGTGAGGACGCACGCGCCAAGATGGTGCGCGGCGTAAATATTCTCGCCAATGCCGTCAAGGCCACCCTCGGCCCGAAGGGCCGTAACGTCGTGCTTGAGAAGAGCTTCGGCGCGCCGACGATCACCAAGGACGGCGTGTCCGTCGCCAAGGAGATCGAACTGGCCGACAAGTTCGAGAACATGGGCGCGCAGATGGTCAAGGAAGTCGCTTCCAAGACCTCCGACAACGCCGGCGACGGCACCACCACCGCGACCGTGCTGGCCCAGGCGCTGATCCGCGAAGGCATGAAGGCGGTCGCCGCCGGCATGAACCCGATGGACCTCAAGCGCGGCATCGACAAGGCCGTGGTCGAAGCGGTGGTCGAGCTGAAGAAGCTGTCCAAGCCGTCGTCCACCAGCAAGGAAATCGCCCAGGTCGGCGCGATCTCGGCCAACTCCGACGCCGACATCGGCGACCTGATCGCCCAGGCGATGGACAAGGTCGGCAAGGAAGGCGTGATCACCGTTGAAGACGGTTCGGGCCTTGAGAATGAGCTCGACGTCGTCGAGGGCATGCAGTTCGACCGCGGCTACCTGTCGCCGTACTTCATCAACAACCAGCAGTCGATGTCGGCCGAACTGGACGACCCCTACGTGCTGCTGTACGACAAGAAGATCTCCAACGTCCGCGACCTGCTGCCCGTGCTGGAAGGCGTGGCCAAGGCCGGCAAGCCGCTGCTGATCGTCGCGGAAGAAGTCGAAGGCGAAGCGCTGGCGACCCTGGTGGTCAACACCATCCGCGGCATCGTCAAGGTCTGCGCCGTCAAGGCGCCGGGCTTCGGCGACCGTCGCAAGGCGATGCTGGAAGACATGGCCGTCCTCACCGGCGGCACCGTGATCTCGGAAGAAGTCGGTCTGCAGCTCGAGAAGGCCACGATCAAGGATCTGGGCCGCGCGAAGAAGGTGCAGGTCTCCAAGGAGAACACCACCATCATCGACGGCGCCGGCGACGGCGATTCGATCCAGGCCCGCATCAAGCAGATCAAGGCGCAGATCGAAGAGACCTCGTCGGACTACGATCGCGAGAAGCTGCAAGAGCGCGTGGCCAAGCTGGCCGGCGGCGTTGCGGTGATCAAGGTCGGCGCTTCGACCGAAATCGAAATGAAGGAAAAGAAGGCTCGCGTTGAAGACGCGCTGCACGCCACCCGCGCTGCCGTGGAAGAAGGCATCGTCCCGGGCGGCGGCGTCGCGCTGCTGCGCGCCAAGGCGGCCATCGCCGGCCTGAAGGGCGCCAACGAAGACCAGAACCACGGTATCCAGATCGCCCTGCGCGCGATGGAAGCCCCGCTGCGCGAAATCGTCACCAACGCCGGCGAAGAGCCGTCGGTCATCCTGAACAAGGTCCAGGAAGGCACCGGCGCGTTCGGTTACAACGCCGCCAACGGCGAATACGGCGACATGCTCGAGTTCGGCATCCTGGACCCGACCAAGGTCACCCGCACCGCGCTGCAGAACGCGGCTTCGATCGCCGGTCTGATGATCACGACCGAAGCGATGGTCGCCGAGCTGCCGAAGAAGGACGAGCCGGCGATGCCGGGCGGCGGCGGCATGGGCGGCATGGGCGGTATGGATTTCTGATCAACCGATCGCCCTGAAGCAACAAGAAAACCCCGCCGAAAGGCGGGGTTTTTTTATGTCGACTCAGACCGCGGCTCGCGCGAATGCAAACTAGAGAATCGCCCCGAGCAAATCGCGATTGAGCGGCATCACATAAGCGGCCATGTCCAGCACGGTGTGCTGCGCGCTGGTGCTGGAACGGGCGAACTGTTCGATCACGCTGACGCAGCGGTTGCGCTGCCGGGGCGGCAGGAAGCGCAGGATCGGCATCAGCCGGCGATGGCCGATGGTAGCCCACAGCTCCACCGCGTCCAGCCCGGCCATCCATTGCAGGGCCTGCTCGTCCGCCAGGCCCAGCGCCGGATGCCCGCCGATGGTGCGGATGTTCTGCTCGCGCAATTGGCGGATGTGGCGGTGCGTGGACAGCCGGTTGTCGGCGCGCGCGTAGCCGATGTCGCCGCTGGCCGGGCCGAAGCTGGTCGGCGCGTCCTTCGCGGCGGCGCCGAAACCGAAGCCCGACAGTAGTTGCTCCTGCTCGCGCAGGTCTTCGCTAGTCGCGCTGAGCGTGCGCAAGCGGGTGCCGCCGAGCAAGGCCTCGCACGGGAAGAAATAGCCGAAGACGGCGAACACGCGCTCGTGCAGCGCTTCGTATTGTCCGATCCGGCTGGGCGTCGCCAGCGCGCGGTCGACCGCTTCGACCAACTCGGGCGCGACGTCCAGGTCGGTGTCGGGATCCAGCATCAGCACCACCTTGGGCACGATCATTTCATCGACCAGATGGATCGTGGTGACCTCGTTGCGCCGCAAGCGCTCCAGGTCGCTGCGGAAATCGGCGGCCAGACCGAAGCCGTTGACGCCGCCGCCGGCGTTGGCGTTGTGGATGCTGCGCGTGTGCAACTCGTGCAGCACCCGGCTGGCGGTGGCGCTGATGTTCCAGCGCGAGGTAAACGAGACCCCGCCCGAATGCGGCGGCCGCTGCGGATGCCGGTAGACCACCGGCGCGCGCGGCGCGCGCGCACCGAACAGGCTGTCGCCCGGATCGGGGCCGAAACGCAGGCCGCGGTCGAGCCGGCGCGCGGCGAACAGCGCTTGCACCGTCGCCAGCGGCAGCGCGGTGAAATCGTCCGGCGTGCGCACGCTGAACCCGGCCATGCGGCCCTGCAATTGCGCCAGCAGGTCCGGCGTTTCGTCTTCGCTGCGCAGTCCCCAATTCGCTTCGGCGGGCTGCGCTTGCGGCGCGGTCGGGCGCAGCGCCGGACGCGGCGGCGCGGGCGCCGGTGCGGGTGCGGGTTCGGGTTCTGGCTCCGGTTCCGGCTCGGGCTCGGGCTCGGGCTCGGGTTCCGGCGCGCGCGGCGCCGGGCGCACGGTGAGCACGCCGTCCTCGCCGATCACTTCCTTGAGCTTGGTGTCGGCCTCGATCGACGGGTCCAGACGGGCATTGCCGAAACGGAAGCGATCCCCCGGCGCCATCGCGTCCAGGGCCGCGAGTTGTTCGCGAACCTGCCGCAGCGAAGCGTCCTGCTCCAGGCGCAGGACCAGGTCGCGGTCGGGTTCGCCGGCGAATGCGATGGTGACGAGCATGCTCAGCCCTCGGTTGCGCGATGCGGCGGATGCGGCGCGCCGCCGCTCAATCCGGATCGACGACGAAAAAATGCACGCGCAGCCGACCGGAGAAATCCCGATCGGGATCGGCTTGCGCCTGCACCTGGATGCGCTCGAAGGTTTGCTCGGCGCTGCCGTCGGCCCAGATCACCCCGGCGTTGACCTGCAGCGCGGCGCCGCCGGAAGCCTCGCGCACGCTGCCGCGCCGGGTGTCCACCGGCCCGGCCGGCGGCGTCGGCGGAAAGCGCGGGTTGGCCCGGGTATAGACCCGCGCGGTGATCGGGTCGAGAAACTGGTGCACGTCCCAGGTGGTGATGTCGCAGGTCCAAAGCTGTTGCAGCGCGTCGAGGCGGTGCGCATGGCCGAGCCGCGCGCGCATCAGATCGATAGTGATCAGATTCGCATCGCGCTGGAACCGGCGCACGGTGACGTTGCGATAGCCCGAAGAGTCGGCGCGCTGGACCGCGTAGAGGCGATCCACCACCGGCTCGGCGCCGGTGGCGATGCGGAAACCGAAGCCCAGCGGCCCGGGCGATCGCGCGCGGATCTGGATCGACAGCGCCGCGCCGCGGCTCACCGCGACCACGTTGGGAAACACGCGATCGGGCGCGATCTGCGGCAAGTGCGCGTCGGCGAACATATTCGCCTGCGCGCCGCGATTGCGATGGCGGGCGTCGGCATCCTCATCGTTGAGGCCGAAGCGAACCAACAGATCGTCGCTGTCGCGCAGCCAATCGACGGCTTGGCCTTCCAACGCGTGGGACGCGGACATGGGCGGATGCCTCAGATGCGGTTGATCGAGAAGCTCAAGGTGGTGCCGCGCACGCTGAAGGTCGCGGTGTGGCCGTTGGGCGCATAGGCCACCGACGGCCCGTCGCGGCGCGTCCCGCCGATCGCGCGCGCGCGGATGCGCACGCGGTCGCCCACGTCCAGCGCCTGGCCGTGGAAGCGCAGCGCGGACAAATCGACGCTGCGGGTCTGCCCGGCCGGGAATGCGCCGCCCGCCGTGGCCTGGCTGATCACCCGGTCGCCGTCCAGGCGCTGGATGATGAAACGCAGGACGAACGCGGCGTTGTTGGCGCAGGCGATGTGCTGGACGTGCAGTTCGGGCTGGCCTGACTGTGCGGGATTTCCGAACGGCTGCATGGCGGTCGCCTCGTGCGCGCATTGAAGAAAGGGGGACGGATCGATACGGAAAACGCCGGGGCGAGCCGGGCGTGAAGGCGCGCGAAAGCCGCGGCTGGTGTTTACGCCAGAGCGGGCGCACTCGACAATGCCAACGGTTTCTGCCCGGTGGATCGGACATGCGTGGTTTAGTCGGCTTGTTGGTGGGGTTGGCGTTGCTCGGCGGCAGCGGCTGCGCCGTGGTCAAGGTCAAGGAGCGCGGGTTCGGCGAGATCGCCGCCGAACGCAATCTCGATGCGCTCAACGGCGGCAAGCTGAGCACCTCGGCGGCGACCGCGCTGGGTTCGGCCGGGCTCGACCCGGACCAGTGCGCGAAGGACGCCGCGCCATGCATCCGGCAACTGCGCGCGCTCGCGCCGATCGAAGACTGGCTGGCGACCGCGTCGGAACTGCAGTTGCTGCGCATGAACGCCGCGCCGGCGACGCTGAGCAAGGCGGCCGAAAGCGCGGGCTGGTCCAGGCGCAAGGCCGCGGCCGCCGGGTCGGGCGACGCCGGCGTCGCCCAGGCCTCGGCCGAGGTCGCCGCGCAAGTCGCCGGCGACGAGCGCACGCGCGCGGCGATCGAGACCGCGCGCTATGCCTACGCCTATCTGTTCCTGACCCCGCGCACGCCCGAGCAGCGCGTGTTCGAAGCGCGCCAGGAACGCGTGCTGCAGTACTACAACCGCGCGGTCGATGTGGTCGCGCAATCGGCGTTCGAAGCCAGCCGCGGCCAGGTCGGGGCGACGCCGCTGCAGGTCGGCGGCATGAACCTGGGGATCGGCCTGCACGGTTACGAGGCCTCCGAGATCAGCAAGCAACCCGAGGCCTTGCTCGCATCCGACAGCCTGGGGTTCGACAACCTGCGCGCGGTGTATCGGCGCGATGGATTCGGCACTGGGCTGGTCGCGGTGTTTCCGCGGCGTTCGCCGCAAGACCCCGATGCCGAGGACGTTCCTTATCGCGAGACCCGCTATCTGCCGGTGACCGCGACCTTGCGCTTCGCCGGCGACGGCCTCGACGGCGTGCTGGCCAGCGGCGAGGCCAGCATGGACGTCTACAACCCTTACCGCATCGACAGCGAGACCATTGGCGGGCGCAAGGTGCCGCTGGCGGCGAACTACTCGGCGGCTTACGGCGTGTGGCTGGCGCGTTCGGAACTGGCGCGGCTGAGTCTGTCGAGCCTGCTGCGGCCCAAGCAGGCGCGCAGCTTCAAGCCGCGCATCTACCTCAACCAGCCCTACGATCCGGACAAGCGCGTGATCGTGCTGGTGCACGGGCTGGCCAGCAGCCCGGAGGCGTGGGTCAACCTGGCCAACGAAATCCTCGGCGATGAAACCCTGCGCAAGCGCTATCAGCTGTGGCAGGTGTTCTATCCGACCAACATGGGCATCTTGTCCAATCGCCTGGCGATCGACTCGGCCCTGAGCAAGACGTTCGAACACTACGATCCGGAAGGCGACGACATCGCCAGCCACGATGCGGTGCTGGTCGGCCACAGCATGGGCGGGGTGATCGCGCGGCTGTTGGTCAGCGACAGCGGCGAGCATGTGATGGACGAAACCCTGCGCTCCTTCGACCCAGCCGCCGCCCAGCGCCTGAGCCAGGAACCGCTGGTGCGCGCGCTGACCGTGTTCCGGCCGATGCCGCAGTTCGGCCGCGCCGTGTTCTTGGCCTCGCCGCATCGCGGCGCGGTGGTCAGCGACGCATGGCCGCTGCGCATGGTGCGCAAACTGATCCGCCTGCCGTTCGACGTGCTGCGCGATACCGCCGAATTGATCCAGCGCACCCAGGTCAATCAGGACGAACTGCAGAAACTGGGTTTCCGCAAAGGCCGTCCGCCGACCGGGCCGGACGATCTGAGTCCGCATTCGTTGTTCATGCGCAGCACCGAAGACCTGCCGATCGAATCGGGCCTGCCGTATCACACCATCGTCGGCCAGCGCGACGCCAAGCTGTCGCTGCTGCAGTCCAGCGACGGCGCGGTGCCGTACCGCAGCTCGCATCTGGACGGCGCGCTGTCGGAGAAGGTGATCGTGTCCGGCCACAGCGTGCAGGAGACGCCGCAGGCGATTTTGGAGTTGCGGCGGATTCTTCGGGTGGATATGGCGGAGTACGAGAAACGCGGGAAGCGCTGAGGCGCGGTCGGGTCGTGGCGATGGTGCAGGTTGCCTTCGCCATCGCTTGCGGGATATTCCCTCTCCCGCAAGCGGGAGAGGGGCTCCATCATTGCTCAATCAGCGTGTGCGTTCACAGCTCACAGATCGCTCTCGCATCGCCGCAATCGCGGCGATGCGGTGCCGCCCTCAATGGTGGCTGCTAGCCGAAATACCGCCGCCCTTGCCGTCGGGCACCAACACGCGCACGTTCTGCATCATGCCCTGGTCTTCGTGATCGAGGATGTGGCAATGCAGGACGTATTCGCCGATGTAGCGCTCGTAACGGGTGCGCACCAGCAGGTGATAACCCTTCTTGACGAACAAGGTGTCCTTCCAGGTGCCCTGCAGGTTGGCGTACTGCGGATCGACCAGCTTGCCTTTGTCGTCCACGTCGCCGGTGACGCTGACTTCCTTGCCCTTGTCGTCGAGGATGCTGACGATCTGGAACGGGTTGACGTGGATGTGGAAGGGATGGCCGCCGACCAGCGAGCTCAGGCGCCATTCTTCGACGTTGCCCAGGATCAGGTCGCGCGCCGCGGAAGGATCGTAAGGCTTGCCGTCGACCATGTAGACGGTGCGCTTCTTGCCGTCCTCGACCACGTCCTGGATGTTGAACACCACGTCCTGGCCCTTGGCGTTGATCTCGCCTTTGTCGATGGTCCGGTGCGGGACGAAGTCGTCCAGGCGCAGGTGATCGCGTAAGCCGGCGACGACGCGTTCGCGCACGCTCTCGGGCATCTGCTGCTTCGCCGATGCGACCAGTTTTTCGGTCACGAAGGCTTCCACGTCGTCCACCTTCGCCGCGCCGCCGACCTCGGCGATGCCGAGCAACTGCCGGTCTTCCGGGGCGTTGGTGATGCTGGCGCTGGCGGGCGCTGCGGCGTCCAGCACGCAGTACTTGGCGGCCTTGGGAAATACCACCAGCGCGTCGCTGCGGTAGCCGGGCTGCAGCACGTTTTCGGTCTTGACGATGGTCTTGGCGTGGGTGAGGCCGTCGCTGGCGACTTCGAACTGCTTGAGCGGCGCGCCGGTGCAGTGCTGGGTCACCCAGTTGTCCAGGGCCGCGCCGGACAGGCCGGCGATGCTGGCCGAGGCGGCATCGACTTCGCGCAATTGCAGATTGACGGTATCGCGCACGCCGGCGTGAAGCAGGCGCCAGCGTTCGACGCGGCCGGCGACCAGGCCGTTGAAGGTCGGCAGCACGGTGCCGTTGATGCTGGTGTGGCGGCCGGATTTCTGCCACACGCCGAAGCCGAACTGATCGTCGTAGTTGTCGATCTGGCCGATGTCATTTTCGCCGCAGGTCCAAAAGCCGTTCTTGTCGGTCTTGATCTTGCCGTCGGTGCCGCGGCAGGCGTAGGCGACCTGCTGGAACATCAGCAACCGCTCCGGCATCGCCGCGCCGGTTTCGTCGCGCAGAAGCGTATCGACATCGCCGGTGCGGTCGCTGCCGGGCAAGCGATCGCCGCGCACCAGCAGCGCGCCGGCCATGCCGCTGGACACCTGCAGCGCGGTGGAGCCGTGCAGATGCGGGTGATACCAGAAGGTGCCGGCGGGATGGTCGGCGGGCAGATTGTATTCGTACTCGAACTTGACGCCCGGACGCAGCGTCAGCAGTACATTGTCGCTGTTGCCGGTGGGGCTGACCCACAGGCCGTGCGAGTGCAGGTTGGTCGAGTTGAAGCAATGCGGGATGTTGATGTTGGCCGGATGGCAATCGGGCTGCGGCGGCAATTGGTTGTCCAGGCCCACGCGCACGGTTTCGCCCGGCGAGGTCACGATGGTCGGGGCGACGAAGGGCACGTCCGGGTTGGTGCCCGGGCTCTGGTACGAGCGCAGCTTCACCTTGTCGTAGCGCTGGCTGTTGGGATTCCAGATCTTCGATTCGGTGAAGGCGATGCGCAGATCGAGCTTGGCCTCGTGCGTGTCCAGCGGCTTGGTGCCGGCCGGGGTCTGGCTCAGCAGCGGCTTGAGATCCTGCGAGCGCAGCATGCGCGCCAGCACCGGCTGCTCCAGCGCGCGCGGCGCCAGTTTGGCCGCGGCGGCGGACTTGCTCGCATCCTGCGCCGACAGCGCGAACGGCGCCGCCGCGAACAGGCAGGCGACAGCGGCGGCCGCGAGCGGAGTGCGTGCAAGACGAAGCCGCGTACCGGCGGCGGAGAAGGAATGAATGCGTTCCATGCTGGGCTCCTGATGGAATGAGTGAAGTGCGGGAACGGCACTGGGTTCGACTGCATGCGAATTGCGAGCGCCCACGGGCGCGCCGCGCCGTCGTCTACGGCTCGATTGCTGCGAGATCGGTCATGGCCCCTGTTGCCCGTCGCGGGCGGCCGCGGTTTCGCTGATGCATCGCGCGCGGTTGCTCTTCGACGGTGCTGCGTGCTGCCGGTCCGTCCGCGCCGGGGACGAGGGTTCCCGGATTGAGAACCCGGTCGCGCTACCCGGCGATGCCGGACCTGCAGTGAGAACGGCGTCTCGTAGGTCGAGTCGGCGCGCTCGCTTGATCAACGGCGAAAGCCGGCGCGACAGGACACCGGCGCACGACCGAGCCCCCGCGTTGTTGCGGGGGCGGATCGCACCGGGACTGCGCCGGCTATCGCACAATCGTTTACTGCTGGATCGTCTTCGCCGCCTGCTGCGCGTTTTGCGCCGGTGCGTTGACCGCGGCCGATTCGAGCTGGCGCAACGAATCTTCCAGCGGCGGCGCCTGCTGCGGCGACACGCTCACGCGCGTGTGCGAGGGGCTGTCGAGTTCGCCCTTGACCAGGAACACGGTCTTGCCGACTTCCTTCGTCGCCGGGTCCACGCTCAACACCACATGATCGGGCAGTCCCATGCCGGCGTTCTTGCTCTGCACCGCCAGCGCCGCGGCGACGCGGTCGGCGTCGCGCTCGGACAGCGGGCTGCCGTGGCGGGCGAACTCGGCCTGGACCTGGTCGCGGATGCCTTGCAACAACGGATCGCTGCTGTGCGCCGGCGCGTCATGGGTCGGCGCGATCGGATCGCGCACCGGCCGGTGCGTGTCCTTGGTGTGGTGGAAATTCGCCGCGGTCGGCGGCGTGGTGCTGGTGTCGAAGTAAGGCTGCTTGGTCGCCGCGCCCAGGTCCAGGCCGTTGGTCTCCATGATTTCGCGATTGAGATGCAGCGAGTTCATGTTGATGTGCACCTGCGGCTTGCCGCCGTCGGCGGTACGGCCGTGCGCCTGTTCCCACTGGCTGATCATCGGCAGATAGATCGCGCCGTGATAGTTGGGATAGTCGGAATTGCCGCCGTAACCCAGGCCGGTGCTGGCCGGCGGCAGATCGTAGTAGTACTTGGCCATGCCGGCGGTGTTGGCCGGATTGACCGCGATGGTGAGGTCGGCGCCGAGCGTGAGCCCGGGCTTGGCGGCGTAGGCGAAGTTGGGCGCGGTGCCGGTGCGGGCGATGAAATCCGAGGCGCGGCCGGGCTGCATGTTGTAGACATCGCCCAGGGTCGCGGCGGGCTTGGCTTCCTTCGCCGCGCTGACCAGCGCGTTCCAGCCGGCGATGTTGGCGGTGGATTCGTTGACGCGGTCGCCTTCGATCACCTTGTTCAACAGCGGCGTGTAGTCGTGCACGGCGGCCGGATTCTTCGCCAGCGCCTGCGCCTCGGTGTAGAAGGTCGAGCGGACCGCGTCGCGCGCGGCGCGGTTGAAGCCGTGCTGCACTTCGTGGCCCAGCACGAAGGTGATCTCGCCCTTGTTGAAGCCCGCGTCCAGGCCGGCGACCGGCAGGGACATGGTCTGGGTGCCGCCGTTGTAGGCGCCGCCCATGTTCGGATCGGTCAGCGCCTTGAACGATTTCAGATGGCCGGCGGCGACCGCGCCGTTCAACTGATCGGTGAGCGCGGGCGAGCCCTTGATGGTGTCGGTGAGGTTCTTCACCGCGTTGGCGCTGACGCCGGGTTGCTTGCCGAAATCGTCGAGCAGCTTCTGCAGATCGGCGCTGATGGGTTTGGACATGGCGGCCTCCTGGCCTGAAGCGAGCGCGGCGCTTATTCGACGGTGATGGTCTTCACGCACTGGTGGCCGATTTTTTCCGGCGACTCGTTGGATTCGCCTTCGACGAACACGCGCAGCGTCACCGGGCCGCGGAAATTCCAATAGCTGATGCGGCCGTGCTCGGCGCGCACCGCGCTGTCCTGGAAGCCCATGCGCTTGAGCTCGCGCGCGTAGTCGTCGAAGTCCATGCCGCACACCGGCGTCATCGGCGCGGCCGGGTCGCCGTTGCGGGCGAAATCGAAGATCAGCTGGTTCCTGGGGCCGCCGAGCACGGGGCTGACGAACAGGTTGTAGGACCAGTTCGCGTCGATGCGCGCGCCGGTGCCGAACGAGCCGTCGCCGTTGGCGGCGCGCTGCATGCTCAGGCCGGTGTGCTGTTCCAGGTGTTCGAAGGTGAGGTCGGCGTTGGAGCGCAGGCTGCCGATCAGTTTCAGCACGCGCCGGCTGACGTCCTCGCCGGTCAGCGGGCTCGGGGTTTGAGGGGCGGCGGTCATGGTGGCCTCCTGGCCGGATCGGTTCTGGGAACAAGCGGGGAATGCGAAGAGCAGGGCGCAGGCCGCCAGGATGCCGCCATACAGCGGTCGCTGCCATGCGCGGTCGGGGGCGCGCGATGCGGGGTGGGGCATGGGGCTGATCCTTGCGCTGTCGATCGTGTCGGAACCGGATGCGGCGCGGCGCCGGCTAGCCAAGTAACGACAGTCACGGCCGGGCGAGGCCAATCCGGCCGCACGAAGGCGTTGCGGAATCGAAGCGCTTGGCGCAAATGGTCACCCTCTTTCCCTATTCAGGTTTCTCGCGGGCGGTCGCCTTGATCCGCGCGGGGTCACAGCGCGGATTTCGATGGCATCGGTAACAGCCTTGGCGTTATTAGCTTTTGGCATAAGCCGCCGGGGGCGGTTACGAGCGTTTCAAATGAACCGGCAAGTTCTGTTTTGCAGTGCAGCGTGCAAAGGGGATAACGGTTCCTTCACGATCGCCCCGCATCCCGACGTGGGGGAGGGAGCAAAGCCCGCTACCGGTTCTACCGGAAGCGGGCTTTTTTATTTCTAGGCTCAGGGGATCGATTTCGGGGCTTTCGGAAGGCCTGTATGTCGCTCTGCGGCGCGCAGACGAAGCTAGGGTAAGAGCCCGTTCAAAGCCGCTGGTTCGGTAGCCGTGCGTCGAGTTTTTTGCTCGTCATTCCCGCGAACGCGGGAATCCAGAGACTTCAAACGTTCTCGCACGAAAGGCACTGGATTCCCGCTTTCGCGGGAATGACGGACTAGCAGGATGGCGCTGAAGACTCTGGATTCCCGCCTTCGCGGGAATGACGAGCATAAGAGCGAAGCAAGCGTTGAGTGCGCCATGGTGATCAGGTCGAAGCTTCATCGCAGTTGAATTGCCGCAGCCGCAGCCGCAGCCCGCGCACGCCTACGACACCCCGCATCAACACACCACCGACGACAAGCACCGACATGCGATCATCCGCGCATGCCCGTATCCGCGTCCTCGAATCCTTCCGCCGACCCCGGCGCGCTCGAATCCGCGCTGGCCGAACGTGCCATCGCGCGGCTGCGCGCGGCCTCGCCGCAGGCGCAGGCCGCGCTCGATGAGCCGTCGCTGCGCGCGCGGCTCGCGCGCGTGGCCGTGGTCAGCGATTTCGCCATCGACACCTTGGTGCGCCAACCCGAAGTGTTGCTGGCGCTCGCCGCCGACAACGGCGCCACGCCCGCGCCGCCGCCGGTCCTCGACAGCGAGCATCGCAGCGACTGGGGCACGCGCCTGCGCCGTTATCGCAGCGCCGGTTCGACGCGATTGATCTGGCGCGATGTGCTGGGCCTGGACAGCGTCGAGGACACGCTGGAAGGCAGCACTCACCTGGCCGAGGTCTGCCTGCAGACCGCGCTGCATGCGCTGGAGCACGAATTCGAACAACGCCACGGCGCGGTGCGCACCGCCGACGGCGAGCGCGTGCGGCTGGTCGTGTTCGGCCTGGGCAAGCTCGGCGGCGCCGAACTCAACTTCAGTTCCGACGTCGATCTGGTCTACGCCTACGAACACGACGGCGGCACCCAGTTCGACGGCCGCGATCCGGCGCGCGCGCTCGACGCGGAAACCTATTTCGCCAAGCTCGGCCAGCAGCTGGCGCGCTTGCTCGATGAAATCACCGCGGAAGGGTTCTGCCATCGCGTCGATCTGCGCCTGCGCCCGTACGGCAACGCCGGCCGGGTGGCGTGGTCGTTCGCGGCGATGGAGCAATACTTCCAGCGCGAAGGCCGCGATTGGGAACGCTACGCCTGGCAGAAGGCGCGGCCGGTGGCCGGCGATATCGACGCCGGCGAGCGGTTCCTGGAAGCCTTGCGTCCGTTCGTGTATCGCCGTTATCTGGATTTCGGCGCGCTCGACGGCTTGCGTTCGATGAAGGCGGCGATCAGCGCCGAGGTCGCGCGCAAGGAACTGGCCGACGACATCAAGCGCGGGCCCGGCGGGATTCGCGAGATCGAATTCCTGGTCCAGGCCTTGCAGCTGATCCGCGGCGGCCGCGAAGCCGAACTGCGCGGCCGGCGCCTGCTGCCGGCCTTGCGCGAACTGGTGGCGCAACGCCAGATCGGCGAAGAGGCCGGCGAGAATCTGGCCGACGACTATCGCTATCTGCGCCAGTTGGAAAACCGCCTGCAGATGCTGCGCGACGCGCAGACCCACGCCTTGCCCGGCGGCGACGCCGATCGCGCGCGCATCGCCAGCGGCCTGGCCTATCCCGACTGGGCGGCGCTGCTGACAGAACTCGAACGCCGCCGCGAACGCATCACCGCCGAATTCGAAGCCCTGCTGGCGCCGCGCCGCCGCCGCGCCGCGCCCGATGCGCTGACCGCGTACTGGCGCGCGCTGCCCGAGGCCGGCGACGCCGACACGCTGGCCGACGCCGGCTTCGAAGCGGCCGCCGATGCCGACGCGGCGCTGCGCGATTTTGCCCGCAGTCCGGGAGTGCGCGGCTTGTCCGATGCGGTGCGCGCGCGCCTGGACCGGGTGTTGCCGGCGCTGCTGCAAGGCGCGGCGGCTTCCTCGCAGCCGATGCTCGCGCTCAAGCGCCTGCTCGCCTTGCTGCACAACGTTTTGCGGCGCAGCGCTTATCTGGCCTTGCTCGACGAACAGCCGGCGGCGTTGTCGCGGTTGATCGAAGTGGTCTCGCGCAGCGCGTTGCTGGCCGAGCGATTGGCCTCGCATCCGCTGCTGCTGGACGAATTGCTCGATGCGCGCGTGGTCGGCCCCTTGCCCGATCGCGAGGAACTGCTGGCGGCCTGCGCCGAAGTCGATGGCGGCGACGACACCGAGGCCAGCCTGCAGGCGCTCAACGAAGTGCGCCAATCGCTGAGCTTCCGCATCGCGATGGCCTTGCGCGACGGCCGCCAGTCGGCCGAAGACAGCGCGCGCCAGCTGGCGTGGCTGGCCGACGGCGTGGTCGTGCGGGTGTTGGCGATGGCCGAACAGGAAGTCGCCGCCGCGCACGGACGGGTGCCGGATGCGCGCTTCGCCGTGCTCGGCTACGGCAGCCTGGGCGGCGAGGAACTGGGCTTCGGTTCCGATCTGGATCTGGTGTTTCTGTACGACGCGCCCGCGGTCGAAGGCGGCGCGACGTCCGACGGCGCGCGGCCACTGGACGCGCCGCGCTGGTTCGCGCGGCTGGCGCAGAAGATCGTCGCCCTGCTCGGCGCGGTGACCGCGGCCGGGCGTTTGTTCGACGTCGATGTGCGGCTGCGGCCGGACGGCGCGAAAGGCTTGCTGGTGTCGTCGCTGGCGAGCTTCAGCGAGTACCAGTACGAGCGCGCCTGGACCTGGGAGCACCAAGCGCTGGTGCGCGCGCGTTTCGTCGCCGGCGATGCCGACCTGCACGGGAAGTTCGACGCCGTGCGCGCGCGCACCCTGGCGCGGACGCGCGATGCCGACAAACTGCGCGGCGATGTCGCGGCCATGCGCGCACGCATGCAGGCCGAGCTCGATCGCAGCGACGCGGCCTACTTCGACCTCAAGCAGGGCGAGGGCGGTCTGGTCGATCTGGAATTTCTGCTGCAGTACCTGGTGCTGCGCGATTCGGCGCAGGCACCGGCGTTGCTGTCGCCGCGCGACACGCCCGGCCTGATCGCCGCCGCGCGCGATGCGGCGGCGCTGGCGGACGCGCAGGCCGAAGCGCTGGGCCGGGCGCATTCGGTGCTGTTGGCGGCGGGATTGGAATGCACGCTGGACCGGCGGCCGCGGCGAGTGGTCGAAGACGATGCGATCGCGACGGCGCGCAGCGCAATCGGCGTGGCGATGCGTGAGCAAGGTTTGAGGCTGCCGCGATGACCGCCACAGCGATGGCATGAAGTCTGTGTGAGAGGGTTTCAGCCCCGACACTGTTGCCGTCTCAATCCTCCAGTCGCAACCTCCGCCGTGTTTTCGACGCCACCGGCGCCGTCTCGCGCATCGGCCTGATCGCTACCAGAAGAGACGCTAAAAAGACTGAAAAACATACAATGCTTTAGTGTTTTTTTAGTGAGTTAACAGGCCGGGAAATTTGCTTGCGGCTTGCGAAACAGGTTGTGTCTACACGTATCAGTCATAAGTTGCATTGACGCGGGTTCGGATTGCGATTGGGATGAAGGTGGGATCGCAATCGGGGAAGGTGATGATTCGTACATCCGTTGTCCGCGCATGGCGGTTCGCCACGCCGCTGCCGAAACTGCTCTGCGGCCTGGTTTTTCTGGTCGCCGCATCTGCCGCGCATGCGGCAAACGCCGATCCGAACGATCCGGCCTTGAACATTTTGCATCCGCCTTCGCCCGAGAGCATGGAGCCGTACGATCTGGCGATCGATGCGCCGGTGCTGGTGTTGTTCGGTCAATCCAACGCGCTCGGTTCGGGCGCTTTGATGAGCAGCCCCGCCGATCAGGCCGACATCGATGCCTGCGGCAGAATGCCCAACGTCAAGGGACTGCGGCGCGATTCCAATCGTGTGGCGGGCGCGACTTCCGCGGTCTGGGGCGCTTATACCTGCGGTGGCACCAACCTTGGCGAGGAGTACGGCCAGGGGCTCGCGTACAACACCGCAAGCGTATTCGCGCTGCGCTGGCAGCGAGCCATCAATGCCGGGATGAAGTTGCCCGACTTGCATGTCATCCACATCGCATGGAGTTCGCAAGGTGTGCAAGAAGCCGACGGCCCGACCAATCGCTGGTGGATGGGGCGCGATGCGTCCAGCGTGGAGAGTCTGCATCCGCTCGCCGTGAATACTTTGGCCAATGCCTTGCAGGCCTTGCGCGCCCAGGGCAAGCGTCCGCGCATCATCGGCCTGCATTGGAACCAGTGGGAGTGCGAGGCCAACGCGGGAACGGTGGCGAGCAAGGAGCAGATCAAGGAGGTCTACCGCAACACGGTCGGCGCATTCAGGGCGGTCGCCGGAAGCGTGACATTTCCTATCTACTTCTACCGGCCGCGTTCGATCGTGCTCAATCGCGGCATGACCCAGCAGCTGATCGATGCGCTGACCGAACTGGCCAGCGAGCCGGGCGCCAACGCATTTCAGCTGCTCGATCCGGCCGCTGTCACCGACGCGAGCGGCGCGCGGATCTACAACCCGGGCAACTCGCCGAATTTCGGCATCTTCTCAGGCGACGGCATCCATCAGAATCGCGCCGTACAGCAGTGGTGGGCGCAGAAGCAGTGGGAAGCGGTGTTCCACGATGGCGTATACGGCGCGCCGGCGGTACAGCCGGTCAATGTCGCGCTCGGCCGACCGGCGACTCAGTCTTCGGTCGAATACGGCGGTGTGGCCGCGCGCGCGGTGGACGGCAACAGCTCGGGCTTTTACGCCAGCAATACGATCACCCATACCAGTGTCGAAGCCAATCCTTGGTGGCAAGTGGACCTGGGCGCGTCCAAGGCGATCAGCACCATCGTGTTGGCGCGCCGAACGGAATGTTGCGATGAGCGGTTGGCGAATTTCTCGGTGTTCGTCTCGGCGACCGACATGACCGGGCGAAGCTACGCGGATCTGGTCGGCGATGCCGCAGTCTGGCGTTATCGGGTCAACGGCGCCGCGCCCGCGCAATTCACCGTTCCGGCCGGGGTGAGCGGACGTTATGTGCGCGTGCAACTGGCGGGTGCTGGCATCTTGCAACTGTCGGAGGTGGCGGTGAATACCGCGTCGCCGGCCTATTACAACGTCGCGTTCGGCAAGTCGGCATCGGCGTCGAGCGTCGGCTTCAACTCCGTCGCCTACGATGCCGTCGACGGAAACACCGACGGCAACTTCGATCACGGCTCAGTGGTGCATACCAACTACGACGCCAATCCGTGGTGGCAGGTCGATCTGGGAGCGACATACGCGCTCGATCGCATCGTGATCTACAACCGCACCGACTGCTGCGCCGAACGGATGGCCTACGCCACGACCTTCATTTCGCGAACCGATCCGTCCGGACGCGGCTATTGGGAACTGATGAACGACCCGGCGGTGATCCATTATCAGTTCGGAGCCGCGCCACCGGCGATCGCTACGATCAACACCAGCGGCGGCGTCGGCCGCTATGTCCGCGTGCAACTGCCGGGCAGCAATTACCTCAATATCGCCGAAGTCAAAGTGATGGGCTCCGCCACCCAGTGAATGAACGTGAAGCCTTCCGAGCCGACGTGAAGGCTTCGGTTTCGGCGTAGGGCCGCCACGGGCGCGCTAACGCAAAGCTTCGCGATCGCGATGTCTGCGCAGTGGCGCGCGCCGGCCGGCGGCGCGCGTCCGCGGCGCGATTCAATCCGTCAGCCCCAGTCGCTGCCGCACCTCCAGCGCCACTCGCGCCGTCTCGCGCAGCGGCGTCACCGGATACGGCAGCAGTTGCGAATCGAACGCGCGCACCCGCCCCAGGCTGAGCAGGCTGTCGACGAAACGCCGCGGCCGTCCATCGACCCGATCGATGCCGAACGCGAACACCGGCACGCGGGTCGCGGCGGCTTCCGACAGCATGTTGACCGAGTCGGCGGTGCAGACGATGCGGTCGGCCCAGCCGAGCAGGCCGGGGTAGGGGTTGGTGCCTTCGCCGGGTTCGTACCACGACACCCGCGGCAATCGCGCCAGGCGTTCGCGCAGGCGCGCGCGGATCGGCGCGGGCGTGCGTCGCGAGGTGGTCGCCAGCAGGCTGCCGCCTTCGCGTTCCAGCAGCGTCTGCAAGCGCTCGGCTAGGGCGTCGAAGGCGGCCTGATCGAAGTGGGCGTGCGCGCTCGACCCGCCCAGCAACAGCGCGGTGCGCGGGCCAGGCAGGGCGCCGAAGGCGGGGAAGGTCTTGCGCGCGCCGGCCAGCCACAGGTCATCGACCGGGTGCAGGCTGCCGAGCAGGGTGACGACGTTGGCGCCGTGCAGGCCGTCGTGTTCCGGCGCGATCACCAGGTCCCAGTGGCGGGTGGCGATGCGCGGATCGAGGATCTGCACGCTGCGGCAGGCGTCGCTGCGCAGCAGCCGGGTTGCCAGCGCCGCCTGCCGGCCGCAGCCGATCGCCAGCCGCGGCCGGGCGTCCAGCGCGCGGACGAAATCCGGGCCGAACGCGTTCAGGGCCCCGGGCAGCCGGCGCGGCGAGGCCCAGCGCCAGGGCGCTCGCGCGCTCAGGATCCAGTCGGTCGCCGGCCGGCCCAGGGCCAGGGCCAGAGCGGTCGCCTGACGCTGATTGCCGGCATGGCCGTCGGTCAGCGACCAGGTTGCGGAAATGGAGTCAGTCTTCGCAGAAATGCCGTTTCGTTGCACGGGCGCAGTTAATCCGTTCCGGGAGTGACGGTTTTGCGGTCGGATCGAGACTCTACACTTCCGTCTCCCGATCACCTTGCCAAGCTTGGCAGCCCCACGGAGAAGACGATGTCCAAGGCTTTGAACGACGAAGCGCTCGATCAGCTGTTCCGCACCGCCCGTACCCACAACGTCCTGGGCGGTGAGATCAGCGAGGAGACGCTGCGTCAGCTCTACGACCTGGTGAAGTGGGGCCCCACCAGCGCCAACGGCTCGCCGGCGCGGTTCGTGTTCGTGAAGTCGCAGCAGGCCAAGCAGAAGCTGGCGCCGGCCCTGTCGGCGGGCAATCTGGCCAAGACCCTGGCCGCGCCGGTCACGGTGATCGTCGCGCACGATCTGGATTTCTACGAAAAGCTGCCCTACCTGTTCCCGCACGACGACGCGCGCAGCTGGTTCGCCGGCAACGAGGCCTCGATCAACACCACCGCCTTCCGCAACGGCAGCCTGCAGGGCGCCTACCTGATCCTGGCCGCGCGCGCGCTGGGCCTGGACACCGGCGCGATGTCGGGCTTCGACAACGCCAAGGTCGATGAAGCCTTCTTCGCCGGCACCAAGATCAAGTCGAACTTCCTGATCAACCTGGGCGCCGGCGATCACGCCCAGCTGTTCCCGCGCTCGCCGCGCCTGCCGTTCGACGAGGCCGCGCGCATCGACTGAGGCGTGCGCGCCCGCACGTTTCCCGGCGCGGACGAATCAGGCCCGCGCCGGCTTGCGCCATAGTGGTTTCGCATTATTCCAAGCACGAACTCCAAGCAAGAACCCGCGATCCAACCGTTGATTCCCTTTTCGAGGAGCTCCACCATGAAGCGCATCCTGCTCGCCGCCGCCCTGGGCCTGGCTTTCGCCGGCACCGCCAGCGCCGCCGCCGTGACCTACAAGATCGACCCGAACCACACCGACGTGGTCGCCAGTTGGAGCCACTTCGGCTTCTCCAACCCGATCGCGCATTTCGGCAAGGTGGACGGCACCATCACCTATGATCCGGCCAAGCCGGCCGCGTCCAAGGTCGAAGTGACCATTCCGCTGGACGGCCTGGATTCGCACGTGGGCGATTTCGACGAGCACCTCAAGAGCGCGGATTTCTTCGACGCCGCCAAGTTCCCGACCATCACCTTCAAGAGCACCAAGGTCGAAGCGGCCGGCGACAAGAAGCTGAAGGTCACCGGCGATCTGACCGTGCACGGCGTGACCAAGCCGGCGGTGCTGGAGGTGAACATCAACAAGATCGGCGAGCAGCCGATGGCCAAGCGCGCCGCGGCCGGTTTCGACGCCAGCACCACGCTCAAGCGCAGCGATTTCGGCATCGCCAAGTACGTGCCCAACGTCAGCGACGAGATCAAGATCCACATCACCACCGAAGCGATCGTGCCCAAGCCCTGAGCCGCGCGATCGGTTTGATCGGTAAACTGTCGCGCGCATGATCATCCAACGCCCCTCCACCGCCCGCGGCCGCGTCCAGGCCGGTTGGCTCGACAGCCGCCACACGTTTTCCTTCGGCGGTTATTACGATCCGGGCTGGATGGGCTTCGGTTGCCTGCGCGTGATCAACGAAGACCGCGTCGATCCCGGCGCGGGCTTCGCCCCGCATCGCCATGCCAACATGGAAATCCTGAGCTACGTGCTCAGCGGCGCGCTGGCGCACCGCGACAGCAGCGGCGGTGGCGGCACCATCGGCCGCGGCGAGTTGCAGTGGATGAGCGCCGGCCACGGCGTGGAGCACAGCGAATTCAACGCATCGGCGAGCGAGCCGGTGCATTTCCTGCAGATCTGGGTGCAGCCCGACCGGCTCAACGCGCAGCCGGCGTATGCGCAGCCGGCGGCGGTCGAGGGCGGCGACGGCGAGTTCGTGCTGCGCGCTTCGCGCGACGGGGTTCATGGCGGCGTGCCGATCCGGCAGGACCTCACCTTGCATTCGCTGGCGCTGGGCAAGGGCACGCGGGTGGAGCGTTCGCTGGATTCGCGGCGGATGTATTGGCTGCAGGTGGCGCAAGGGCGTATCGACGCCAACGGGCAGGTGCTGGACGCCGGCGATGCGCTGGGGTTCGTGGAGGAATCGGCGCCGCTGGTCTTGACCGGGCTGGGTGATTCGGCGGCCGATGTGCTTTGGTTCGATTTGCCGGCTGCGGGCTGACAGCAAGAGCGAATCCCCCCTGCCCCCCTTTTTCAAAGGGGGGAACAGCCGCGGTGTTGGTGGGGTGCTGCCTCGATGACGGGCGCAGCCAGGTACCTACTCCCCCGTTCCTGCCTTTGCCGTTCCCCCCTTTGAAAAAGGGGGGCAGGGGGGATTCGCTCTTGCTCCACCTGCCCAAATCCGACACATCGGCCTCTCCCCCTACACCCGACCCACCCCCGCGCGCTGTTAAACTGCCCGCCCGCGTCGCCACCCGTCGTCCCCCATGACCACCGCAGCCAACGCCCATCCCACCCAGGCCAACGCCGACCAGCGCTACACCGTCACCCTCGCTGATCTGCCGCTGAGCTGCCCGCTGCCGTCGATGGCGCTGTGGAACTCGCACCCGCGCGTGTACCTGCCGATCGAGGCCGAGCGCGAATGCCTGTGCCCGTACTGCGGCGCGCACTTCACCCTGATCGACGCCTGACGCGCACGCCATGTCATCGCCGGAGCCGACGAACACCCGCCGGCTGACGGTCATGCAGTTGCTGCCGGCGCTGGAATCGGGCGGCGTCGAACGTTCCACCCTGGAAGTCGCCGACGCGCTGGTGCGCGCCGGCCATCGCGCGATCGTGGTCTCGGCCGGCGGCCGGCTGGTGCCCAAGCTGCTGGCCAGCGGCGCGGAACACATCGAATTGCCGGTCGGACGCAAGTCGCCGTCCACCTTGCTGCACGCGTTCAAGCTGCGCCGGCTGTGGACCGACTTGAACGTCGATCTGGTCCATGCGCGTTCGCGCCTGCCGGCCTGGATCGGCCTGCTGGCCTGGCGCGGCATGAGCGAACAGGCGCGGCCGCGCCTGGTCACCACCGTGCACGGCCTGAATTCGCCTTCGCGCTACAGCGCGGTGATGACCCGCGGCGAACGCGTGATCTGCGTCTCGCGCACCGTGCGCGACTACGTGCTCCAACACTATCCCGACACCGAGCCGGACAAACTGCGGATCATCCCGCGCGGCATCGACACGCAGGCGTTTCCGCGCGCGCCGTGGCCCGATCGCGACGCGCGCGCGTGGGCGGCGGCGCAGCACCCGGCGCTGGCCGGCGAGGGCCCGCTGCTGCTGCTGCCCGGCCGCGGCACGCGCCTGAAAGGCCATGCCGACGGCTTGCAACTGTTGGCCGACCTGCGCGCCGACGGCCGCGATGCGCGGCTGTGGCTGCCGGGCGCGCGCGAAAGCGGACGCGAGGCGTACATCGGCGAAATGGAACAACTCGCGCAACAACTCGGCGTCGCCGACGCGGTGGCTTTCACCGAGCCGACCGACGCGATCGCGCGCGCCTACGCCGCCAGCGATCTGGTCCTGCAGCTGTCGCGCAAACCCGAGGCTTTCGGCCGCACCGTGGTCGAAGCGCTGGCCTGCGGGCGGCCGGTGCTGGGCTGGAATCACGGCGGCGTCGGCGAACTGCTGGCGCAGCTGCAGCCGCGCGGCGCGGTCGAGCCCTTCGATGCGCAGGCTGCGCAAAGCGCGGCTTGCGAATTGCTAACGCAAGCGCCCGCGGCAGTGGATACGATGGCGTTTTCCCTGCGGGCGATGCAGGAGGCCACGCTTGCCGTCTATGCCGAACTCATCGACGCCCACTGACCCCGCCGGCCCGGCCGCCGCCGGGCCGATCGGTCTGCCGCCGTCTGCCGCGCACGCGCCGCCGGAGCTACCGCCGGCGATCGTCGGCTGGCGCTGGGCGCCGGTGTGGGTGCTGGCCTACGTCGCCTTGCTGTTCGCGCCGGGCATCGCCGAGACCGCGCTGAGCCTGGGCGCGATCACCATGCTGGTGAAGCTGGTGCTGGCGCGCTTCAACACCGGCGCGCGCCTGCTCAGCGATCCGGCCTGGGCGCTGACCAGCGTGCTGTTCGCCGCCTACTGGCTGCCCGAACTGATCTCGGCGATCGACGCGGTCGATCCCGGCCGCGCCTTGCGCGAGGCCGCGGTGGACCTGCGCTATCTGCCGTTCCTGTGGCTGGTCGCGGCCGCGGTCGCGTCGAAGGAAGGACGGCGCACCACCTTCGGCGGGCTGGCGATCATCATCTCGATCTGGACCGCCGACGCGCTGCTGCAAGGCATCAGCGGCACCAGTCCGCTGTTCTTCCTGATCGATGCGCTCAAGCATGCGATCAACGGCCATGCCACCTGCAGCGAGGCCGAAATCGCCAGCGTCGACCGGCTCGGCGGCATCCTGGGGCCGTGCAATCTCAAGCTCGGCCAGGTGATCGCGAGCTTCTCGCCGTTCGTGCTGTACGCGGCCGCGCGCCGTTACGGCGTGGGCGGCTGGCTGGCGGCGAGCGCGGCGGTCGGGATCGTGGTGGTGCTGGCCGGTTCGCGCGCATCGTGGATCACCTTCGCCCTGGTGCTGCTGCTGTCGGGCTGGCGTCTGCTGGGCTGGAAGCGGTTGGCGGCCTTGTTCGCCTCGGGCCTGCTGGCGCTGGTGGTGCTGAACTTCACCTCGACCCAGGTGCACGACCGCCTGCAGCGCACCTCGCATATCGTCAGCACCGATTTGATCGGCGTGGATACCGCGCTGTCGGGACGCACGCGGATCTGGCGCGCGGCGCTGTGCATGGTCGCCGAACATCCCATCAACGGCGTGGGCGCGCGCGGTTTCCGCGAAGCCTTCCCGGCCTGCGATCCGCAGCCGGGCGTGGTCACGTCCTGGGGCTACGGCCCGGCCTTGCACGCGCATCAGCTGATACTGGAAGTGCTCAGCGAAACCGGCGCGTTCGGCCTGCTGATGTGGCTGGCCGGCGCGGCCCTGGCCTGGCGCGCGTGGACCTTCGCCGACGGCGCGGCGCGCGAACGCGCGCGGCCGGCGATGCTGGCCTTGCTGGTGACGGTGTTTCCGTTCAACACCCACCTGGCCTTTTATTCGACCTTCTGGGGCGGGCTGACGTTGCTGCTCGCGGCCTTGTATGCCGGCAGTTTGCTGGCGCAGCCGCCGCTGGACGGAACCCGGGTCGACAGTCGATAGGCGCGGAACCCGCGACCGCGGTCGCGCCGCACCTCAGGACTGCCGCTTGTACGGCGAGACCATCCCCGGCGGGCGGCGCTTGAAGCGGCGGTGGATCCACAGGTACTGGCTCGGCGCCTGCCGCACCATGCTCTCGATTTGCGCATTGACGCGGGTGCTGTCGTGGGTGGCATCGCTGGACGGGAACTTCGGCAGCGGCGCGCCCACGCGCAGGATGTAGTCGGCACCTTCGCGACGATGGAAGAACGGCACCACCGCGCAGCCGCTGAGCCGCGCAAACTGATGCGTGGCGGTGATCGTCGCCGCCGGCACGCCGAAGAACGGCGCGAACACGGTGTCCTTGCCGCGCATATCCTGATCGGGCGCGTACCACAGGAACCCGCCCTGCTTGAGGTGGCGCATCGCCGGGCGGATTTCCTCGTTGGTGAACATCGCCGCGGCATAGCGCAGGCGGCCGCGCTTGACCGCCCATTCCATCACCGGATTGCGGTGCTTGCGGTACATGCCGGCCAGCGGCAGGTGGTCGCACATCAGCCGGCCGCACATCTCCAGGGTCATGAAATGGCCGGAGATCATCAGCACGCCGCGCCCGGCCGCGCGCACCTCGTCCAGCAGCTCCAGGCCCTCGATCCGCACTGTGCGCCGCATCGGCGCGACCTCGCCCCACCAGGCGCGGGCGAATTCGAAGAAGCCCACGCCCAGGTCGCGGAAGCTCTCGCGCAGCAGTTGCTCTCGCTCGGCCTCGGTCTTTTCCGGGAAGCACAGCTTCAGGTTGATCCGCGCCGCGCGCCGGCGCTCGCTCGCCGCGCGCAGCGCGAAGGCGCCGATCCAGCCGCCGATCAGGCGCTGCAGCGCCCACGGCAGGCGCGCGCCGGCGCACATGCCGGCCAGCGCCAGCCACATCGGCCACAGGCGCGGCGACAGCAGGGAAGGACGCGGAGGCAGGGCGGGTTCGGCCATGCCGATAGTTTATGCGGTGAGCGCGTGAATGGCCGCGCGGGCGGGAGCGAAAGGGACATGGATCGGCATGGCATCGGTGTTCCGGTCTCGTTCCACACCGTCTCCACCTGCGAATCACCGCCACAGCCCTTATCCTTACCGCATGCGGAAGGATTTGATCGAGCGCCTGTTGCGCGGCCTGTATTCGGTCGCGCTGTATCTGTTGGCGCCGGTCACGGTGTATCACCTGATATGGCGCGGTTTTCGCCAGCCGGCGTACTTCCAGCGCTGGCTGGAGCGCTACGCGATCTACCGCGGCCCGGCGCAGACGCGCACCTTGTGGCTGCACGCGGTCTCGGTCGGTGAGGTCAACGCCGCCATTCCGCTGGTCAACGCCTTGCGCCGCGGCCGTCCGGACCTGCGCCTGCTGGTCACCACGATCACCCCGACGGGTTCGGATCGCGCGCGCTCGGCCTGGGGCGATTCGGTCGAGCACGTCTATCTGCCCTACGATCTGCCCGGCGCGGTCGGCCGCTTCCTGCGTCATCACAAGCCGTGCGCGGCGCTGATCATGGAAACCGAGCTGTGGCCGAACCTGTTGTTCGGCTGCCGCGATCGCGGCATTCCGGCCTACATCCTCAACGCGCGGCTGTCGGAGCGCTCGCTGCGCGGTTACCGCGCGCTGGCGCCGCTGGTGAGCCGCGCGCTGCGCACGGTGCGCGCGGTCGCGGCGCAGTCGCGCGCCGACGGCGAGCGTTTCATCCAGCTCGGCGCCAGCCCGGAGCAGGTGATCCAGACCGGCAATCTGAAGTTCGACGTCAGCGTGCCCGATGCGCTGGAGGAGTTCGCCCTGGAATGCCACCGGCATACCGGCGAGCGGCCGGTGTGGATCGCGGCGAGCACGCACGAGGACGAAGAAGCCGCGACCGTGGCCATGCACCGGCGCCTGCGCGAGCGTTTCCCCGGCCTGCTGCTGCTGTGGGCGCCGCGCCATCCCGAGCGTTTCCGGGTGGTGGCCGAGAACGCGCGCAGCGCCGGCTGGCAGGTGTCCACGCGTTCGCGCGCGCGCTGGCCGCAGCCGGGCGACGATGTGTTCGTGATCGACACGCTGGGCGAGTTGATGAGTTTCTACGCCTGCGCCGATGTCGCTTTCGTCGGTGGCAGCTTGCAGGCGATCGGCGGGCATAACCTGCTGGAACCGGCGGCGACGGGCACGCCTATCGTCACCGGGCCGCATCTGCACAACTTCGTCGAGATCGCGCAGCGGCTGGAAGACGCCGGCGCCTTGCGCATCGGCCAGGACGCCGACGCGGTGGAGGCGGCGGTCGAGCGCTTGCTCGCCGATCCGATCGAGCGCGCGCAGATGATCGACGCCGGCCGGGCGCTGGTCGAACTGGGCCGCGGCGCGTTGGCGCGGACGATGGCGTTGTTGCAGCCGTCGTTGCCGGCTCGGGAGTTGTAGCAACAACGAACGCCTGCATGAAGTCCCTGCTGTTCCCCCCTTTGAAAAAGGGGGGCAGGGGGGATTCGCTGTTGCTGTTGCTGTTGCTGTTTCGCTAAAGCGCCAAAAGCAAATCCCCCCTGCCCCCCTTTTTTAAAGGGGGGAACAGCGGTGGTGCGCGTTCAAGGGGAAGCAGCGGGGGTGGGGCGGGGCCCGCAGCACCACCGCCCATACAAAGAAAAACCGCCGGACAAGCCGGCGGTTTTTTTCTCGCAACTCGCGCCTGCCGCTACGCGATCACTGCACCGTAGCCGGCGGCGGCGCCAGATTGGTCGCGGCGTCGGCGGTCAGCAGACGGTTTATGTCCTGCACATCGGCCACGTCCAGCGAACCGGCCGACTGCTCCAGCAGCAGACGGTTCTGCAGGAAGTTGTACTTGGACTGCGCATACGCCTGCTGCGCCTGCAGCAAGGTGCGCTGGTTGTTCAACACGTCCAGCACGGTGCGGGTGCCGACTTCCAGGCCGACCTGCGAAGCGTCGTACGCGGCCTGCGCCGAAACCACGGCCAAGCGGCGCGCTTCGACTTCGCTGATGCCGGCGACCAGAACCTGATACGCGTTGCGGGTGCTGCGCACCAGCAAACGCTTCTGCCGTTCCAGCTCGTCCTGCGCGGAGTCGCGGCGGGCCAGCGCCTGACGCACGCCCGACTGCACCGCGCCGCCGGAGTACAGCGGCACCGACAAGGTCAGGCCGACGCTCGGGCCGCGGCTGCCGCTGCTGCGATTGTCTTCGGTGATGCCCCGGGCGGTGGTGTCGCCCCAGGTCGCGCTGTCGCCGTAGCTGGCGCCCAGGCTCAGGGTCGGCCAATGCCCGGCGCGCGCGGTTTCCACGTTGATCTCGGCCGAACGCACCGCCAGTTCCTGCGCGCGCAGCGAGGGATTGTTCTGGATCGCGTTGTTGACCCAGGTGTCCATGTTCTGCGCTTCCGGCAGGGCCGGCTTGAAGTCCGCCGGCAGCGCCTTGAGCGAACGCACCGGCTGGCCGGTGATCTGGCTCAGCGCCTGATAGGCGTCTTCGACCGTGTTGCGCGTGGTGATGGTGCGTGCGCGCGCATCGTCGTACTGAGCGCGCGCTTCGTGCACGTCGGTGATCGGCGCCAGGCCGACTTCCAGACGCTTGGAGGCGTAGTCGAACTGCTTCTGCAGCGCGGCTTCCGCCGCTTCCGCCGCGGCCAGGTTCTCCAGCGCGACCAGCACGTTGAAGTAGGTCTGCGAGGTGCGCGTGATCAGTTCCTGGTTGGCCGACTCCAGGGTGAAGTCGCTGGCCTCGCTGAGCGCGTTCTGGCTCTGCAGGCCCTTGATCGCCGCGCGGTTGTAGATCATCTGGCTCGCGTTGAGCGAGTAGTTGCGCTGCGTGCTGTTGCTTTCGATGTTGGTGCCGAACGGCAGGCTGGGCTGGGTGGGATCGCTGCTGGCGCCGTTGCTCTTGCCGAAGGTGCGGCTGCGGGTCAGCCGGGCCTCGCCGCTCAGCGACGGCAGCAACTGCGCGCGCGCCTGGATGCGGTTTTCCAGCGTGTCCAGCCGGCTGGATTCGGCCTGCGACAGCACCGGATCGCCCAAGCGCGCCGCCTCGTAGGTCTGCAACAGGTCCTCGGCCGACGCGACGGCCGGCAGCAGGGTTAGAGCCAGGGCAAGAACGAGCGGACGGCGGATCATGCGGCTTCCTTGGACTTGCTTGTTTTTGAGAACCCGCATGCTGGCACGCGGGCTCTTACGAAGGGCTGACGGATAACTGACAGGTCGGTCAGAACTCGAAGGCGGGCGCGGGTGCGGCGCCTTGGAGATACGGCAAATCGGTTTCGAACAACGACTGGATGCGCGAAGCGTTGACTTCGTTGCGCTCGCCGCCGGTCAACAGCACGCCTTCCATCGCCGGCGAACGGCCGCGGACCACGAACAGGCGGCCGCCCGGCTGCAGCCACTGCAGCCACTGCGGCGGAATCTGCGACACCGCGCCGGTGACGCAGATCGCGTTGAAACGGCGGTCGGTGCTGTAGTTCAGCGCGTCGGCCTCGATGACCTGGGCGTTGAGGACGGACTGGGCGGCCAGGCGCTCGCGCGCGGTCGCGGCCAGGTCGGGATGGATTTCCAGGCTGACCACTTCGCGCGCCAGGCGGCCCAGGCAGGCGGTGAGGTAACCGCTGCCGGTGCCGATCTCCAGCACGTCGTCGGTCGGATCGACCGCCAGCGATTGCAGGGTCCGGCCTTCCATCACCGGCTTCATCATGAATTCGCCATGCGCCAGCGGCAGCGACAGGTCGGTATAGGCCAGGTTGCGGTGCGCTTCGGCCACGAAGGCTTCGCGCGGCAATTGCGCCAGCACATCGAGCACGCGCGGGTCGAGCACGTCCCAGGGCCGAACTTGTTGTTCGACCATCAGTTCACGTGACTTGGCGTAATCGATCGTAATCATGGGGGGTCTTCATCGTGCGCGGGAACCGCGAATTCTACCGGGACCGCGCTTGCCCGGCAGAAAAAGAATTAACCACGGGACCGACCGGGCTTAGTGCCGAAAGTCACCAGAACTCCTGGCACCGTGCCTACTTAGCTCATTCCGACGCGTTGCCAGACCCGGCAAAGTCAGGCCTCGCGGCGGGCATAGGCGCGCAGGAACATCGTTACCGATGCCTCGATATGCGCCTTCAATTCGCTCTTGCCGGTGCTGCCGCAGCCGAACATCAGCAGCGCGTGCGGCTCGCCCTTGACCAGGGCGAAGAACTGGTTGGCGGCGCGCAACGCGTCCTGCACCTCCAGTTCGCCGGTTTCGGCCCGGCGTTGCAGCAAATCCGCGAACTCGGTGTGCAGCCGTTGCGGACCGGCGTCCCAGAACATCTTCGACAGCGGCGAGTCGGCCATCTGCGGGGAGCACAGCAGGCGGTGGATCTGGATCGCCTCGGGCGTGCTGATCAACTCGTAGAAGGCGGTGGCGATCTCGATCAGGCGCTCGCGCAGCGGGGTCGCCAGGGCCGCCTCGAACAGCGGCGAGGGCAGGTGCTGCTCGCAATAGGCCTTCACCGCGGCGCCGAACAAGGTCTCTTTGTCGCCGAAATGGCTGTAAACGGTGAGTTTGGAGACGCCGGCCTCGGTCGCGATCTGGTCCATGCTCACGCCGTCGAAGCCATCGCTCAGGAACAGCCGCTTGGCCGCTTCGAGGATGGCGTTGCGCTTGCCCAGGTCTTTGGGGCGGCCGGGGCCGGGGGGCTTGGGGGGCGCGGCGGGGTGGGTGGGGCGGGGTGTGGACATGGATTGGGGGTGGAGGCTCTGGTCGGTAGGACTTGGGGGCGGTGGCTGGCGGGGCGTTCTTTGCTGCGTCGATGGGGCTGGCGCGGCAGCGTGGGGCGTTTTTTGCGTGGTGTCGATGGGTTGGCGCGACGGGGTGGGGCGTTTTTTACGCGGAGTCGATGGGGTGGCGCGGCAAGGTGGGGGGGCTTTGCGCGGCTTCGATGGGCTGACGCGGCAAGGTGGGGCGTTCTCTGCGCAATTTCGATGGGCTGGCGCAGGGGGTTTACGCGGCTTCTATGGATTGACGCGGCACGGTTGGGTGTTCTTTACGCAATTTCGATGGGCTGGCGCAGGGGCTTTACGTGGCTTCGATGGGCTGGCGCGGCACAGTTGGGTGTTCTTTACGCAGTTTCGATGGGCTGGCGCAGCGGGGGGGGCGGGTTCTACGCGGGGTGGTGGGGGTTGAACTTGGTAGGAAACAATACTGGACTGCGTGGTTCGTTATTTATACAGTACCGCCAAGTACATTAATTCGCGACGAGGCCATCTGCAATGCGCAGCCGGATTTTTTCCGCCTCCATCCCAGTTTCGCACGGCGCTCCGGCACCGCCCGGCGGCCGTCGCCGCGGTTTCGCAGCCGGCGCGGCGGTGCTGGCGGCGGCGCTGAGCCTGGCCCTGGCCGCCTGCGGCGACGGCAAGCCGGCCGCCGAAGCGGTGCGGCCGGTGCTGGTGAGCCGGCCGACCGGCGCGGTCAACGCGGTTTCGGCCTACGCCGGCGAGGTCCGCGCCCGCGAAGAAAGCCCGCTGTCGTTCCGGGTCGCCGGCAAGCTGATCGAGCGCAAGGTCGATGTCGGCGCCCATGTCGCCGCCGGGCAGGTGCTGGCGGTGCTCGATCCGGGCGACCTGGAGGCGCAAAGCCGCGCCGCGCAGGCGCAGTTCGCCGCGGCCGAGGCCGAATACGCCCGCGCCCGCGCCGATCAGGTGCGGTTCGCGCAGCTGAGCAAGGACCAACTGGTCAGCCGCTCGACGATGGATGCGCAGGACGCCGCGGCCAAGGCCGCGCAGGCCCAGCTCAATTCGGCGCGCGCCAATCTGGACGTCGCCCGCAACCAATCGGCCTACACCCAACTGCGCGCGCCGGCCGAAGGCGTGATCGCCTCGCGCAGCGCCGAAGCCGGGCAGGTGGTCGCGGCGGGCCAGCAGGTGTTCGCGCTGGCCGCCGACGGCGCGCGCGAAGTCGCCTTCGCCGTGCCCGAGGGCGCGATCGCGACCTTCAAGCCGGGCCAGCAGGTGCTGGTGGAACTGTGGTCGATCCCGGGCAAGCGTTGGCCGGCGCGCGTGCGCGAAGTTTCGCCCGCGGCCGATCCGGCCTCGCGCACTTACGCCGCGCGGGTCAGCGTCGATGCCCCGGCCGGAACGCTGGAACTGGGCCAGAGCGCGCGCATCTATCAACCCGATGCGGCCGCTTCCGGCCTGAGCGTGCCGCTCGCCGCGGTGCAGCGCACCGGCAACGGCACCGCGGTGTTCGTCGCCGATCTGGCCAGCGCCACGGTGAAGCTCAAACCCATCGTCACCGGACCCTTCGGCCAGGAGCGCGTACCGGTGATCAAGGGCTTGAGCGCGAGCGACTGGGTCGTATCCGCCGGCGGCCATCTGTTGCGCGACGGTCAGAAAGTGCTCGCGGTGGACCGCGACAACCATCCGGTCGAGAAGTGATCGCGCCGCGTGCCGCCGGTCGCGGCGGCGCGCGTTGGCGGCTTCGGGTTTTTTAGGCGTTTTCAGGCTTTCGTGCCCTCACCCCTGCCCTCTGCCGCGTCGCGGCAGAGGGGGACAATGAAGTGGGTTTATCTATGCGCTTCAACCTTTCCGAATGGGCTCTGCGTCATCGCAGCCTGATCGTCTACGCGATGCTGGTGCTCGCGCTGGCCGGCGCGATGTCGTACCTGCGCCTGGGCCGCAGCGAAGATCCGGCCTTCACCTTCAAGGTGATGGTGGTGCGCACGCTGTGGCCGGGCGCGACCGCGGAGGAAGTCTCGCGCCAGGTCACCGAGCGGATCGAGAAGAAGCTCATGGAGACCGGCGAGTACGAGTTCATCCGCTCGTACTCGCGCGCCGGCGAATCGCAGGTGATCTTCGCCGCGCGCGATTCGATGCGCTCCAAGGAGATCCAGCCGCTGTGGTATCAGGTGCGCAAGAAGATCGGCGACATCCGCCCGACCTTGCCCAGCGATGTCATCGGCCCGTTCTTCAACGACGAATTCGGCGACACCTTCGGCAACATCTACGCGCTGACCGGCGACGGCTTCGACTACGCCGTGCTCAAGGACTACGCCGAACGCGTCCAGCTCGCCCTGCAAAGCCAGCAGGACGTGGGCAAGATCGAATTGTTCGGCGTGCAGGACGAAAAAATCTGGGTCGAGCTGTCCAACGTCAAGCTCTCCACCCTCGGCATTCCGGCGCAGGCGGTGCAGGACGCGTTGAACCAGCAGAACGCGCTGGTCGCGGCCGGGTTCTTCGAAACCCCATCCAGCCGCGTGCCGATCCGCGTCGGCGGCCAGTTCACCTCGGTCGATCAGATCAAGCAATTCCCGATCCGCGTCGGCGACCGCACCTTCCGCCTGGGCGATGTGGCCGAAGTGCGACGCGGCTTCTCCGATCCGCCGCAACCGCGCATGCGCTTCATGGGCGAGGACGCGATCGGCATCGGCGTGTCGATGAAACAGGGCGGCGACATCCTCAAGCTCGGCAAGACCCTGGAAAGCGAATTCGCCAACTTGCAGAAGACCCTGCCGGCAGGCATGCAACTGCGCAAGGTCGCCGATCAGCCGGCGGCGGTGGAAGAGTCGGTCGGCGAGTTCGTCCGCGTGTTGGCCGAAGCGGTGGCGATCGTGCTGCTGGTGAGTTTCTTCTCGCTGGGCCTGCGCACGGGTCTGGTGGTCGCGCTTTCGATTCCGCTCGTGCTGGCGATGACCTTCGCGGTGATGGATTTCTTCGGCGTCGGCCTGCACAAGATTTCGCTGGGCGCGCTGGTGCTGGCGTTGGGATTGTTGGTGGACGACGCGATCATCGCCGTGGAGATGATGGCGATCAAGATGGAGCAGGGCTTCGACCGCCTGCGCGCGGCCGCCTTCGCCTGGGACAGCACCGCCTTCCCGATGCTCACCGGCACCTTGATCACCGCGGCCGGTTTCCTGCCGATCGCGACCGCGGCGTCGGGCACCGGCGAATACACGCGTTCCTTGTTCCAGGTGGTGACCATCGCCTTGTGCGTGTCGTGGATCGCGGCGGTGGCGTTCATCCCCTTCCTCGGCGACAAGCTGCTGCCCGATCACGGCCACGCCGCCGCGCCCAAGCCCGGATCGCTGGCCGCGCGCTGGCACGATGCGCGCAGCAATCTCGCCAAGCGCATCCCGTTGCTGTCGAGCGTGATCGCGCCGAAGGATCCGGTGGACCATGCCCACGACCCGTACGAATCCAAGTTCTATGTGCGTTTTCGCAGCTGGGTGACCTGGTGCGTGCGCCGGCGCTGGCTGGTGATCGGCATCACCGTCGCCGCTTTCGTCGGCTCGATCTTCCTGTTCCGCTTCGTGCCGCAGCAGTTCTTCCCCGACTCGGTGCGTCCGGAGCTGATGGTCGATCTGGAACTGGCCGAAGGCTCGTCGCTGCGCCAGACCACCGAGCAGGCCCAGCGCCTTGAAGCCCTGCTCAAGACGCGCAAGGATCTGGCCAACTACGTGGCCTATGTCGGCACCGGTTCGCCGCGTTTCTATCTGCCGCTGGATCAGCAACTGCCGGCGGCCAACTTCGCCCAGTTTGTGCTGATGCCCAAGGACTTGCAGGCGCGCGAAACGCTGCGCAGCTGGATCATCAAGGACGTGGTGCCGCGTTTCCCCGAACTGCAGTTGCGCGTGACGCGCCTGGAGAACGGCCCGCCGGTCGGTTATCCGGTGCAGTTCCGCGTCTCGGGCGAGCATATCGACGAGGTGCGCAAGATCGCCTACAAGGTGCGCGAGAAAATCCGCGCCAATGAGCACGTGGCCAACGTCAACCTGGACTGGGATGAGCCGAGCAAAGTCGTGCGGCTGCAGGTCGATCAGGAACGCGCACGCGCGCTGGGCATCAGCTCGGCGCAGTTGTCGCAGTTCCTGTCCAGTTCGCTGTCGGGCTCGCACATCAGCACCTATCGCGAAAGCAACGAGCTGATCGAAATGCTGTTGCGCGGCCCGCAAGAGGAACGCGTGCAGCTGGACATGCTCGGCAATCTGGCGGTGCCGACCAGCAGCGGGCGCAGCGTGCCGCTGACCCAGATCGCGACCCTGGAGTACGGTTTCGAAGAAGGCATCATCTGGCATCGCGACCGCCTGCCGACCATCACCGTGCGCGCGGACATCTACGACGGCACCCAGCCGGCCTCGGTGATGGCGCAGATTTCGCCGACGCTCGACGGCCTGCGTTCGCAACTGCCCTACGGCTATTCGATCGAAGTCGGCGGCAGCGTCGAGGACTCCGCGCGCGGGCAGAAGTCGATCAACGCCGGCGTGCCGCTGTTCCTGTTCGCGGTGTTCACCTTGCTGATGCTGCAGCTGCGCAGCTTCTCGCGCAGCTTCATGGTGCTGTTGACCGCGCCGCTGGGCCTGATCGGCGTGACCTTGTTCCTGCTGATCTTCCGGGTGCCGTTCGGCTTCGTCGCCATGCTGGGCACCATCGCGCTGGCGGGCATGATCATGCGCAACTCGGTGATCCTGGTCGATCAGATCGAGCAGGATCGCGGCGAAGGGCACGAGCCGTGGAAAGCGATCGTCGATGCGACGGTGCGGCGGTTCCGCCCGATCGTGCTGACCGCGCTGGCGGCGATCCTGGCGATGATTCCGCTGTCGCGCAGCGCGTTTTTCGGGCCGATGGCGGTGGCGATCATGGGCGGGTTGCTGGTGGCGACGGCGCTGACCTTGTTGTTCCTGCCGGCGTTGTATGCGGCTTGGTTCAAGGTCAAGGTGCCGGCGGAGGCTTGAGGCGTTTTTGTTCCCTCTCCCGCTTGCGGGAGAGGGCTGGGGTGAGGGCCCCGCGGTTGCAGCGGCGTCGTGGGCTTGAAGCTTCGCGTGCCCTCACCCAACCCTCTCCCGCAAGCGGGAGAGGGCTTCAGATAGGCCTGGATTCAGGCGTGCTCGACGCTGAAAGCCAGCGTCGCTTCGATCGCGCGCTTCCACCCCGCGTACAACTTCTCGCGCTCGGCCTCGAGCATCTGCGGCTCGAAGCTGCGCTCGACCTGCCACTGCTGCGCGATCTGCTCGCGGCTTTCCCAGAATCCGACCGCCAGTCCGGCCAGATACGCCGCGCCCAGCGCCGTGGTCTCGTTCACCCGCGGACGGTTGAGCGGCACGTTGAGGATATCGGCCTGGAATTGCGCGGTGAAATCGTTCGCGATCGCGCCGCCGTCGGCGCGCAGGGCCTTGAGTTCGATCCCGGAATCGGCCTGCATCGCGCTGAGCACGTCGCGGGTCTGATACGCCAGCGATTCGAGTACCGCGCGGATGAAATGCTCCTTGCTGGTCCCGCGGGTCAGCCCGAACATCGCGCCGCGCACGTCGCTGCGCCAGTACGGCGCGCCCAGGCCGACGAAAGCCGGGACGAAGTACACGCCTTCGGTCGAACGCGCGCGTTCGGCATAGGCCTGCGAATCGCCGGCCTTGCCGAGCATGCGCAAGCCGTCGCGCAGCCACTGCACCGCTGAGCCGGCGACGAAGATGCTGCCTTCCAGCGCGTATTCGACCTTGCCGTCGATGCCCCAGGCGATGGTGGTGAGCAGGCCGTTGTCGGAACGCACCGCTTTCTCGCCGGTGTTCATCAGCAGGAAACAGCCGGTGCCGTAGGTGTTCTTGGCCATGCCGGCTTCGAAACAGGCCTGGCCGAACAGCGCCGCCTGCTGATCGCCGGCGACGCCGCAGATCGGCACCGAGTTATTGAAGAAATGACGCGCGCCGGTGTGCGCGTAGACCTCGCTGCTGGAACGAACTTCCGGCAGCATCGACGCCGGCACGCCGAGCATCTCCAGCAATTCCGGGCACCACTGGCGCTTGTGGATGTCGTACATCAACGTGCGCGAGGCGTTGCTGTAGTCGGTGACGTGGGTCTTGTCTTCGGACAGATTCCAGATCAGCCAGGTGTCGATGGTGCCGAACAGCAGATCGCCGCGCTCGGCTTTTTCGCGCGCGCCTTCGACGTTGTCGAGAATCCACTTGACCTTGGTCCCGGAGAAATACGCATCGATCAACAGGCCGGTGCGCTCGCGCACCATCGGCTCATAGCCGTCGGCCTTGAGCTGGTCGCAGATCGCCGCGGTCTGGCGCGACTGCCAGACGATGGCGTTGTGGATCGCCTGACCGGTGTGGCGATCCCACACCACCGTGGTTTCGCGCTGATTGGTGATGCCGATCCCGGCGATCTGCGAGGCGCTGATCTGGGCCTTGGTCATCACCTCGATCGCGGTGGTCTGCACGCTGGCGAGGATCTCGCGCGGATCGTGTTCGACCCAACCCGGACGCGGGAAAATCTGTTCGAACTCGCGCTGCGCCACGCCGACCACCGCGCCGTCGCGATCGAACAGCATCGCCCGCGAGCTGGTGGTGCCTTGGTCGATGGCGAGGATGTAGGTGCGATCCATGAGTCTCTCTCTGATGAAAGCAGGGAATGAGGGGATGGGGAATAGGGAATGGAGGCTAAGGCAAGGGATGAGGTATCAGTGAGCGACAGAGCCCGCCATTCCCTATTCCCTGATCCCCTCCATTCCCCGCTTCAGCCGTACACCGCCTGGAAAGCGAACGCGCCGATCAGAGCGCCGATGATCGGCGCGACGACAGGCACCCACGCATAAGCCCAGTCCGAGCCGCCCTTGCCGGCGATCGGCAGCAGCGCGTGGGCGATGCGCGGGCCCAGGTCGCGCGCGGGATTGATCGCGTAACCGGTCGGGCCGCCGAGCGACATGCCGACCACGACGACCAGCAGGCCGACGCCGAGCGGGCCCATGCCGGGCGCGAGCGTGTTGGCGCCGATGGCCAATGCGCAGAAGGTCAGGGCGAAGGTGCCGATGACTTCGGTCAGCACGTTGGCCTTGGTGTCGCGGATCGCCGGGGCGGTGCAGAAGATCGCCAGCTTGAGCGCGGGATCGTCGCTGACGCGCCAGTGCGCCAGATAGGTCAGCCACACCAGGGTCGCGCCGGCGAAGGCGCCGGCGATCTGCGCCAGCACGAAGCCGGGCACCACGGCCCACGACAGTTTGCCGATCGAGGCCAGCGCGATGGTCAGCGCAGGATTCATGATCGCGCCGCTGGTCGGGCCGGCGATGTAGATGCCGATCAACACCGCCAGGCCCCAGGCCGCGGTGATCACGCCCCAGCCGGCGCCCTGGGACTTGGATTTGTTGAGCAGCGCACCGGCGACCACGCCGTTGCCGAGCAGAATCAGCATGCCGGTGGCGATAAATTCGCTGAGATATTGCGACATCGGTGTGGCCATTGCGGTGGGTCTCCCTGGTGCTTGGTGAGGCTTTTTTAGTTTTTATTTCTGAGTGAAGCTTTCTGCTGACTGTTGCCGAATTTCTATCGGGTTGCTGCTGCATTGACGCGCCGATAGGTTTACCGCATCCCCTTCATGCCGTCATTCCCGCGAAGGCGGGAATCCAGAGACTTCAGCGCCATCCCTCCAGGTCGTCATTCCCGCGAACGCGGGAATCCAAAGACTTCAGCGCCATCTCCCAGGTCGTCATTCCCGCGAAAGCGGGAATCCAGTGCCTTTCGTGCGAGAACGTTTGAAGTCTCTGGATTCCCGCTTTCGCGGGAATGACGAGCAAAGGCGAAAGAGCGCCACCTCTCAAACCTCGCCATCCGCGCCCCCCAACCTCATCGCAACATATTCCTGCAACCGACGCTGCCCCTGCGCATCGATCCGCAGCCCCAACTTGGAGCGCCGCCACAAAATATCCTCGGCCGTCCGCGCCCATTCGAAGTCGATCAGATAATCCACTTCGGTCGCGTACAGATCCGAGCCGAACCGCTCGCCCAGCTCTTCCAGATGCGAACAACTCTCCACGATCCGCAGCGCGCGGCTGCCGTAGTTGCGGCACAGGCGCAGCGCCAACGCATCGGGCAGCCACGGCCGGCGCAGGCTGAAATCCTCGTGGAACGCCTCGAAGTTCGCGTCCGGCAGATCACCGCCGGGCAGCGACGCGCCGCCGGTCCAGGCCGGGCGCGGCGCGCCGAACAAGGGCGAGAGCGTGTCGCAGGCTTCTTCCGCGAGCTTGCGCGAGGTGGTGAGCTTGCCGCCGAACACGTTGAGCAGCGGCGCGCCCTGGCGATCGAGGGTGAGCAGGTAATCGCGGGTGATTTCCGAGGCCTGATCGCTGTCGTCGTCGAGCAGCGGCCGCACGCCGCTGTAAGTCCAGACCACGTCGTCGGGGCGAATGGGTTTCTTGAAATAGCGCGAAGCGGCCTCGCACAGGTACTGGGTTTCGGCCTGGTCGATGCGCGGCGACGACGGGTCTTCGCGGTAATCGACATCGGTGGTGCCGATCAGGGTGTAGTCGTGCTCGTAGGGAATCGCGAACACGATGCGGCGATCGGGCTGTTGGAAGATGTACGCGTGGTCGTGATCGAACAGCTTGGGCACGACGATATGGCTGCCCTTGATCAGGCGCAGCGTGTGGTTGTGCGGAACGTGCGCGACCTCATCGAGAAAACGCGCCGCCCACGGGCCGGTGGCGTTGACCAGGGCGCGTGCGCGCACCGTGCGCGCCGCGCCGTCGGCGCCGCGCAACTGCACCTGCCAGTCGTGTTCGCCGCGCGTCGCCGACACGCAGGCGGTGCGGGTGAGCACGGTGGCGCCGCGCTCGCTGGCGTCCATGGCGTTGAGCACGCACAGGCGCGCGTCCTGCACCCAGGCGTCGGAATAGACGAAGCCGCGGACGAAATCGTCCTGCAGCGGCCGCCCGGCGATGTGCTTGCGCAGGTTGACCGAGCGCGACCCCGGCAGCCCGCGTCCGCGCCGGCCGCCGAGGCGGTCGTACAGGAACAGGCCGATGCGGATCATCCAGGCCGGGCGCAGATGCGGCTGGTGCGGCAGCACGAAGCGCAGCGGCCAGATGATGTGCGGCGCCATGCGCAGCAGGCGCTTGCGCTCGGCCAGGGCCTTGCCGACCAGGGCGAACTCGAATTGTTCGAGGTAGCGCAGGCCGCCGTGGATGAGCTTGGTGCTGGCGCTGGAGGTATGCGAGGCGATGTCGTCGCGCTCGCACAGCAGCACGGACAGTCCGCGCCCGGCCGCGTCGCGCGCGATCGCCGCGCCGTTGATGCCGCCGCCGACGATCAGCAGGTCGGCCGTGGGTACTTGCTCGGTCATGCGCTCCGCGTCTGGCTGCGGGCCGCGCGTCGCCGACCCAGGTTGCTTCAGGATGATGGCATAGCGTTACCGGGCGATTGTTGCCTGGGTTCACATCAATGGTGGGTGAGGGGGCGGTGACCGGGTCGGCAAGGCGCGGGCAAAAAAAATCCCGACGCGTGGGGCGTCGGGAAGGGGTACAGACTTACTGGAGATTGTGTGGAGATCCTTCTCCCGCTTGCGGCCGGGAGAATCGGTATCGACTCCTTCTCCCGCTTGCCACCCAAGGTGACTTCCTTCGGGGCGCGGGAGAAGGTGCCCGAAGGGCGGATGAGGGTGCGCGCGGGCCTAGGTTGCGCTTGCCAGCGCCCGGGCCCTCACCCCAGCCCTCTCCCGCGCCCCGAAGGAAGTCACCTTGGGTGGCAAGCGGGAGAGGGAGCAGAGCGGGAACGGAAAGGGAGAAGCAGACGAATCAGTCCCGCAACTCCGCCACCTGACAAGGCAACTCCAACCGCGCCAGCACCGCCGCGGTCACCGCCGCCGTCGTCGCCGCTTCGCCGGCCGGGGCCAGGTCGGCGGTCAGCACGCCGGCGTCCAGGACCGCGGACACGGCCTGTTCGATGCACTCGGCTTCCGCGTTCAATCCCAGCGAGTAACGCAACAGCAGCGCCGCGCTCAGGATGGTGCCGCAGGGGTTGGCGATGCCGCGGCCGGCGATGTCGGGCGCGGAGCCGTGAATGGGTTCGTACAGGCCGACCTTGCCCTCGCCCAGCGACGCGGACGGCAGCAGGCCCAGCGAGCCGGCCAGCATCGAGGCCTCGTCGGTGAGGATGTCGCCGAACATGTTCTCGGTGACGATCACGTCGAACGCGCGCGGCTTGGCGATCAGGTGCATGGCCATCGAATCGACCAGCTGATGCTCCAAGGTCACGTCGGGAAATTCCTCGCGCGCCACCCGCGTGGCGACTTCGCGCCACAGCCGCGAGGTCTCCAGCACATTGGCCTTGTCCACCGAAACCACATGGTGGCGGCGGCCGCGCGCGAGTTCGCAGGCGCGACGCACCACGCGCTCGATCTCGGCCACGCTGTACTCGCACAGATCGCTCGCAGTGGTTTCGCTGCGCTGCTTCTGGCCGAAGTAGATGCCGCCGGTGAGCTCGCGCACAACGATCATGTCCACGCCCGACAGCAAGTGCGGCTTGATCGGCGATGCGCCCAGGGTCGCCGCGTGCGGCTGCACCGGACGCAGATTCGCGTACAGGCCCAGGCCCTTGCGCAAGGCCAGCAGGCCTTGTTCGGGGCGGACCTTGGCCTTGGGATCGGACCACTTCGGCCCGCCGACCGCGCCCAGCAGCACCGCGTCGGCGCGCTGGCAGGCCTCCAGCGTCGCCGCCGGCAGCGGCTCGCCGGTGGCGTCGATCGCGGCGCCGCCGATCAGATGCTCGTGCAGGGTGAATTGATGACCGTAACGGCGGGCGACCGCGCGCAGCACTTCGACCGCGGCGTGGGTGACTTCCGGACCGATGCCGTCGCCTTTCAGCACGACGATGTCAGCGCGCATGGTGTTGCTCCTGTTGACTGTGGACCGCCGCGTCGCGGCGTTGTTCGAATTGGTGGATGGCGTCGATCTGGCGCAACAGATAACCCAGCTGATCGACGCCTTCGATCAGGCAGGTCTGGGCGAAGGCATCGAGCGGGAACTGCACGCCCCGTCCGTCGGGCAAGTGCAGGGTGCGGGTGCGCACGTCCACGCGCAGCTCGATGCCCGGTTGCTCCAGCAGTTCGTCCAGCAGCTCCTGCGCGACCACGATCGGCAGCAGGCCGTTCTTGAGCGAGTTGCTGCGGAAGATGTCCGCGATCTCGCTGCTGATCACCGCGCGCAGGCCCAGGTCGGTCAGGGCCCACGGCGCGTGTTCGCGCGAGGAGCCGCAGCCGAAATTGCGCCCGGCGACCAGGATCGCCGCGCCGGCGTTGTGCGGCTTGTTGAGTTCGAAGGCCGGATTGAGCGAGCCGTCGGCGATATAACGCCAATCGTTGAAGGCGAAACGCCCCAGGCCCTTGCGCTCGGTAGTAGTGAGGAAACGCGCGGGGATGATCTGGTCGGTGTCGATATTGCGTTCGCGCAGGACCACGGTGCGCGATACCAGTTCGACGAAACCTTCCGTGCTCGAAGGCGGATTGACGGAAGCGGACATCACGCGACCTCCTTGACGTCGGCGTTGAGGTAATCGCGCGGATCGACCACGTGGCCGGCGACCGCGCAGGCCGCCGCGGTCAGCGGCGAGGCCAGCAAGGTGCGCGCGCCCTTGCCCTGGCGGCCTTCGAAATTGCGGTTGCTGGTGGACACGGCCAACTGGCCGGGACCGACCAGATCGCCGTTCATGGCGATGCACATCGAACAGCCCGGCTCGCGCCATTCGGCGCCGGCCGCGCGCACGATCGCGTCGATGCCTTCGGCTTCGGCCTCGCGCTTGACCTGCTCGGAGCCGGGCACCACCAGCATGCGCACGCGCGGATGCACGTGGCGGCCGCGCAGCACGTCGGCGGCCTGGCGCAGATCCGACAGGCGCGAATTGGTGCAGCTGCCGATGAACACCACATCGACCGGACGCCCGGCCATGGTCGCGCCGCCGTCGAAGCCCATGTAGGCCAGCGCCTTGGCTTCGTCGGGATCGTTGGCCTGCGGCAGGCGCGCGTCGATCGCCGCAACCTGGCCCGGGTGCGTGCCCCAGGTCAGCGTCGGCTTGATCTTGCTCGCGTCGATATGCACGTGGCGGTCGAACACCGCGCCGTCGTCGGTCTTGAACTGGCTCCAGCGCGCGAGCGCGCGGTCCCAGTCGGCACCGCGCGGCGCGCGCGGGGTCTTGGCGAGATAGTCGTAGGTGACCTGATCCGGCGCGATCAGGCCGGCGCGCGCGCCGGCTTCGATCGACATGTTGCAGACCGTCATGCGCTCGTCCATCGACAGCGCGCGGATGGTCGAGCCGCGGTATTCGATGACGTGGCCGGTGCCGCCGTTGACGCCGATCTCGCCGATGATATGCAGGATCAGGTCCTTGGCGCCCACGCCGGGCGCCAGTTCGCCTTCCACCTCGATCGCCAAGGTCTTGGCGCGGCGTTGCAGCAGGCACTGCGTGGCCAGCACGTGGCCGACTTCGCTGGTGCCGATGCCGAAGGCCAGCGCGCCGAACGCGCCGTGGGTGGCGGTGTGGCTGTCGCCGCAGACGATGGTCTGGCCCGGCTGGGTGAGGCCGAGTTCGGGGCCGATCACGTGGACGATGCCGCGGTGCGGGCCGTCGTAATCGAACAACTCCACGCCGTAGCGCGCGCAGTTGCGGCGCAGCGTATCGACCTGGTGCTCGGCCTCGGCGGTGAAGAATGGCAGGCGTCCGTCGGCGCCGGCCGGCAGGGTCGGGGTGGAGTGGTCGAGCGTGCCCTTGGTCAGATCGGGCCGGCGCGGCGACAGGCCGCGCGATTCGAGTTCGGCGAAGGCCTGCGGTGAGGTGACTTCGTGGATCAGGTGCAGGTCGATGTAGAGCACGGCGGGCGCGGTGTCGCTTTCGGGCGATACCAGGTGCGCGTTCCACAGTTTTTCGAACAAGGTGGTGGGATGAGGCGAGGTGGTAGTCATGGAGTCCGATGTTCTGCTTTGGCTGCTATGGCTGGAGCGGTTTGTCGTATCTTCAGAATCTGGTTGTCTCAGTCGCGCCCGACTCTCTCAGCCGTCATCCCCGCGAAGGCGGGGATCCAGGGCTTTATCGCGACATCACTCTGAAGTCTCTGGATCCCCGCCTTCGCGGGGATGACGACTTCCAGATGTCGCGGTGGTCGAGAACCGGTGCGCATGCTCACGCAGTCGCAGTAAGCCGCTGCGGCGCCTGCTGCGTGCGATGCACCCGATTAGCCACCTCCAACCAAGCCAGCGCGCTGGCTTCGATGATGTCGGTGCTGGTGCCCGAACCGGTCAGCTCCACGCCGTTGACGCGCGCGGTCACGCTGGCCTGGCCTTGCGCGTCGTCGCCGGTGGTCACGCTGGACACGTTGTAGCTGTCGATGCGCAGGGCCACGCCGGTGGCGCGTGCCAGCGCCGCGAACAAGGCGTGCACCGGGCCGTCGCCGACCGCCGCTTCGCTGACGGTGGAGCCTTCGGGCTCGACCAGTTGCACGCTCGCCGTCGGCAGGCTGCCGTCGGAGACGCCGGTGCTGACGTGAGCGCGCACCAGCCGATAGCCGCGTCCGGCCTTGGCGTCGGCGCCCAACACCAGCGCTTCCAGGTCGGCGTCGAACACTTCGCGCTTCTTCTCGGCCAGGGCCTTGAAGCTGGCGAACACCGCGTTCAAACGCGCTTCGTCCAGGCTGAAACCCAGGGTCTGCAGGCGATCGTTCAAGGCGGCGCGGCCGCTGTGGCGGCCCATCACCATCTGCGATTCGGCCCAGCCCACGTCTTCCGGATTCATGATCTCGTAGGTGCCGCGATGCTTGAGCATGCCGTGCTGATGGATGCCCGACTCGTGCGCGAACGCGTTCTGGCCGACGATGGCCTTGTTGCGCTGGACCACCATGCCGGTGATGCGCGAGAGCAGGCGCGAGGTCGGCACCAGCCGGCGCGTGTCGATGCGGGTGGTCGCGCCGTAGTAAGCGTTGCGCACGCGCAGCGCCATCACCAGTTCTTCCAGCGCGCAGTTGCCGGCGCGCTCGCCGATGCCGTTGATGGTGCATTCGACCTGGCGCGCGCCGCCTTCGATCGCGGCCAGGCTGTTGGCGACCGCCAGACCCAGGTCGTTATGGCAGTGCGCGCTGAACACCGCCTTGTCGGCGCCCTGGACGTTGGCGCGCAGGTATTCGAACAAGGCGCGGATTTCGCCCGGCGTGGTGTAGCCCACGGTGTCGGGAATGTTCAAGGTACGCGCGCCGGCGGCGACCGCGGCGCTGCACACTTCGACCAGATAATCGTGCTCGGTGCGCAGCGCGTCCTCGCAGGAAAATTCGACGTCATCGACATAGCGCCGCGCCTGTTCGACCGCGGCGACCGCGCGCTCCAGCACCTGCTGCTTGTCCAGGTTGAGCTTGTGCTGGCGGTGCAGCGGGCTGGTCGAGATGAACACATGGATGCGCGGCTTGGCCGCGCCTTCGAGCGCGCGCGCGCAGGCTTCGATGTCGCCCGGATGGCAGCGCGCCAGGGTGGCGAGGGTGGAGCCGCGCACTTCGCGCACGATCGCGCGGGTGCCTTCCAGATCGGCCTCGGAGCTGGCCGGGAAGCCGGCTTCGATCACGTCCACGCCGAGTTCCGACAGCGCGTGGGCGAAGCGCAGCTTCTGGCTCGCGGTCATGCTGCAGCCGGGCGATTGCTCGCCGTCGCGCAGGCTGGTGTCGAAGATGGTGACGTGTTGGGAAGCCTCGGTAATGGGCGTTACCGGACCGGGCGAGTCGTTCATGCGGGAATTTCCTCTGTTACGACTGGATGCTGGGAATGGTTTGCGATGACGGCGTCGGGCTGCGTGGCCCTGCGCTCGAATGACAGGTTGGCGAGCTTGTAAATGTCCGCCTCGACGGTTGCGGTTTCGCGACCGACGGCGTCGCGGGTGCGGCGGCGCGGGCGGCGCGGTGCGCGCGGTCGCACTTCCGAGAGCAGGCGCGCGAGCACGCCGGCATCGAGGTTGCCGCCGGAGACCACCGCGCACTTGCGCTTGCCGGCAATGCGGCGGCCGGCGGCCAGCGCCAGGGCGCCGGCGCCCTCGGCGATGATGTGTTCTTCCAGGGCCAGCCGGACCAGGGTTTCGCGCAGCTCGGCTTCGCGCACGATGACCACGTCGTCCAGCAGCGTGCTCAGCACGCGCTCGGTCAGGCGGCCGGGGTCCTTGACCCGCACGCCGTCGGCCAGGGTCGCGGCCGGTTCGATCAGGCGGCGGTCGCCGCGCAGCGCGCGCGCCATCGAGTCCACGCCTTCGACCTGCGCGCCGATCACGCGCACGCGGCGCGCGGCGGCCGAGCCCGACAGCAGTTCCGACTTCAACGCCAGCGCGACGCCGGCGGCCAGACCGCCGCCGCCGATCGGCACCAGCACCACGTCGGGCGCGAACGCGGCCAGTTCCAGCGCTACGGTGCCTTGGCCGGCGATCACGTCGGGATCGTCGAAGGCCGACAGCAGGCGGTAATCGTGTTGTTGCGCCAGTTCGATCGCGAAGGCCTTGGCTTCGTCGTAGGTGTCGCCGTGCAGGCGCACGGTCGCGCCCCAGTGGGCGACGCCGGCGATCTTGGTCTGCGGCGCGGTGCGCGGCATCACCGTGATCGCGTTGACGCCCAGGCGGTACGCCGCCCAGGCCAGTCCTTGCGCGTGGTTGCCGGCGGAGGCGGCGATCACGGTGCGGTGATCGCCGCGTTCGCGCGCGGCCAGCAGCGCGTTCAAAGCGCCGCGCACCTTGTAGGAACCGGTGCGCTGCAGGTTTTCCAGCTTCAACCAGCAGCCGAAACGTTCGGCGTGGTGCAGCGGCGTGGGATCCAGGTAGCGGCGCAGCCGCGCTTGCGCCGCCAGCAGGTCGGCGGCGCTTACTTGGGCCATGCGGGCTACGTCGCCGTCCATGATCAGACCGCGGTCAGCCAGGAGGCGTAACGCGCTTCCTGTCCGCGCACGACGCGGCCGTACAGCGCCGCCAGTTCGCGCGTGACCGGGTTGTCGCCGAACTCGCGGCGATCCAGCACAGCGATCGCGGTGGCTTCGGCGGCGGTGCCGCAGACGAAGACTTCGTCCGCGTCCAGCAGCTCGTGCAGGGTCACTTCGCGCGATTGAGCGCCGGACAATTCGATCATGGTGTCGCGGGTGATGCCCGGCAGCGCGTCGCGGTGATCGACCGAGGTGACCACGCCGTTCTTGACCATGAACACGTTGGCGCCGGTGCATTCGACGACATAGCCCTTGTCGTCGGTGAACAGCGCCTCGTCGAAGCCGCGCTGCTTGGCTTCGCGCTTGGCCAGGATCGAGTTGACGTAGGCGCCGCTGAGCTTCAGCGGCGGCATCGAGGTGGCCGGATTGCGCTTCCACGGCGACACCGTCAGGCGCGTGCGCGCGCCGCCCAGGTGCACGACTTTCGCCATCGTCGCGATCATCAGATGCTGGGTCAGCGGATCGACGTCCAGGCCGATGCTGCCGGTGCCCATCCAGGCCAGTGGACGAATATAGGCGTCGCGATGGCCGTTGGCGCGCAGCGTCGCCAGGGTGGCCTGGGTCGCGCGCTCGGCATCGAACTCGATGCCGAACATGTCCGCGCCCTTGCGCATGCGCTCCATGTGTTCGGGCAGGCGGAACACCGCCGCGCCGCCGTCGGAGGTGGCATAGCTGCGGATGCCTTCGAACACCGCGGTGCCGTAGTGCATGGCGTGGGTGGTCAGCGGGGCTTCGGGCGCGTCGCCAGCGATGAAGTGACCGTCGAACCAAATGACGGGTTGATCCGTCGGATTCGGGACTTCACCCCGAGCCCGGGACTCAGAACGCCCAGATCCGGTCGACCTGCCCTCACTCTGACTGGGCGCATAAGCCCGCTCACGAACCGCGGAAGCCGCAAAGCCCCCATGCGCCGCTTCGGTGGCGGCCGGTTGATTAGCGATTTCGGTGTTCAGCTGCATGGAGAAACCTCAACGGCAAGACAGTCGTAAAGCTTGGCGAGCTGGCTCTGCAGGGCGGTGTCGGCGCGATCGCCTTCCACGGTCATGCGCAGGTGCCAGCGATCGCCGTCGGGTTGCGCTTCGCCGTCCACGGAGAGCGGACGGAAACCGCGGCGTTCGGCGGCGCCCAATACGCGTGCCAGCGCGCCTTCGGCCTGGCGCAGGGTCAGTTCAAGCTGGTATCGCATCGGCGTCCTCCTTTTCGGCGGTGGTGGGTGGCGTGAGGCTGGTGATGGCGTCGGCGTCGCCCGCTTCCGGGTCGAGCATCTGCGCGTTGTTGTGATTGGGCGGGACCAGCGGCCAGACGTTGGCGGCCTGGTCGATGGCCACGTGCAGCAGCACCGGGCCCGGGGTTTCCAGCATGTAGGTCAGCGCTTCCTCGACCGAGTCGGCGCGATCGACATACATCGCCTTGACCCCGAACGCGGCGGCCAGTGCGCAGAAGTCCGGGTTGTCGGACAGGTCGATCTCGGAATAGCGGCGTTCGAAGAACAGCTCCTGCCACTGCCGGACCATGCCCAGGGCCTGGTTGTCGAGCAGCACGATTTTCACCGGCAGGCGATAGCGCGCGATGGTCGCCAGCTCCTGCACGTTCATCAGGAACGAGCCGTCGCCGCTGACGCAGATCACCTGCGCCTGCGGGCTTTCCAACTGCGCGCCCAACGCGGCCGGCACGCCGAAACCCATCGCGCCCAGCGCGCCGCTGGTCAGGTGCTTGCGCGGATCGTTGAACTGCCAGTGCTGCGCGACCCACATCTGATGCTGGCCGACATCGCACGAAACGATGGCTTCCGGCGCCAGTTCCGACAGGCGGCGCAGCAGGGCCGGCGCGTACACGGTTTCGCCGGGCGCGTCGTAGCGCGGCGCGCATTCGCGCTTGCGCTGCAGGCAGGTGTCGCGCCAGGCGCGGCGCGCGGCGCCGTTGCGGGCCTGAAGTTGCGCGGTGACCGGGGGCGTCAGCGCGTCCAGCGAGCGGCGCAGGTCGCCGTTGACCGCGGCGTCGGCGTGACGCAGCTTGCCGATCTCGCAGGCGTCCAGATCCATGTGCACCACGCGCGCATTTGGCGCGAACTCGGCCAGCTTGCCGGTGGCGCGGTCGTCGAAACGCGCGCCGACCACGATCAGCAGATCGCATTCCTGCACGGACAGATTCGCCGCGCGGTTGCCGTGCATGCCCAACATGCCCAGGTTCAGGGCGTGATCGGCCGGCAGCGCGCCCAGTCCCTTCAAGGTCAGCACGGACGGAATCTGGCTGCCTTCGACGAAGGCGCGGAACGATTCGACCGCATCGCCGAGCGCGATGCCGCCGCCGCCGTACACCAGCGGCTTGCGCGCGTGCGCGATCAGCGCGGCGGCTTCGTGATACGCAGCGTCGGCCGCGGCCGGCACCGGATCGGTCGGCAGCGGCACGTGCGCGGGCAGATGCGAGGCGTCCTGGTTCTGCACGTCCTTGGGCAGATCGATCAGCACCGGGCCGGGACGGCCCGAACGCGCCAGGCGGAAGGCTTCGCCGACGATGCGCGGCAGGTCATCGACCTTACGCGCGATGAAGCTGTGCTTGACGATCGGCATGGTCATGCCGAACACGTCCAGTTCCTGGAACGCATCGGTGCCCATCAGCGTGGTCGCGACTTGACCGGTGATGGCGACCATCGGCACCGAGTCCAGCATCGCGTCGGCGATGCCGGTGACCAGGTTGGACGCGCCGGGTCCGGAAGTGGCTACGCAAACGCCGACTCGCCCGCTGGCACGGGCGTAGCCGTTCGCCGCGAAAGCCGCGCCTTGCTCGTGACGGACCAGGATGTGCTTCAGGTCCGACCCGTGCAGGGCATCGTAGAAAGGCATGATCGTGCCGCCCGGATAACCGAACAGAACGTCCACGCCTTCTGCGGCCAGTGCTTGCACCAGCCAGCGGGCACCGTTCATCAGGCAGCCTCTTCCTGTCGTTCGCCGCGTGTGGCGGCGGGAGCGGCGGTCTGCGCCTTGGGCGCGTTGTCCAGCCACTTCATGTTGGCGCGCAGTTTCTTGCCGACCGCTTCGATCGGGTGCTCCAGGTCGCCCTGCTTGAGCGCCTTGTAGTTGGCGTTGCCGGCGGCGTATTCGGCGATCCACTGCTTGGCGAAGGTGCCGTCCTGGATTTCGGTCAGGACTTTGCGCATCTGCGCCTTGGTGTGGTCATCGACGATGTAGGTGCCGCGGGTCAGCGCGCCGTACTGCGCGGTCTCGCTGATGAACTCGTGCATGCGGGTGACGCCGCCTTCATAGAACAGATCCACGATCAGCTTCAGTTCGTGCAGGCATTCGTAGTAGGCCACTTCCGGCTGATAACCGGCTTCGACCAGGGTTTCCCAACCGGCCTGGACCAGCTTGGTCGCGCCGCCGCACAGCACGGCTTGTTCGCCGAACAGATCGGTTTCGGTTTCTTCCTTGAAGGTGGTCTTGATCGCGTTCTGGCGCGCGCCGCCGATGCCGCCGCAGTAGGTCAGGGCGAACTCTTCCGCGCGGCCGGTCTTGTCCTGATGCACGGCATAGACGCTGGGCACGCCGCGGCCGATTTCGTATTCGCGGCGCACCAGCGCGCCCGGGCCCTTCGGCGCGACCAGCACCACGTCGAGATCGGCGCGAGGGGCGATCTGGCCGTAATGCACATTGAAGCCGTGCGCGAACAGCAGGCAGGCGCCTTGCTTGATGTTGGGCTCGATGACATCGCGATACAGCTGCGGCTGCACCATGTCGGGCGTCAGCACCGCGACCAGTTCGGCTTCGGCGACCGCTTCGGCCGGGGTCTTGACGGTGAAGCCGTCGGCCTTGGCCTTCAGCTCGGTCGGGCCGCCCGGACGCAGGCCTACGGTGACGTCGAAGCCGGAATCGCGAAGGTTGAGCGCGTGCGCGCGGCCTTGGCTGCCGTAGCCGACGATGGCGATCTTGGGGCGGAAGGTCGTTGCGGTCATGTCTGTGGTCTCGGAGGGGAGGAACGAGTTGAGAGGAGTGAGGAGTTAGTGACGATCAGGCGGGTTCGGTTGCGGGTTCTTCGATTAGGGTGGCTTCGATTCTTTTCGCCGGCGGCGATTGCAGCGGGCCGGGCGCGGTCACCGCGCCCTGCGAGGCCGAGCCGACCAGTCGCGCGTACTTGGCCAGTACGCCGGTGGTCACGCGCGGCGTGATCCGCGCCGGCTCGCGCGAGGACAGATCGGCGGCGACGTCCAACTTGCGCGTCTTGACGTCGATGCTGACGCGGTCGCCTTCGCGCAGGCGCGCGATCGGCCCGCCGTGCGCGGCTTCCGGCGAGATGTGGCCGACCATGAAGCCGTGCGTGGCGCCGCTGAAGCGGCCGTCGGTGATCAAGGCCACGTCGTTGCTCAGGCCCTGGCCGACCAGCGCCGCGGTCACCGCCAGCATTTCGCGCATGCCCGGGCCGCCGGTGGGGCCTTCGAAGCGGATCACCACGATGTCGCCGGCCTGGATCTGCCGCGCCTGCACCGCGGCGAAGGCGGCTTCTTCCGAATCGAACACCCGCGCCGGGCCTTCGAAATGTTCGCGGCCGTGGCCGGCCAGCTTGAGGATGCAGCCTTCCGGCGCCAGGTTGCCGTAGATGATCGAGTAACCGCCGCGCGGCTTGATCGGATCGTTGACCGGACGCACGACGTCCTGCACATCGGCCATCACCGCTTCGGACAGCTCCTGGAAAAAGGAACGGCCGGTGACCGTGGGAATATCCTCGATCAGACCGGCCGTCTTCAGCTCGCGCGCCACCAGCGCCGCGCCGCCGAATTCGAACATTTCCGCGGCGGTGTAACGTCCGCCGGGTTTCAGGTCGGCGATCACCGGCGTATGCGCGGCGGCTTCGAATTCTTCCAGGTCGAAGGCGACGCCGGCTTCGTGCGCGATCGCCAGCAGATGCAGCGCGGCGTTGGTCGAACCGGCGGTGGCCGAGACCGCGCGCGCGGCGTTGCGCAGCGCATCCACGCTCAGCAGCGTGCGCGGGGTCGGGCCGCCGTTGCGCAGTTGCTGCATGACCAGTTCGCCGCACAGGCGCGCGGCTTCGGGCTTGTCTTCGTGGATCGCCGGGATGTCGTTGTAGCCCAGCGGCGACAGGCCCAGGAAGGTCAGCACCATCGCCATGGTGTTGGCGGTGAACTGGCCGCCGCAGGCGCCGGCGCCGGGGCAGGCGTGCGATTCGATGCGATGCAGTTCGCTGTCGTCGATGCGTCCGGCCGAATGCGCGCCGACCGCTTCGAACACGTCCTGCACGGTCAGCGGCTTGTCGTCGCTCTGGCCTTTCTTCGACGGGCAATGGCCCGGCATGATCGTGCCGCCGTAGAGGATCACGGTCGGGATATCCAGTCGCGCGGCGGCCATCGCCGCGGCCGGGATGGTCTTGTCGCAGCCGACCAGCAACACCATCGCGTCCAGGCAGTGGCCGGACACGGCCAGTTCGATCGAATCGGCTATGGTTTCGCGCGAAGCCAGCGACGCGCGCATGCCGTCGGTGCCCATCGCGATGCCGTCGGTGACGGCGATGGTATTGAACTCGATCGGCGTGCCGCCGCCGTCGTGCACGCCGCGGCGCACGTGCTGGGCCAGATCGCGCAGGGTGATGTTGCAAGGCGAGACGTCGGACCAGGTGTGGACGACGGCAACCAGCGGTCTGGCGATGGCCGCGTCGTCCAGGCCCGTGGCGCGCAGCATCGCGCGCGCGGGGGCTCGGGCCGGGCCTTGCTTGATGGCGTTGCTTCTCACGTACATCGATTCCTTTGCTGCGAATCCTTCGCAGTGCCCGCACGTCCGCGCGCGGTGTTTTCAGGAACCCAGGGCTGTAAAACGAAAAACCCCGCGCCTTTGGGGCGCGGGGTTCAGGTTCTTTCGACCTTGGGTTGTGTGTTTTTCTACACGAACCCGCTTCCCGCGCTGATAAACCCGGTAATAAGTACGAGTACGAGAATGGTCGTGGCGATTGCGGGCGCAAGGCGGAGCAAGACGCGCGCGGCGTCGTTCGAGGCCTTGGCGGCCTGGAGCGAAGTCGTCTGCGAGTGGTTGCTGCGCTGCGTCATGGGGTCGAGAAGACCATGGCCGTCCAAGGCTTGTCAATAGTTTCCTGCGAAATCGTCGCGGTTCGTGATCGTAGTTACGACGGCGGCGAGAACGCGCACGCGGGACCGGATCGAATCGCTGTGTCGCAGTGGAGGGCCGCAACCTTAATCGGGCGCAAGACGCGCGAATGCTGCCCTGCATCTGACCGGCGCCGAGGTGTGAGCGCGGTCGTGGCCGGGCGGACATGCCGCCGCCCGGCTGCATCGGGACGATTCCAGCGTCCGCGGCGACGCTGTCGATTCGCGCCGGGGGAGCGATCCGGCCGGGTGGGCGAGGCGATACCCGCGCCCGGCACGTTCACATGCGCGGTGGCGCTGTCAGTGGGCCGGATCGGCCAGGAAAGCGCGCAACGTGTCGTAATCCGCCGCCATCGGCTCGGCCTGCGCCGGCCGCGCCAGCGACGCCGCCAGCGCCGGCGGCGGCTCGACCGCATGCCCGACCAGCGGCTCGACGATGCTTTCGAACTTGGCCGGATGGGCGGTGGCGACCACCGCCCACGGCCGCTCGTCGCCTTGCGCGCGCAGCGTTTCCAGCAGATGCAGGCCGGTCGCGGTGTGCGGGCAGGGCACCACACCGTGGCGTTGCGGCGCGTTGCGGATGGTGTCGACGATGACGGCGTCGGCGATGCTTTGCGCCTGCGTGGCGCGGCGCAGTTCGGCGTCGTCGCGATGCCAGTAGCGCAGTCGCTCGAAGTTGCTCGGCGCGCCTACGTCCATGGCGTTGGCCAAGGTCGCCTGGGTCGGCTGAACGAGATAGTCGGCGCCGGCGAAATAGCGCGGCAAAGTGTCGTTGGCGTTGGTGGCCAGGCGGATCTCGCCGATCGGCAGGCCCATGCGCTTGGCGACGAAGGCCGCGCAGGCATTGCCGAGGTTGCCGGTGGGCACGATGAAATTCAGCGGCTCGCCGCGCTGGGCGTAGTGGCGGCCGGCGGCATACGCGTAGTACGCCGCCTGCGGCAGCAGCCGGCCCAGGCTGATGCTGTTGGCGGAACTCAGCGGCCGCTGCGCGCGCAGGGCGTCGTCGGACAGCGCCTGCTTGGCCAGGCGCTGGCAGGCGTCGAAGTCGCCGTCCACGCGCAAGGCTTGCACGTTGTCGCCCCAACAGCCCAGGCCGTGCGCCTGGCGCGGCGACACGCGGCCGTCGGGATAGAGGATGACCACCTGGAAACCCGGACGGCGATGAAACGCCGCGGCGACCGCGGCGCCGGTGTCGCCCGAGGTGGCGACCAGGATCGTGGTGGGCGCGGCGCTGTCGTCGCGCAAGCCGGCCAGGGCTTCGGCGAGGAAACGCGCGGCGTAGTCCTTGAACGCGGCGGTGGGGCCGTGGAACAGCTCCAGCAGCCAGTCGTCGGGTTGCGACAGCGGGCGTAGCGGTGCGTCGAAGGAAAACGCGCGCGCGCAGATCTCGCGCAGCGATTCGCGCAAGGCCGATCGTTCGAAGTAGGGCGCGAGGATCGCGTGCGCGGTGGCGTCCAGGCCGTCGGCGGCGAGCGGTTGCGACAGCGCGGGGAAACGCTCGGGCACGTACAGGCCGCCGTCGGGGGCGAGCCCGGCCGACAAGGCCTGGTCGATCGCGGTGGGCGGTGTTCGTCCGCGGGTGCTCAGGAAATTCATGGAGTGGGCTCGCAGAGGGGGAGAGGCTTTGGAGGGCTGGGTGGAAAAGCAAATCCCCCCTGGCCCCCCTTTTTCAAAGGGGGGAAGCGATAGGCGGGTTGCGAGGCATCGTCACTAGCGCACGAATGCGTTCCCCCCTTTGAAAAAGGGGGGCTAGGGGGGATTTGCTTTTGACCGCGACGAACTCCCCCATCACACCGAGCCGATCACTTCCGCGCGCGGCCCCGCCACCGGCGTGACGTAGGCGCGCGAGTCGAACCCGGCGGCGGCGAAGGCGATGCGCATCGCCGCCGCGGCGATCTGCGCCTGGGTCTTGGTTTCGAACCACGCGAAACAACTCGGCCCGGCGCCGGAAATGCTCGCGCCCAGCGCGCCATGCTCCAACGCCGCCGCCTTGACCTCGGCGAAGCCCGGAATCAGCGGCGCGCGCCGCGGTTCCACCAGCAGATCCACCAGGCCTTCGCGCAGCAACTGCGCATCGCCGCGCTGCAGGCCGGTCAAGAATAAGGCCAAGTGCGCGCTCTGCTTGACCACCTGCGACAGCGGATACGGATCGCTCAGCACCGCGCGCGCGCGGCGCGTCTCCAACACTTGATCCGGATGCACCACCACCGCGTACAACCAGTCGGGCACCGACAGCGCGATCATCCGCGTGGAAGTCGCCATGACCACGCCGCCGAGCAGCATCGGCGCGACGTTGTCGCCGTGGCGGCTGCCGCTGGACACCGATTCGCCGTCCAGCGCGAATTCGTACAAGGCCTCGCGCGACAGCGGTTGGGCGAGCAAGGCGTTGGCCGCGACCAAGGCGGCGACGCAGGACGCGGCCGAACCGCCGAGGCCGGAGCCCAGCGCGATGCCCTTGTCCAATTCCAGCTCGAACCCGTGCGCCAGCCCGAGCTTTTCGCGCAACGAGATCAACGCCTGCCCGGCGGTGTTGCGCTCGGCCTGCAACGGCAGCGAATCCGCGCCCGGCACGTCGCCGCGGATCGCGCGGATGCGCACCACCGGTTCGGCGATGCGCCGCACCGTGGCGACATCGCGCGGGCCCTGGATCGAATGGCCGAGCACGTCGAAACCTACGCCGATGTTGCCGACGCTGGCCGGCGCGAACGCGCTCACCTGCTGCGCCGAGGGCGCGATCGCATCGTCGTCGGAGCGGGCGGGAGAAGAAGGTGACGCAGCGCTCATGCGCGGGCTCCGAGGGTTTGCGCGATCGTCAACATGTCGCCGAACACGCCGGCGGCGGTGACGTCCGGCCCCGCACCGGGACCTTGTACGACCAGCGGATTATCCGCGTAACGGCGGGTGCGGAACTGGATCAGATTATCGGTCAGGGCGCCGTGCAGCGAAGCATGTCCCGGCGGCGGCGAAACCACGCCGACGCTGGCGCGGCCGTCGCGATCGAGCCGGGCGATGTAGCGAAGGCTCAATCCGGCGGCGCGCGCGGCATCGAAACGCTGCTGCAAGGGCGCATCGAGTTCATGCAGGCGCTCGAAGAATTCCTCCTTGGATACGCCGCGCAGCGCTTCGGGCACCAGGCTTTCGACTTCGATCTGCTCGAGCGACAAGGCCCGCCCGGCTTCGCGCGCCAGGATCACCAACTTGCGCGCGACGTCGGTGCCGGACAGGTCGTCGCGCGGATCGGGCTCGGTGTAGCCCAGCGCGTGCGCCTCGCGCACCAGTTCGGAAAACGCGGTCTGGCCGTCGTAGCGATTGAACAGCCACGCCAGCGTGCCCGACAGGATGCCTTCGACCTCGGTCAGCTCATCGCCGGTGTCGAGCAGCGAACGCAGGGTCTGGATGATCGGCAGGCCGGCGCCGACGGTAGCTTCGTAACGAAATTGGCCGCCATTGCGCGAGGCTTCGCGGATCGCCTCGTAACGCGCCAGCGGGCCGGCGCCGGCGTGCTTGCTCGGCGTGACCACGTGGATGCCGGCGGCGATCCACTGCGGGTAATAGGCGGCGACCGCGTCGCTGCCGCTGCAATCGACGATCAGCGCATGCGGAATGTGCTCGGCGCGCACGTGCGCGGCGAAACGTTCCAGGTCCAGCGCTTCGGCGTCGGCGGCGAAGTTGTCGCCGGCGTCTTCGAAGGCCATCGCGCGCGGCGCCAGATGCATGCGCCGGCTGTCGGCCATCGCGCGCAGGCGCAAGTCCAGCTTGTACTGCGGACGCGCATCGCGCTGCAGGCGCGGCTGCGCCGCGGCCAGTTGCGCGAGCAGCGCGCGGCCGACCTTGCCCGGGCCGATCAATCCGATCGAAATGCACTGCGGCGACAGCCAGAACGCCGAATGCGCGGCGCGCAGCGCGCGGGTGGCGTCGCGCGCGGCGATCGCCACGGAGATGTTGCGCTCGCCCGCGCCCTGGGCGATCGCGCGCAGGTTGATGCGCGCCTTCGCCAGCCCGTCGAACAACTGCGCCGCCACGCCCGGCAGGCCGACCATGCCGTCGCCGACCGCGGCGAGCACGCAGATATCCGGAGTGACGGTGACATGTTGGGTCTGGCCGTCGGCCATGGCGTCGGCGAAGGCGGCGACGATCGCGTCGCGTCCGCGCGCGGCCTGATCGGCGCGCACGACCACGCAGATGGAATGCTCCGAGGAGCCTTGCGAAATCATCGTCACCGACACGCCGGCGCCGCGCAGCGCGCCGAACAGGCGCTCGGCGGTGCCGGGCACGCCGACCATGCCGTTGCCGACCAGTTCCAGCACGGCGAGATCGTGGACCAGACTCAGTCCCTTCACCGGCGTGCCGACGTCGGCTTGCGGGCGCAGGCTGATCAGGGTGCCCGGCGCGCGCGGATTGCGGGTGTTGCGGATGCGCAGTGGAATGCCGCGCTGCTGCACCGGCGCCAGCGTCTGCGGGTGCAGCACCTTGGCGCCGAAGTAGGCCAGTTCGCAGGCTTCGGCGTACGACATCGACGGCAGGCAGACCGCGTCGGGCACCAGGCGCGGGTCGGCCGAAAGCACGCCGTCGACGTCGGTCCAGATGGTCAGCGCGTCGGCGTCGAACAGATTGGCGAAGATCGCCGCCGAGTAGTCGCTGCCGTTGCGGCCGAGCGTGGTGTCGCGGCCATGCGAATCGCGGGCGACGAAACCGGTGACGATCACATCGCGCGATCGGTGTTGCTTGCGCCACGCATCCAGGTTTTCGCGGCTTTGCGCCCAGTCCACGCCGACGCCCATTTCGCCCGGATGCACCACCAGCACCTCGCGCGCGTCCAGCCGCGTCCAGCCCGCGGTGTCGCCGCCGAGCGCGGCGTGCATGAGGTAGGAAGAAAGCACTTCGCCCAAGCCCGGCAGCGCCGCGGCCAAGACGTCATCGGGTTGCGCGCGCAGGCCGTCGATGGTTTCGCGCAAGCGCGCGAACTCGGCTTCGATCGCTTCGATCGTGCCGTGGCGGTCGTGCGGGTCCAGCGACTGCGCCGCTTCGACATGGCGCCGGCGCAACACCGCCCAGGCCGGCGCCCAGTCCTGTCCGTCGAGCGCGCTGGCGACCAGCGCGACCAGCGCGTCGGTGACGCCCTGCATCGCCGAGACCACGACCACTCTTTCGCGCGAGCCGTCGTCGAGCAGGCCGACCGCGACGCGATAACGGGCGTCGTCGGCGAGGCTGCTGCCGCCGAATTTATGCGTGTGACGGGCCGGGGCGACGGGATCGGCGGCTACGGGCGCGTCGAGATCGCTGGCGAGTGGTTCTTCAGCCACGGCCGCATCGGGCTGGGCATCGAAAGCGGCTTGGGGCGGGGCGGACGACATGGTGAAGCTCCTGTTGGAGCTCCGCGTTCCGGTCCGGGGTAGGGCGGCCAGCCCGCACCCGGATTCGGGTGCGGAGCGGCGTGGTCTGTTAGCTGGACACGCCCGTCCGCACCCCTGAAGAGGTGGTACCGGTACCGGTAGTGGTAATCGACATCGACCATACGCTCGATACCCGGCCGAGCGGCTGGGTCGATACGTTGCGGGCGATGGCGAAGGCGGGGTGCATGGGCTAGCAATACCGCGCCGTTGTGCGGCGCGTCAAGAGGGGCGATGAAGATTTGTGCGGGCGGTGCGAAGGCCGCGGCGCCCGGCGCGAGGCGGCCGCCGGGCGGCGATATGCACTCAGGTCACCGAACCGGCGCCAGGGGATTTTTGCCTTCGGCCTGCGGGCGCTCGTACGGCGCGGTGAGCTTGGCCTGGCCCAGGGCGTTTTGCTTGATCATGAAAGCCGCCAGCGTGCCGCCGGCGCTGGGCTCGATCTTGAGCTTGTCGATCTTCAAGGCCCACACCGTGAATTCGTAACGATGCAGCTTGCCCGGCGGCGGACACGGGCCGCCGTAACCGGCCTGGCCGAAGTCGTTGCGGATCTGCAACGCGCCGGCCGGCAGGCCCGCGGTGCTGGCGCCGTGATCGATCAGGTTGGCTTTCGCCGGAATGTTCACCACCAGCCAATGCCAGAAGCCGCTACCGCCGGGCGCGTCCAGATCGTAGACGGTGACCGCGAAGCTGCGCGTGCCGGCCGGCGGATTGCTCCACGCCAACCGCGGTGAGGTATTGCTGCCTTTGCAGCCCAGGACTTTGTGCACGAAGGCGTTGTCGATGCTCTGGCCTTCGCGCAGGTCGGGGCTTTCCAGAGTGAAGTCGGCGGCCTGCGCCAACGGCGCCAGCAGCGACAGGGCAAGCGAAGCGACATGGCGATGCAGCGTGTTCATGCGATGGATTCCATGAGAGGGCGACGCGATACGACGGTCCGGATCGTGCGCACATGATGCGCGAGTTCGGCGGGCTTTGCGCGAGCGCTCGGGCGCGCGGTTAGCGGCGCTTGGTTTGCGCATCGCTTCGGCCGCGATGGATGTGCGTGCATCGATGCCGCCGTTTGCGCACGATCGGTCGGCCCGATGCGCGCGCGGCGATCTGTGCGCTGCGACCGTTTCTCGCTGAACGCTGAAATCCAGGGGTTTTACGCGCATTCCATTCTTGTGCGGATGTTGCAGCCGCAGTCTCATTTGCGTTTTGGCGATTTGACCGCGGTCGCACGACAGCACTTGCGCGGGCGGTCAGAGTCGTTGCGGCTCGCACCAACCCGGGTGGCCGCCGCGAGCGAATGTCCGCGTACGACGACGCGGTGGTCTATCAGCGAGCCGCCCATCAAAACCTCGGGAGCAAGACGATGTCGAACAAGACTGGCTCGAATCATGCGTTCTCCAAGATGGGACTGGGACTGCTGGCGTGTTGCGTGCTGGCCGCGATCGGCGGCGGCGCGGGCGCGGCCGAACGCGGCTTGAGCGGGGAGGACCTGGTGTACTCGTACGACGAAATGTTCGACTTCGACATCGATGCGTATCTGGCCAAGAACGCGCCGCATCTGTCGCGTCACGCCGAATCGATCTCGCACTGGGCCGGTTACAGCGGCATCAGCCCGAAGGTGCTGATCGCGTTGATGGAGCAGCAAAGCGGCGCGATCACGCGCAAGCACGCCGCCGCCGACGCGGCCAAGCGTCCGTTCGGCGCGTTGGCGAAGGCGAAGGATTTCAACGGCCAGACCCGCGAAGTCGCCCAGGCCCTGCGCGAGGCGCTGTACGAGAACGACGGCCCCGACGCCAAGGGCGCGGTGACCCTGGCGCGCGCCAATCCGCTGCAGGCCTTGTTCGAACGCGCCGGCGCCAGCCAGGCCAGCGCCAAGCTCAGCGGCGACGGCGAGTTCCAGCTGGTCTACGGCCGTTTGTTCAACGAGCCGCGCCAGGCCCAGGCGCCGTCGGCGCGCTTCGCCAAGGCCGGTCCGGACGTGCAGCCGCTGTCGCCCAACGGCCTGCTGCAATTCCCGTTCCCGCGCGGCGCGCGCTGGCATGTCGGCGGCGCGCATACCAACACCGGCTCGGGCAACTACCCGATGTCGTCGCTGGACATGTCGCTGGGCGGCGGCTGGGGCAGCAACCAGAACAACACCTGGGTGTCGGCGTCGGCGAACGGTTCGTTCAAGCGCCACTCCTCGTGCTTCGCCGAGATCGTGCACAGCGGCGGCTGGTCCACGACCTACTACCATCTGATGAACATTCAGTACAACACCGGCGCGAACGTCGGCAGCAACACCGCCATCGCCAATCCGGCCAACACCCAGGCGCAGGCGCTGTGCAACGGCGGCAGCTCGACCGGTCCGCACGAGCATTGGTCGCTTAAACAGAACGGCAGCTTCTATCACCTCAACGGCGCCTACCTGTCGGGCTATCGCATCACCGCCACCGGCAGCAGCTACGACACCAACTGCAGCCGCTTCTACCTGACCAAGAACGGACAGAACTACTGCTACGGCTGGTACACCAACCCGGGCCACTGACCGCCGCGCGTTCGACGCCCGCGCTTCAGCCGCCCCACGGCGGCGGGGGCGCGGGCACCGGGTGGATCAGGTCGAATTCGGCCGTGTCCGGGTTCACGGATCGCGCCGGGCGGCCCCGGCGCCCGGATCGCCGGCCCCCGCTGAACGCCCGCGCATTGGCGCCGGCCCGCGTTTCCATGTCTAATGCGCACTGAAGCGGGGGTACCGCGGCGGCTTGCGCCGGCGGTTGAGACAGTCCCTTCGAACCTGATGCGGTTGACACCGCCGTAGGGAAGCTTCGCAAGACCCGGCTTTGCCGCGTCTGCGCGCGCCCGCTTCGTCCCGGCTCCGTTGGAGCGAACAACAGGACGACAGTCAATGAACGCGGTGCCCTCCGAACTGATCCAGCAAGCCGACAAGCTGTCGGCAGACGTCACTCGCCCGATCCCCGGTTCGCGGAAGATCTATGTGCAAGGTTCGCCCGATGCCGCTCATGGGCATGAGGTGCGGGTGCCGATGCGCGAGATCGAACTGGCGCGCACGCCGACCATCTTCGGCGGCGAAGACAACGCGCCGCTCGCGGTCTACGACACCTCCGGCGTCTACACCGATGCCGGCGCGACCATCGACCTGGCCTCGGGCCTGGCGCCGGTGCGCGCGGCCTGGATCGCCGCGCGCGGCGATACCCAGGAACTGACCGGCCTGTCGTCGGAATTCGGCCGCAAGCGCGAGCACGATCCGAAGCTGGCGCACGTGCGCTTCGGCAATCGTCCGCTGCCGCGCCGCGCGATCGGCGGCGCCAACGTCACCCAGATGCATTACGCGCGCCGCGGCATCGTCACGCCGGAAATGGAATACATCGCCATCCGCGAGAACCAGCGCCTGGATTCGATCCGCGAAGCGCACCTGCTCAATCAGCATCCCGGTCACACCTTCGGCGCCGATATCCAGAAGATCATCACACCCGAATTCGTCCGCGACGAAGTCGCGCGCGGCCGCGCCATCATTCCGAACAACATCAACCATCCGGAAAGCGAGCCGATGATCATCGGCCGCAACTTCCTGACCAAGGTCAACGCCAACATCGGCAATTCCGCGGTGTCCTCCGGGATCGCGGAGGAAGTCGAGAAGCTGGTGTGGTCGATCCGCTGGGGCGCGGACACGGTCATGGACCTGTCCACCGGCAAGCACATCCACGAAACCCGCGAGTGGATCATCCGCAATTCGCCGGTGCCGATCGGCACGGTGCCGATCTATCAGGCGCTGGAAAAGGTCGATGGCCGCGCGGAAGAACTCACCTGGGAAATCTTCCGCGACACTCTGATCGAACAGGCCGAGCAGGGCGTGGACTACTTCACCATCCACGCCGGCGTGCTGCTGCGCTACGTGCCGCTGACCGCCAAGCGCGTGACCGGCATCGTTTCGCGCGGCGGTTCGATCCTGGCCAAGTGGTGCCTGGCGCATCACAAGGAGAATTTCCTCTACACGCACTTCGAGGACATCTGCGAAATCATGAAGGCCTACGACGTGGCCTTCTCGCTCGGCGACGGTCTGCGTCCGGGCTCGATCGCCGACGCCAACGACGCAGCCCAGTTCGGCGAGCTGGAAACGCTCGGCGAGCTGACCAAGATCGCCTGGAAGCACGACGTGCAGACCATGATCGAAGGCCCCGGCCACGTGCCGATGCAGTTGATCAAGGAGAACATGGACAAGCAGCTCGAGGTCTGCGGCGAAGCGCCGTTCTACACCTTGGGCCCGCTGACCACCGACATCGCGCCGGGTTACGACCACATCACCAGCGCGATCGGCGCGGCGATGATCGGCTGGTTCGGCACCGCGATGCTGTGCTACGTCACGCCGAAGGAGCACCTGGGCCTGCCGAACAAGCAGGACGTGCGCGAAGGCCTGATGGCGTACAAGATCGCCGCGCACGCGGCCGATCTGGCCAAGGGCCATCCGGGCGCGCAGGCGCGCGACAACGCGATGAGCAAGGCGCGCTTCGAGTTCCGCTGGGAGGATCAGTTCAACCTGGGCCTGGATCCGGAGCGCGCGCGCGAGTACCACGACGAAACCTTGCCGAAGGACGCGCACAAGGTCGCGCATTTCTGTTCGATGTGCGGGCCGCACTTCTGCTCGATGAAGATCACCCAGGACGTGCGCGAGTACGCGAAGGAACACGGCGTGGAAGAAGCCGCGGCGCTGGACGAGGGCATGGCCGAGAAGGCCGCCGAGTTCCGCGCGCAAGGTGCGCAGGTGTATCGCCGGGCTTGATTCGCGCGTAGCTGTCGCTGGGCTGACGCCCGCGCGTTGCCGAGTTGGCGCGCGCGGGCGTTTTGTTTTTGTGGGTGAAGCAAATCCCCCTCAATCCCCCTTTTTCAAAGGGGGAAGACAAGCCGCTGCGGCGTGAAGTGCGTCGAGACGCGAAACCGTCGCCAAATCCCCACGCCCCAACCCGAAGGACTTCCCCCTTTGAAAAAGGGGGATCGAGGGGGATTTGCTCCACCCGCCCCACTGTCCGCCGCCCCCCAAGTCCTGCAAACTTCCGCGCATGAGCGATCTGAGCTACGCCAGCCTGAAATGGCGCGCCCTCGCGCGCCGGCATCCGTCCGCCTTCCTGCTCGCGGCGCAGTTGTTGAGCATGCTGGCGTATCCGCTGTTCGAACCCGGCGGCCACGGACGCGTGGTGTTCGGCGCGTTCGGCGTGCTGGTGCTGGCGCTGGCGGTGTGGGTGGTCAATCGCAGCCCGGCGATCAAATGGATCGCGTGGATATTGGCGGTTCCGGCGTTCGCGTTGTCGGTGCTGTCGGTGCTCATCGCCAGCCCCGGCCTGTTGGTGCTGTCCTCGGCGCTGGAAGCGGCGGTGTATTTCTACGCGGCCGGCGCGTTGATCGCGTACATGATGAGCGACCACAAGGTCACCGCCGACGAATTGTTCGCGGCCGGGGCGACCTTCACCTTGCTGGCGTGGGGATTCGCGTACGCCTTCCTGGTCTGCCAGGCCTGGTATCCGGGCAGTTTCGTCGGCGCCGAGCGGCCCGGCGAGCCGCGCACCTGGATCGAACTGTTGTTCCTGAGCTTCACCAATCTGTCCGCGGTCGGCCTGGGCGACATCCTGCCGATGAGCCCGGCGGCGCGCGTGCTGACCATGTTCGAGCAGTTCGCCGGCGTGGGCTATATCGCCGCCGTGGTGTCGCGCCTGATCGGGCTGACGATGCTCCGGCATGAACGGCGCTGAAACGAATCAGCGCAGATATCGCGATGGGTTACACATAAACACACGCATTTTTGCGTGTTTTGGAACGATACGTTTCAGCCTTTTACCGCACGTAATGGCACCTGCGACGCTCGAACAGCCTCGGCTCAGCTTCGCGGACGTTAGAATGGCGGCTAGAACAAGAAAGATCGGCGCGCTTTTCCGATCGCGCCATCGCGCTATGCCGGATATGTCGATTCGCCCTTCGTGTCGCCTATGCGTTCAGGCACATGACCGGCAATAGGCAAGTGCGCACCATTAGCAGGATTCATGCCGCGACTCCATGAGCCATCGACGCCGCCATTGCCCGCCGAACATCTGCGGGTAGGCGATTGCGTGGTCGATATTCCCCTGCGCGAGATCCGCGCGCCCGGGGCGCGTCGGCCGCGCAGGATCACGCCCAAGTCGATGGGCGTGTTGCTCGTGCTCGTGGATCATGCCGACCGCGTGGTCAGCCGCGACGCGCTGCTGGCCGAGGTCTGGCCCGATACGCTGCCGACCGATGACGTGGTCACCCAGGCCGTCACCCAGCTGCGCAAGGCCTTCGACGAAGACCGCGGCAATCCGCGCTACATCGAAACCATCGCCAAGAACGGCTACCGCCTGCTGGCCAAGGTCGAGTGGCTGAGCCCGGAGGCGACCCCGGCGCACGACGCCGAGCCGGCCGTGGACGTGGAGCTGATCGGCGCCGGTAACGGCAATGGCCACGGCGCCGAGACGGCGCGGATCGACGAGCACGTCGAGCCGGTGCCGCTGCCGCTCCAGGCGCGGCCGCGCGGCACCTGGCATTCCATCCTCGGGGTGATCGCGGCGGTGGTGGCGCTGGTCGCCGGTCTGGTCTGGTGGTCGATGGCGCGGCAGCCCAGCGCGTCCGGCGCGGCCGTGGCGCCGCTGGACCCGGCCAGGATCGCCGGCGCGGCCCGGCCGTATCGCCTGATCACCTCGATGCCGGGCTTCGAGCTGGCCCCGACCCTGTCGCCCGACGCCGCCCTGGTCGCCTACGTGGCGGTGCCCGAAGGCCAGCGCGGCACCGCGATCCTGGTTCAGACCACCGACCAGACCCCGCCGCGGCAGCTGACCCGGCCCAGCGGTCTGGCCGAGGACAGCGCCCCGTCCTGGTCGCCGGACGGCCGTTCGATCGCATTCCTGCGGGTCGAGCCGGGCGTGTCCTGCGAAGTGCTGATGATCGCCGCCAACGGCGGCGCCGAGCGCGACATCGGCACCTGCGATCCGCGCAGCCCGCCGACCTTCGAATGGACCCCCGACGGCCGCGGCCTGATCTTCGGCAGCATGCTCACCGCGCAGGGCCTGGTCGGCATGCGCGTGCTGGATCTGGCCAGCGGCGAATGGCGCGCGGTGCCGTATCGCCCCGGCGCCGGCAATGTCGATCTGTCGCCGCGGTTCTCGCCCGACGGCCGCTGGATCGTGTTCCTGCGCAACAACCCGCAAGGCGACTTCTGGCGCCTGCCGGCCGAGGGCGGCACCGCCGAGCGCCTGAGCCAGCTCAGCGCCGACGTGCGCGGCTGGGACTGGTTGCCCGACAGCCGCAGCATCCTGTTCGGCCGCATGATCGACGGCGATACCCGCATGTTCCGCCTGGACCTGGAAACCGGCCAGGCCCGCGACCTGGGCATCGAATCGGCGCAGGCGCCGGCGGTCGCGGCGGCGCGGCCGGCCGCGGCCTTCGTCCAGCGCAAACCGTATTTCGGCCTGTTCCGGGTCGTGCTCGGCGACAGCAGCAAGGGCGCGGTGCACGTGGTCGATCCGCTGTTCCCGTCCTCGGCGCGCGACATGCTGCCGATGGTGGCGCCGGATGGCCGCCAGATCGTGTTCTTCTCCGACCGCTCCGGCAGCAACCATCTGTGGTGGGCCGACCTGGATCAGCCCGACTCGCTGCGCATGCTGCAGGGCGTGCAGCCGGGCACGCGCTACGCCGCGTCGTGGTCGGCCGACAGCACCCGCGTCACCGTGGTCGGGCCGGACGCCGACGGTCGCAACGTGGTCTACGAGATCGTCCCCGCCAGCGGCCGGGTCAACCGCCTGCCGATTCCCGCCGGCGAGCCGGTGCAGGCGCTGCAACCGTCCGATCCGGGCCGGCTGCTGATCCTGACCAGCGTCGGCGACGGCCGCCTGCGCCTGAACCTGTTCGACCGCCAGCGCACGCCGTGGCGCCTGGCCGGCGCCATCGACGACATCTCCCAGGTCCGGGTGGACGGCGCCCGCAACCGCCTGCTGTTCACCCGCCAGACCCAGACCGGCCTGTGGCAGTCCGATCTGGCCCTGACCGCGTCCAGCGTGCGTCGCATCGACGACAGCGAACCGGTCGCCGAGCGCTACCGGCTGTGGGACGTGGCGACGGAAACCGGCGAGTTGCGCTACCTGGACCAGCAACCGACCTGCCTGGCGATGCTGCGCCGGATCGCCTCCCCGCAGTTGCCGCCGTCGGTGCTGTGCCTGGACCAAAGCCGGCGTTCGGCCCCCAACGGATTCAGCCTGAGCCCGCGCGGCGACACCGTGTATTTGTCGCTGGCGAAGTGGGACGGCGCCGATATCGGTTACATGGATCTGCCCGAAGAGCCGAAGACCTTCGTTCCGGGCTGGCTCAACTAATTGATTCGAAAGTAAAAACCTCTTTCGGAAAAGCTTCGGTTGTGACGTCGTTCCGAATTCGTCTAACTCTCCGTCAAATTTCCGGCACCGGGTTCGTTGCTCAGGCAAATAAAAACCTCATTCCCCGCAAATGAGGTGGACCAATGGAGCAAGCATTGTGGGCCGATCGCGGACAGCTTCTGCAGCTGGACGCTCAGGATCTGTCCGTTCAGGCAAGTTGCGTCGGCGTCTCGCGACTGGGCAGCGCCCAGTTGTCCGGAACTCACTTCTCGATCTGGGTACAGCTGCGCGGCAGCTCCTGGGTCGAGGCCAAAGAAGGCAAGTTCCGCCTCAAGCGCGGTGACTGGATCGCGTTCGAGCGCGACTCCAAGCCGGTCCTGCAGGCCGACCGTTACGGCGTGTGCATCGGTCTGAACCTGACCGCCGACGCGATCAAGTCGATGGCCCGCCTGGCCGACAGCAGCCTGTACGCCGGCCGCGGCCGCATGAGCCGTCACGACGCCCGCATCGCCCTGCGCCTGTGGCGCCAGGCCCATGCCCGCGGCGGCGAGGCCGATACCGGCTTCGACATCAACGCCCTGCGTCCGATCCTGCTGCACCTGGCCGGCGTCCAGCGCGACCTGACCGCCCGCATCCAGCGTTGCCCGGGCCGCTCGCGCAGCCGCAAGCGCCAGGTGTTCGGCCGTCTGCAACGCGCCCGCCTGTACCTGGAAGGCAACTGCGACCGCGTCGTGCGCATCAGCGAGCTGGCCGAGCTGACCAGTTTCTCGAGCTGGTACTTCTCCAAGACCTTCCACAGCCTGTACGAGGAAAGCCCGCAGGCCGCTTCGGCGCGCATGCGCCTGGAGCACGCGGCGGACTTGTTGAAGAACACCTCGATGATGATCGGCGAAGTCGCGGCCGCCAGCGGTTTCGACAACTGCTGCAGCTTCGCTCGCGCCTTCCGCGCCCGCTTCGGCACCTCGGCCACGCGTTACCGCAGCGCCGCGGCCAGCGCCAAGCTCGAGTCGGCCAAGCCGGCGGTGGCGCCGATGCGCAAGTTGGCGATGGCGAGCTGAGTCCCGCGACGGCGCAAGCTGTCGGGACGAAAGCGGTACGAAAGATCCAAGCGGTTGTACGAAAGAAGTAAGTCTGTGAGCGCGTCGCAGGTGATCGCGGCGTAAGTCACCGATAGTTGTCCGGCAAGACCGCACCACCTGGCGCCCGCTGTACGCCTGCCCGATCCATCGCGCAGACGCGTGCCCGCCAGCCTCCCCCCGCGGCAGTTACACGATCCGATGAAGACCGCCGAGGTTTCGACTGCGCGCCCGCGCGCAGCGAAGCCTCGGCGCCGGTCCGGCGCAAGGCCGGGCGCGGTCGTCGCGATGGCGCGCACACACTTTCCATTCGATCCGGCTCGCATCGGCGCAATGCCGTGCGCGTTGCGCTCGATCATCGCCGTGGCGATCGCTGCCGCGCTCGCGTGCGTAAGCGACACCGCATGCAGACAGATACGAGTTCGCTGAACATCGCCCGCGCGTCATCGATGCGCGATTCATCGCCGTGCATTCGCATCGCGAAGAACGTGATCCACACAAAACGTATCGAAAATTGTGCGAGCCGATTCGGCAAAGCGTGCGAGCACTCAACGCAAAATTGACGCGATATGTGCCGAGATTCAATTGATGAATGCGCTGTCGGTCAAAAATTACGCCAACACATCACATTTCAGGCGCGCTGCGCGTTTCTTACTGTGACGTGACCCAGACCGCGAGGGCTGATTCGGCAAAGTCACCCGGCGTCACCCGCAAAGCAGCATCGCCACTTCGAACGTAATTTTGCAGGGCGTTTTAACACGCCCATAACGAGATTACTGGAGAGAGATAGATGAACCATCGCAGTCTGCGCCCCTCGGCGCGGTACGGCTTGTTGCCGTCCGCTATCGCCGCGGCGTTAGTGTCGGCTCTGGTCCCGGCGATTGCCGGCGCCCAGGAAGCTGACGCCTCCAAAACCCCCACCACCCTCGACCGCATCGAAGTCACCGGTTCGCGCATCCGTCAGGCGAATCTGGAAACCTCGCAGCCGGTCGTCACGATGACCCGCGCCGAAATCCAGAAGCAGGGTTTCACCAGCATCGCGGACATCGTCCAGAACATCACCGCTACCGGTTCGCCGGCGATCTCGCGCGCTGACGCGTTGGCGTCGGGCGAAGACGTGGGCGGCCAGTATGTCGATCTGCGCAACCTCGGTCCGCAGCGCACCCTGGTGCTGATCGACGGCAAGCGCATGGGCATCAGCTCCAGCGGCTACTCCGACCTGGCAGCGATCCCGAGCTCGATCGTCGAGCGCATCGAAGTCCTCACCGACGGCGCTTCGGCGCTGTACGGCTCCGACGCGATCGCCGGCGTGGTCAACATCATCACCCGCAAGCGTTTCGACGGCCTGGAAGGCAGCGCGTACCTGGGCCAGTACGGTCAGGGCGACGGCACGAAGGAAGTCTATAACTTCGTCATCGGTCAGACCGGTGAGCGCGGTTCGGTGACCTTGGGCGCGGAATACAGCAAGGAAGATCCGGTCTATGCACGCGACCGCGACTTCACTGCCTCCCCGCAGGGCCGCGCGCATCCGACGCCGGATCTGGGTGGTCCCAACGGCGGCGTTCGCAGCAACGGTTGGAGCGGCATCAATCAGTGGGGCACGCTGTTCGATAACAACGGCACTCCCGACAATAAGCTCGACGACCGTCAGCTGACCGCCAACCGCGGCACGACCAACACCAAAGACAAGAACAACTTCCACGACACCAACGGTCTGCTGGACCAGGCTAACGCCAACCAGCAGATGTACCTGTCCACGGGTCTGGAGCGTCGTTCGGTGTTCGCCAACGCCGAGTTCGATATCACCGACAACGTCCGCGCCAAGGCCGACGTGCTGTATACCGATCGCGAAGCGACCCAGCAGATCGCGGGCTATCCGTTCCGCTCGACCGGTTTCAGCGATCGCTATGACGGCGACCTGAGCCTGAAGGCCGACAGCGCGTTCAACCCGCTCGGCCGTGACGCCAATTTCTACCGCCGTGGTTGGGAAGTGCCGCGTCAGACCAAGTCCGAGCTGACCACCTATCGCTTCAGCGGTGGCCTGGAAGGTTCGTTCGACTTCGCCGGCAAGCCGTGGGATTGGGACGTCGGTTACCTGTACAACCAGAACAAGGGCGTCAAGACCGGCACCGGCAATCTGTTCCTGCCGAACGTCGAGAAGGCGCTGGGCCCGTCGTTCGTCGATGCCAGCGGCGTCGCGCGCTGCGGCACCGAAGCCAACCCGATCGCCGGCTGCTACGCCTGGAACCCGCTGCTGGGTCCGGACGTCAACGCCCCGGGTTCGCTGAACAACAAGGATCTGCAGAAGTTCCTGTACCTGCCGACCCACGACACCTCGACCACCAAGACCCAGGTCTACAGCCTCAACCTCAGCGGCGTGCTCGCCACGCTGCCGGCGGGCGACCTCGGCATCGCGGCGGGTTACGAGCACCGCAAGGAAGAGGCTCACTACTCGCCCGACGCGCTGCTGCAGTCGGGTCTGAGCACCGATCTGGCCGGTAGCGAAACCCAGGGCGGCTACTCGCTCGACGAGTTCTACGTCGAGTTGGCCGTGCCGGTGCTGTCGGATGTGGCCTTCGCGAAGGAACTGTCGTTCAACATCGCCGGCCGTTACTCCGACTACAACACCTTCGGCGACACCACCAACGGCAAGTTCAGCCTGAAGTGGAAGCCGATCGACGACCTGCTGATCCGCGGCACCTACGCGACGGGCTTCCGCGCCCCGACCGTGGCCGATCTGTACGGCGGCATCAGCGAGAGCTTCGACAACTACACCGATCCGTGCGACACGCTGTTCGGTTCGGCCGTGCGTAACCCGCAGGTCGCGACGCGTTGCGGCGCTGGCGGCGTTCCGGCGGGCTTCCGTCAGGTCGCTTCCGGCGGCAAGCCGGCGACCGGTCCGAACGCTCAGTCCGACAGCTCGTTCCTGTCGGGTTCGAACCCGAACCTGCTGCCGGAAACCTCGAAGTCCACCACCGTCGGTTTCGTCTACAGCCCGAGCTGGTTCAACGGCTTCGACATCAGCCTGGACTGGTGGAAGATCAAGATCGACGACGTGATCGCGGCTGAGACCGTCTCCTCGATCTTGAACAACTGCTACATCCTGGGTATCGATTCGGCTTGCGGTCGTTTCATCCGCGACACCGATCCGGACAACCTCGGCCAAGTCGTCGGCGTCACCCGTAACCTGATCAACGCCGGCTACCAGGAAACCGCGGGTTACGACCTGGGCATCTCCTACCGCCTGGCCGACACCCGTTACGGCAACTTCGCTTTCACCTGGAAGACCACCTACGTCGATTACCTGGAATACAAGCGCGACAACGAGTCCACGACTCCGGTCGAGCAGCGTTCCAGCTGGGTCGCCGACGGCGCGAGCAACTTCCGCGTGCGTTCGAACTTCAATGCCGATTGGAGCTGGGGCGACTTCGGCGCGAGCTGGGGCATCCGCTACTACTCGGGTCTGAAGGAAGAGTGCTCGTACGATCTGAACGGCGGCGCCGAGTGCGACAAGCCGGGCTACCGTTCGGCGTACAAGGGCGCGGTGCCGGTGCGTGAAGTCGGCGCCAACACCTTCCACGACGTGCAGGTCCGCTACAACACCCCGTGGAACGCCACGGTCTCGCTGGGCGCGAACAACGTGTTCGACCACATCGGCCAGACCATGTACAGCCAGCCGAACAGCAGCTTCAGCTACAACGGCAGCTTCGACATCGGCCGCTTCGTGTACATGAAGTACACCCAGCGCTTCTGATAAGAAGTCAGGCAGTACCGCAATACGACTACGGCCCCAAAAGGGGCCGTAGTTTTTTGTCGGTCGCCGTCTTGCCGGTCGGGTTCGTCGCCGCGAGGCGATCCGTGCACTAAGATGCGGGGCATCGCCCTTGCGCACGGCGGCGCTTAATTTGAATATCCTCAGAATCTTCAAGTTCGCCTTGTTGCTGCTGGTGTCGCAGGTAGCGATTGGGGCGTTGGCTCCAACGCTTACCGGTCATGAATCGGCTCTGACCTCGGTCCTCTATCTGGGGCTCGAAAACTTCATCACTGCCGTGGTCGTGATCGCGGTGTTCGCCAGGCTGGGGCGGGTCCAGGCGGCCTGGCCGTACTTGCATGCATTCTTTGTGGTCGTCTTGGCGCAACTGCTGGCCGCGGCCTCGCTTGCGGCCTTGTCCGCCATGGCGGAGCAAAGTCTGGATGCGCCGAACGGCTCGCTGCTCGAACAAGTCCTCTATGTCCTATGGGCCTACTCGGGCCTGACGGTCGGTCGGACGCTGCGGATCGACGCGGAAGAAAAGACCCGTGCGCGGTCGGCGAGCAACGGCTACATAAAGCACGGCGAGAATTGACCTGTGAAGCCGGCGTCGCCGCCCGGGCCGGCGCTTCGCGCTAAGATCGGACACAGGGGCAGAACTTCAAGCATGGACGCGGGCGCCTGCGGGCATCGGCGCGGTTTTTCGCATGTCCTGGACCACACGCACCACGACGAGGTGTCACGATGAAACTTCTAAAGCGCTGCGCGCTCACTGCGCTGCTTGGCCTGAGCTTGATGGCGACGGCGCAGGCGCAAACCATCGGCTACAACATACGCACCGGCGATGTCTGGGTGGATACGCGCCTGGGCGAGATCAACGATTACGGACGGCGTTATCCGGAACCCTTCGTCGATGAGGTCAGCGGCTACTACGGCGCGCCGCGGTCCTACGTCGAAGAGTTGTTGCAGCGCCGGCGTTGGGCGCCGGGCGATGTCTACTACGCTTGCGCGCTGGCGCGTTCACTCGGCGTGCCTTGCCAGAACGTGGTTCGCGAATACGACCGCAATCCGGGGCAGGGCTGGGGCGCGGTCGCGCAACGCATGGGCATCAAGCCCGGTTCGCCGGCCTTCCACGCGCTCAAGCGCGGCGCGGTGACCACCTACGATCGCTGGGGCTATCCGATCCGGGTCGATCAATCCGTGCACGTGAACTGGGCCGATCACGGTCCCGGCAAGGGCAAGGGCCACTCGAAAGGGCCGGGCGGGTCCAAGCACGATTCGTATCGCTACGACCATCCTTCGTCGAAAGGCCATGGAAAGGGCGGGTCGAAGGGCGATGATTTCCGCGGCAATGGGAAAGGGCACGGCAACGGCAAGGGACACGGCAACGACAAGGGAAATGGCAAAGGAAACGGCAAAGGCCATTGAGCCGCTGAGTATTCGCATGCGGGCGTTGCCCGCATGCAGTCGTTTACCGCGGCTCGCCAAGACCGCGAGCCGGATGTCCCCTCCTGAGCCCAGGAGGGGGCCGTGTTCGAACAAAGAAAAGATTAAGGCGAGAAGTAGGACGAAATACTCGACCACACCCCATCCAGGCGCGAGTACGAGTCCGGCTTGTCCGGGCCCAGCGATCCCTTTTTCTTGCACGCCGAGTAGCCGCCGTACAGGCCGCCGCGCAACTGGTAGTCGCCGGAGCTGTTGACCGTAAACAGCCCGGAACCCGACGAACCGCCTTCGGTCACGCCCGCATTCCAGACCACCTGGGTGAGCGGCGTCTTGCCGTCGAGCGTCGTCGACAAGCCTTTCACCGTGCCTTGCGAGTACTTCTTGAGATCGCCGGCGGGGTGGTGGATGCCTTCGATCGAAGTGCCGGTAGCGGCGATGGCCGCGGTGTTCCAACCGGCGTAGAACGCGCCCGTCGGCGGCGCGCTCTTCAGCTCCAGCAGCGAGGTGTCGCGAGTAGTGTCGGCGTGGCGCAGATAGGCGCCGCCGGACAAGGTGACCGCACTCGGATTGGCGGTGTCGTTATTGCAAGCGGTGGCGTCGAAGAACCAATAGGTCTGCAGCGTGTCGGCAACCGTCTGCGTGCTGATGCAATGCGCCGCGGTCCAGAACAGATTCCGCTTCGGCGAGTTGCTGTTGTTGAGCAGCGTTCCCGAGCACAGATACGACCCCGCGCTGGTGGTGAAAACCATCCGCGCCACCGCCTTGCTCGTATCGACAAAGCTGGCGCTCGGGTTGACGCGGCAGACGATGTCCTGCTCGCAGGCCTGGCTTGCGCCCACGCCGGAGGCCTTGGCGAATTCGCGCGAGCTGCCGGCCGGATCGATATCCAGATGCGACAGCTGCGGTACGGTCAGCGAGAAAGCATCGGGCCGTTGACCGGCGGCCAGGACGATTTCGACGGTGATCGTGTCGCCGGCGACCACCGGCGACCAACCCGGCGCCTTGCCGGAGAACGCGCCGCCGCCCTGGGCGAAGACGCGCCCGTCGCTGCCGGCGAAGCGGAACGTGACCGCCGAGGCGGCGGCTTTGCCGGTCGCCCGCAGTTGCAGGCCGGCCCGCAGCGCGACCGCATTGGTGGAGGTCAGGGTGAAGCGCGCGCCGCGCGAACCGTCGGCCAGGGTTTCCCAGTCCAGGCCTCCCAGGTCGATGCGGCTGCGGCCGACGTTGCGGGCGAAGCCGATCTCGAGCGGCTGACCGTTCTTGACCTGGTCGGCGCGACGGCCTCGGATCGCGGTGAGCGCGGCTTGTTCCGGCAGCCCCAGATCGACCGCCCGGATGGCCTTCGACTTGCTGTCGGTGGCGAACTCGACGCCGCCCAAGGCCTTGGCCGAAGGTGCCGCGGTGACGGGAGCGGGCCCCATTTCTTCCGCCGAAGCGATAGCCGTGAAACCCGACAATCCGGCGAGCAAGGCAAGCGATAGCGCGGTCTTTGCGATCATGGGCATGGATTCCTGAGTGCGGTGGGTAAGCCGGTAGCCCCATCGAAGCGGGAGAGGGGCAGTAGTTGTAACGCCGCCCACTCGCGGTCTCCCTACCCACTCGATGTGGACAGAAAGTGCCATCGGCGTGTTCGACCGTGAGAGCGGTCCCAATTTGCAGGTCGCCCAGACCGCGCGGCTATCGGCGCTGATGCCGGCCCCGGCGCGCGGCAAAAAAAAGGCCGCCCATCGGGGCGGCCCTTTGCATCCGGTCGTGCGATGCGGCGAATCGATCAGAAATTCGGCTTGTCGGCCTCGGCCGCGTAGCGCTCGATCGACTCCACCAGAATCTTCTTGGCTTCCTCGGCGTTGCCCCAACCGTCGAGCTTCACCCACTTGCCCTTCTCCAGGTCCTTGTAGTGCTCGAAGAAGTGGCCGATGCGCTCGAGCCAGTGCGGGCTGACCTGGTCGATGTCGTTGATGTGGCTGTAACCGGCGAAGACCTTGTCCACCGGCACGGCCAGGATCTTTTCGTCGCCGCCGGCCTCATCGACCATGCGCAGCACGCCGACCGGGCGGCAGCGGATCACCGAGCCGGGGATCAGCGGCAGCGGCAGCACCACCAGCACGTCGGCCGGGTCGCCGTCGCCGCAGACGGTGTGCGGCACGTAGCCGTAGTTGCAGGGGTAGCGCATCGGGGTCGAGAGGATGCGGTCGACGAAGATCGCGCCGGAGGCCTTATCGACCTCGTACTTGACCGGCTCGGCGTCCTTCGGGATTTCGATGATGACGTTGAGCTCGTGCGGCGGGTTCTTGCCGGTGGGAACGAGGTCCAGACCCATGTGTGCTCCGACTGCTGAGGCCCGCGCAGGTGCGGGCCGGATGAAAGAAAGGGGTGCGCCATTCTACGCGGCCGGCTGTTGCATTGCAGCACGAGGGGCCGGGCGGATCGGAGCGGGCCCGTCCGGCGCGTAAACGTCCAACCGGCGGCAAAGCCCGGTCTTCATGCGGCGAACGGCGGCGAAACGCGCGATCGAGCGCCGTGGTCCGACGGCGCCCCGGGAGGCGTCCAAAAAACGCAAATCCGTCGTCCAACGCCTGCGCGGCCGCCGGCTTGCCGGCGCCCGGCCCGGCTGTCTATCCTCGATTTAGATCGATATAAATCCGGGGGCGACGATGCAGTGGTGGGGGCATGTCCAGCAGGAGTTGGTCGGCTTTTTCGGCCTGGGCGCATTGCTGGAGCTGTTGGCCGAGCGTGGCTACCGGGCCCTGCTCAGCGCCGACGGCGCGGCGGCATTGCTGTATCCGGTGATCCCGGTCCTGCTGATCTATGAGCTGCTGCGCACCATCGCCCATCGCCAGTTCAAGCTCGAGGACTACAAGCTCCCGTTCCTGACCATGCTGGCCAACCGGCTGATCTCGGCGTTCCTGACCTTCGGCGTGGTCACCCTGTGCATCGGCCTGCTGCAGCCGTACGCGCCGTTCCAGGTCGGCATCAGCGTGCCGGGGCTGATCTACGGCTATCTGGTCTGGGAGTTCGCGCACTTCGTCTACCACTACCTCGCGCACAAGGTGCGGCTGCTGTGGTGTCTGCATTCGACCCATCACGCGCCGGTGGCGATGAATCTGTCGGTCAACTACGCGCACTTATTCCTGGAAGCGCCGTACGCGGACCTGATCCGCACCAGCATCTGCATCCTGGCCGGGGTGGAGCCGCCGCTGTTGCTGTTGATCATGTTCATCGACGGCCTGTGGGGACAGTTCATTCATCTGGGCGAACACGCGCTCAAGGACGGACGCCTGGGGTTCCTGCACCGGATCATCCTCACGCCCGCGCATCACCGCGTGCATCACGCGCGCAACGTGGTCTACATGGACACCAACTTCTGCAATCTGCTCAACGTCTGGGACCGCGTGTTTCGAACCTATCAACCGCAGCGCGAAGATGTGCGCATCGAGTACGGCATCACCCGGCCGATGAAGCCCGGCAGTTTTCTCGATGCCTATCTGGGCGAGTTCCATGCGCTGGGACGCGATATCGCCAAGGCGCCGGGATTGAAGAACAAGTTGCTGTATCTGGTGATGCCGCCGGGTTGGAGCCACGACGGCGACCACAAGACGGCTGAGGCAAGCAAACGTGCGTGGTTGGCGCAGCAGAGGGCATCGGTATGAAGCGTGGGTGTGGGTGGGGTGTGGCGGTGAGTCTGGTTTTGCTTGGGTCTTCGGCGCAGGCCTTGGAACCTGCGCGGGTTAACTTGGCGCTGAAACGTCCGACCACGGGCTCGACGATCTGCAAGCCCGGCGAGGAAGCGGAGAAAGCGGTCAACGGCTTGCTTGCCAGCAAAACCCACGACAAGTTCTGTTCGCTGGAGCAGCCGGCGTGGCTGCAGGTGGATCTGCAATCGCTGCGCACGCTGCACGGCTTCACGGTCAAGCATGCGCAGGCCGGCGCGGAACCGGCATCGATGAACACCCGCGCGTTCACCTTGTCGGTGTCGCCCGACGGCGCGACGTGGCGACAGGTGGTGAAGGTCGGCGACAACGTCGAAGGCGTCAGCACGCATCCCATCGCACCGGTGCAGGCGCGCTACGTGCGCCTGGAGGTAAGCCAGCCCGCGCAGGACCCGGCCGACCCGGCCATGCGGATCTACGAACTGGAAGTCTGGTAACCCACGGCCGCGGTCCGCGCCGGCCGCGGGCCGACCCTGGTGCCGACCCTAGCTTGGGTACGCCCTAGCTTGGATGCGGCCATACGTCTGCGTATCTATGGAGCTTCGAACTCCGTCCATCGCAGGTCCGACATGTCCGTACAGCTCGATGCCACCCGTCCCGCACCGCCCCCGGCCGACAGCTACTGGGACAACCCGGCCGCCAACGACCCGAGCCGTCTGCTCGATCCGCAGCCGCAGGTGACTGCCGATCCGGCCGCCTTGCTGGCGCCGGCGCAAAGCGCGGCGGCCAGCGACGCAGTCCGCATCGAAGGTACCGACACCAATCCGCAGCAGCGCAGCCAGGGCAGCACGCCCGACGGCAAGACCGTCCAGATCGACCCGCTGCATCAAGGCGCCGAAGTCTCGATCGCGCGCGAGCAGACCCTGGCCGACGCCGGCGGCGGCCGCACCTACGTCAGCACCGACCAAGTGGTGCTGAGCACCGGCGCGAAGAACGACGACGTGCAGATCACCCAGCGCGACGACGGCACCCTGGATGTCGGCGTCAACGGTGAGAAGTACGAGGTGCGCCTGGGCGAAAGCCAGGAACTCACCATCCGCAGCGGCGCCGGCAACGACACCATCAACGTCGCCTCCAACGTCAAGGTCAACATCGTCGTCGATGGCGGCGCGGGCGACGACAAGATCGCCACCGGCGCTGGCGCCGATCGCATCGACGGCGGCCTGGGCAACGACGACATCAGCACCGGCGCCGGCCGCGACGATGTGTTCGGCAACAGCGGCGACGATCGTCTCGACGCCGGCAGCGGCGACGACGTGGTCTATGGCGGCGACGGCGCTGATAGCCTGGCCGGCGGCGACGGCGTGGACTTCCTGGAAGGCGGCAAGGGCAACGACACGCTCGATGGCGGCGCCGGCAAGGACATGCTGTCCGGCGGCCTGGACGACGACACCTTGCGCGGCGGCGAAGGCGACGACGCGGTCTATACCGGCGCGGGCAAGGACACGGTCGATAACCAGTCCGGCACCGACACCGTCTACGCGCAGACCGCGGCCGACCTGATCAACGCCGCCGGCGGCGCCAAGAACACGGTGATCAACGTCGAGATCAGCTCCAGCAAGGGCGTGAGCATCGAAGGCTCGGATGCGTTCAAGCAGCGCGTCGGCGCCGAGATCGACTTCCTGCGCAGCTCGCCGAACGGGCAGCAGATGCTGGCCGAATTCGACAAGGCCGCCGCGCGCGGCAACACCGTGACCATCAAGGAACTGGCCAACGAGCAGAACGGCTACGCCCAGACCTTCAGCAACGACGCCGATATCGTCAACGGCAAGCCGGGCAAGGGCGGCGACGTGCAGATCAGTTACAACCCCTCGTTCCACATGGCCGAATTCCCGGCGCCGGTGGTGGTGCTGTATCACGAGATGTCGCATTCCTATAACGGCGTCAACGGCAGCTTCCAGCCGGGCACCTATCGCGGCACCGGTCCGGACGACGGCCGGGTGCCCAATGCCGAACGTCAGGCGGTGGGCCTGGAAACCAGCGCGCCGGCCTACGATTTCGACGGCGATCCCGGCACGCCCAAGACCACGGCCAATCCCGATCATCTGACCGAGAACGGCTTGCGCGGCGAACTCGGCTTGCCGGACCGGCCGAGCTACTCGCTCTGAATATCGCTGCCACTGTGGTTAGGTTAGGGGAGCCTGAAGGCAGCCCGCGTTCACCGCGGGCTGCCTTCGCTTTGTTTAGATTGCCGCGAGGTCTCTGTAGGAGGGGCTTGGGCCCCGATGCTGTTCGGTCCGATGCGGCGATCTGAAAGGAAAGCATCGGGGCTGAAGCCCCTCCCACAAAAACAGTACCGTTCCCCTTATCCGAGTCGCGGTATGAAATTTAAAAAATCTGCAGCCCGTTTCCCCATCGCGTTGCTGGCCATAGCCGCGGCAGCGTCGCCTCCCTGTTTCGCCGCGGAGCCCGGCCGGACCATGTCTGCTTCCACCCATGCCTCATCGGCCGCCGCGGCGACAACCCAGGTGCAAGGGCAGGGCGCCGAGCTGTCCGCGTCCTTCGCCTACGATCCGGCCAAGCGCGTGCTGCGGGTGGATTACCGATTGCGCAACACCGGCGCGCAGGCGTTGGCGGTGTTCGATCGCGGCGATCGCCATGCGCTCGCGAGCGGCCGGCAGAAAGCCGGCGCGATCGCCGCGCCGACATTGCGCAGCATCGGCGACGACGTCGTGCTCGAACACATCGCCCTGCCGTTGCCGCGCCCGGCGCCGGTATCGCCGCCCACGCCGCTGGCGACGAAGCTCGCGGCGGGCGCGCAGTCCAACGGGCATTTCGAATTCGCATTGCCCGGCCTGCAGGCGCCGAAGCGATTGCGCTGGTGCCTGGGCGTGGCCGCGTTTGCCGACGCCGACTTCAACTCGCCCGAGCAGGTCGGCGATGTCGAAATCTGGCGCGCGTCGTTCGCCGTGGCCGAACGTCAGCAGACGCTGTGCACGCCTTGGTTCGATGTCGCGCGCATGGCTTTTGAATCTTGAAGCCCACAATGGCGCCGCGCCTTGCTGCAGGCGCGGCGCGTGAGCGCAGCGGCTGCGCTCACGCATAGGCCGAGCGATCGACCGAGATCGCTTACGGAAGCAACTGCGAAAGCTCCGCCTCGCTGAACCCGATATCGCTGCGCTCGCCGCGATCGGCGATGATCTTCTTCGCGATCAACTCATTGGCCGGCGCCAGGGTGCTGAAGTGGGTCGCGCGCGGGATCAGGAAATACTTCGCCTGCGGGCTTTGATTGAGCTTGCGCAACAGCAGCAGGTCTTCGGTGTTGGCATCGTGGTCGCCTTCGAACACGAACACCGGGCTGCGGATCGACGCGGTCCAATGTACCGGCGAGCGCAGGCGGATCGCCGCTTCGTTGTCCAATGCCACCGGCAGCATGCCTTCGCCGTAGCCGGACACGTCCGCGACCGGGCCGAAGGCGAACACGCCGCGGAAACGCGGGTCGGTTTCGGCGACCAACAGCACCAGCGTGCCGCCGGTGCTGTGTCCGCCCAGGTAGATGCGCTTGGGATCGACGAAATCGAGCTTGGCCAGATAATCGGCTGCGGCCAGGATGTCCTGCACTTCGCCGTAGAAGGCTTCGCGCACGCCGGGGTTGTCGTTGCCGCCGCGCAGCGAGGGATACATCGTCACCACGCCGGCCTGGCGAAACGCCATCGCGCTTTGATCGTTGTCGCGCGACTGCGGCGTCCACGAATCGCCGATGGTGTTGGAGTCGCCGCCGCTGATCCAGATGATCGCAGGGTGCTTGCCCGGCTGGGCGGGGCGCGGACTCAGATAGGCGGCCAGCTCGCCGGCCGCGGCCGGATAGCGCACCAGATCGAGCGTGCCCGGGGGCGGCACCGGCACCGGCGTGCCGTCGCGCTGCTGGCGGATCAGTTGCGGATCGACCGAGGCGCGGGCCTGGGTGAGGGTTTTCGCTTCCGCGTCTGCATTCGAAGCCGCGCCCGGCGCGCTCGCATCGGCGCCGGAGCGCGAGCAACCGCCGACGATCAGCGCGAACATCAGCAGCCATCCATAGTTCGTTTTCATCGTGTCCTTCCTGTGAGGCCCGTGGCGAGCGCGGGCGTTGAGCCTGAATGGTTCGGCGCAATCATAACTACAACCTGCGCATGCTTCGGAATCTGTTGTAGGAGGGGCTTCAGCCCCGATGCTTTTCTTTCAGATCGCCGTGCCGGATCGAAAAGCATCGGGGCTAAAGCTCCCTCCCACAACAGCCCCCTCCCACTGCAACGCCGAAAACGAAAACGGCGGCCGAAGCCGCCGTCGTCGCATGCAGCTTGCGCCGCCGGTGTTACTCGACGGTGATCTCGACCCGACGCGCTTCCTTGGCATCGCCGCTGCCGGTAGCGATCGCCGGCTTGTCGAGGACGATGCGGTCGGCCGCGATGCCCTGCGATTCCAGCCACTGCTGCACCGCCTGCGCACGCTTCTTGGCCAGCTCCGCGTTGGTCGCGGCGGTGCCGGTCTCGTCGTGGAAGCCGGAGATGCGCGCCTTGGTGTTGGCGTCGTCCTTGAGCGCGGCGACCACGCCGGCCAGATCGGCTTCGGCATTGGCCGGCGGCTGCGACTTGCCGACGTCGAAGTAGAGCTTGGCGCTGCGCTGCGGCGCTGCGGCGTCGCTTGCATTCGCATCACCGCTCGCGGTGGCCGAAGCGCTTGCATCGGAGGCCGGAGCTTCGGCGGCGGGCTCGCCGCCTGCATCGGACCCCATCGAGCTGTCGGCCGGCGCGGTCAGCGCCGGCTGCGGGGCGCCGGCATCGGAGGCGTTCAGATCGCCGACCGGCAACAGCGGCACCAGCAGCAGCGCGACGATGTTGATGATCTTGATCAGCGGATTGATCGCCGGGCCGGCGGTGTCCTTGTACGGGTCGCCGACGGTGTCGCCGGTGACCGCGGCCTTGTGCGCCTCCGAACCCTTGCCGCCGTGATGACCGTCCTCGATGTACTTCTTGGCGTTGTCCCAGGCGCCGCCGCCGGTGGTCATGGAGATGGCGACGAAGATGCCGGTGACGATGGTGCCGATCAACAGGCCGCCGAGCGCCTTCGGACCCAGCAGCAGGCCGATCACCACCGGCACCGCGACCGGCAGCAGCGAGGGCACGACCATTTCCTTGATCGCCGACTTGGTCAGCATGTCCACGGCTTTGTCGTACTGCGGCTTGCCGGTGCCTTCCATGATGCCGGGAATGTCGCGGAACTGACGCCGCACTTCCTCGACCACCGCGCCGGCCGCGCGGCCGACGGCTTCCATCGCCATCGCGCCGAACAGATACGGAATCAGGCCGCCGATCAGCAGGCCGATGATCACCATGTGGTCGGACAGATCGAAGTTGAACACCGCGCCCGGATGCGCGGCCTGCAGGTTGTGCGTGTAATCGGCGAACAACACCAGCGCGGCCAGCGCGGCCGAACCGATCGCATAGCCCTTGGTCACCGCCTTGGTGGTGTTGCCGACCGCGTCCAGCGGATCGGTGATGGCGCGGATTTCCGGCGGAAGCTCGGCCATCTCGGCGATGCCGCCGGCGTTGTCGGTGATCGGGCCGTAGGCGTCGAGCGCCACGATCATGCCGGCCATCGACAGCATCGAGGTCGCGGCGATGGCGATGCCGTACAGGCCGGCGAGGTAGTGCGAACCCCAGATCGCCACGCACACCGCGATCACCGGCAGCGCGGTCGATTTCATCGACACGCCCAGGCCGGCGATGATGTTGGTGCCGTGACCGGTGGTGGAAGCCTGCGCGACATGCTTGACCGGTGCGTACTGGGTGCCGGTGTAGTACTCGGTGATCCACACGATCACGCCGGTGAGGATCAGGCCGATCAGCGCGCAGCCGTAGACGTTCATCGCGCCGAAGCTGGAATCGCGCATCAGCTCGGTGGTGATCGGATAGAACGCGATCGCCGCCAGCACCGCCGAGACGATCACGCCCTTGTACAACGCGCCCATGATCGAGCCGCCGGTCTTCACCTTGACGAAGAACGCGCCGATGATCGAAGCGATGATCGACACGCCGCCCAGCACCAGCGGATACAGCACGCCGTTGCCGCCGACCTCGCTGGCCATCAGCGAGCCCAGCAGCATGGTCGCGATCACCGTCACCGCATAGGTTTCGAACAAGTCCGCGGCCATGCCGGCGCAGTCGCCGACGTTGTCGCCGACGTTGTCGGCGATCACCGCCGGGTTGCGCGGGTCGTCCTCGGGAATGCCGGCTTCGACCTTGCCGACCAGGTCGGCGCCGACGTCGGCGCCCTTGGTGAAGATGCCGCCGCCCAGTCGGGCGAAGATCGAGATCAGCGAGGAACCGAAGGCCAGGCCGACCAGCGCGTGCAGGGCTTTTTCGCCGCTGACGCCCATCTTGGCCAGCGCCAGCCAGTAACCGGCCACGCCCAGCAGGCCCAGGCCGACCACCAGCATGCCGGTGATGGCGCCGCCGCGGAAGGCCACGTCCATCGCCGGGCCCATGCCCTTGCGCGCGGCTTCGGCGGTGCGCACGTTGGCGCGCACCGAGACGTTCATGCCGATGTAGCCGGCCGCGCCCGACAGCACCGCGCCGATCAAAAAGCCGATCGCGGTATGCCAGTTGAGGAAGATGCCGATCAGTACGAACAACACCGCGCCGGCGATGGCGATGGTGGTGTATTGGCGATTGAGATAGGCGCGTGCGCCTTCCTGGATCGCGCCGGCGATCTCCTGCATGCGTGCGTTGCCGGCGGGTTGAGCGCTGATCCAGCGCGCGGACACGATGCCGTAAAGGATCGCGATGACGGCGCAGCCTAGCGCCAGAATCAAACCGTACTGCTCCAGCATGAACCCCTCCCCGAGTTAGAAAGTGGACATCACAGGACAACGGATCGAGTTGTAAGCCGCGAATTCGCTCGTTGGCCGATGTGCCGTGGAATCGCGTCCCGCGCGCTGCGCGTGCTGCATTGCAGCGACGCCGTGTTGCGAACACGGCGTGGGCCGACTATGGCATAGGCACTGGGCCGACGAAACCACGCGCCGTTGACGCGCCGGGGGCGCGGAGACATTCGATGCGGGCTTGCGACCCGTGTCACGGAACCCGTCCGGTTTGTTCCCGACTCGATCCCGGCGCGGGCTTGACCTGCGTCCATGGGCGGGAGCGGTTTGAGGCTGAATGCGTGATCGGGACGTGGGGGCGCGTGCGTTCGCGCGGCCAGCCGCGTGAGCGTGCGCACCGCGGTCTGCCCGTGCATGACGGGCCGGTTTGACACTGCCGCGGCACGCGGCTTAGATCGCAGCGCGTGCCGCAAGGTCATGGAATCGCCACGACCGGCGCGGCGCGCGCCGCGGAGCGCTGCATCCGTGGCCGAGAGCCGGGCGCCGAGTCGCGAATCGATCCGGGGCCCGCGCGCTTGAAGTGCAGGAAAGGATGTTCCGTCGAACTTCAAACGATTGGGGAGAAACGAATGAGCAAGAAGCTGATCGCGGGCTGCGTGTTTTTGTTCGGCATGGGCCTGGGCGTGACCGCCTTCGCCGGTAGCGCGAGCATCACCCCGGAAATGGCGCAGTGCATCTACGAGTGCAAGCAGAACGGCGGCACTCAGGCCTACTGCTGGGCCTGCTGCGTGCAGAAGCAGTGCCCGGTGCCGATCGACTGAGCCGAGCGCGCCGGCGGCCGTAACGGCCGCCGGCTTTCGCCGCGCCCGCCGGATGTAGCGCAGATGCGCGCGGCCGGGGTGAAGTGACGGTTCAGCCGCTGCGTGCGAGGCTGCGTCGGCCTTGCGAACCGGAGCCGACGATGCGTTACGTCCCCGTCCTAGTCAGTGTCAGCCTGTTCAGCGCCCTGGCGTTGATCGCCGCCCCGGTGTCCGCCGCCGATCCGACGCCCGAGATCAAGCGCGATGCCGCCGTGCCGGCCCAGCCGGTCGGCGAGGTGCGCACGCTGCGGCAGATTCCCGAAGCCTGCGCGCGCCTTGAGGGCGCGTTCACCGGCCAGGCCGCGCAGCCGTACAAATTCGCGGTCGTGCGCACCAGCCCCAATTGCCAGCCGCGCGCGCGTTTCGTCGATGCGGCCAAGGCCCAGCCCTCGGTGGCCGGCGGCTGGTTGTTCAACGATCTGATCCGGGTTTCCAACGCGGCCTGCACGCAGCAACAGGCGGTGGTGCGGATCTGGCGCAAGCCGGCCGCGATCGCGCCGCCGACGCTGGACGCGCAGGGCAAGTCGCGCCTGTACCTGCAGGAAGAAAAGGAAAAGGCCGCGGCCAGCAAACTGGCGGCGGTGCCGATGTTCGCAGCGTCGATGACGGTGGAAGGCAAGGCCTGCGGCGGCTGAGCGCGGCGGTTTCCAACTTCGATAAAGCAAGAGGGCCGCTTTCGCGGCCCTCTGCGTTTCTTGCGGGAGCGTCGGCTTACTTGACGCCGACGCAATCCTTGAGCTCGACCACGAAGTCGGTGTCGTTGTACTCATCGAAGGTGCCGGTGAGCTGGATCCGGTCGTTGGCGCGCAAGGTCAGCGCATAGGCCTTCTGGTTGGGCTGCAGCAGGCAGCGCACGCGCGTGGCGAACAGCTCGCGATCGCTGCCGGCCATGCCCGGGATCAGCGAGGTGGTGGCCTGGAAGGTGACGTAGTAGCGGCCGTTCTTGCCGTCGCTGACGCCGGCGTTGGAGCCCTTCACCGTGTACACGCGGCCCTTGTAGCGGTCGGCGACCACCGCGGCGTTTTCCTTCGCCTGCGCTTCGATTTCACGCGCCAGACGCGGCGCGTCGATCACGGTCGGCAGCGGCTTGGGCGCGGCGGCGCGCGAGGGCGCGGTCTTGCCCGGCTTGAGCGAGCCGATCATCTCGCAGATGCCTTTCTTGATTTCTTCGGTATGGCCGACCGAGGCCTTGCGCAGCTTCAGCGACGCGGTCACGGTGCCGCTGTTGTCGGCGGTGACCTGCAGCGGCAGCGGGCGGCTCATCGCGGTGGACGGCTCTTCCAGCACCAGGGTGCCGGCGTTCAGGTCTTCGTCCAGCACGACCATGTTGCGCGCGATGCCGGCGTTGCGGACCTGGCCGATGGCGCTGGCCGCCGACAGACCGCTGACCTGGACCGAGGTGAAGTACTCGGTGCCGGTGATCATGTTGCCCTTCTTGACGAAATTGGTTTCGCACTGGCCGGCGACGGCCGAGAGGGAAGGGATCAGCAGCACCAACGGAACCAGAAACTTGCCTTTCATGAAGGACTCCCTGTAATGATGAATCGTTGCGTCCCTGCGCTCTGATCCCGCACGAACGCCGACGGCGGCAGATTGCCGCAATCGGGTGGGCGATTCAACGTTTTTCGGTGGCTATCGCGGCCCGGAGTGCGGGATTAGGCGACGCGGCGCACAGATGCGGTGACCGCCGGCCACGCGTCGCGGCGGGCCTTCCGGCCTGTGCCGTCGGGCCCGCCGGGCTTCAGTCGGACGCCGTTTCGCTGCCGGCGCAATCCGGGTCCAGATCGTAGCGGCGCTGCATTTCCTCCGGCGCCAGGGCCTCGATGCTGTGGCCGATGTTCCAGCGATGGCCGAACGGATCGATCACCGTGCCCGAGCGCTCGCCGTAGAAATGATCGCGCGGCGCCATGGTCAGCCGCGCGCCGGCGGCGACCGCGCGGGCGATGGTGTCGTCGGCGTCGTCCACGTGCAGATGCAGGGTGTGGCTGTGGCCGCTTTGGAGCTGCGGGCGGCGGATGTCCACTTCGGGGAATTCCTCGCACAGCATCAAGGTGGTGCCGCCCAGGTCGAGCTCGACATGGCCGATGCGCCCGCCCGGTTCGACCAGACGGAACTTCTCGCTGGCCTCGAACACCTTGCAGTAGAACTCGACCGCGGCCTGGGCGTCGGCCACGCACAGGTAGGAGAACAATTCGTGGACGGCCATGAAGGGGCTCCGTTTGGAAAGTGAGCGCGAGTGTGCGGCGTCGCCGGCGCTGCGGATTGGACGAAATTTACCGAGTTCGTGGGAGGGGCTGTTGTGGGAGGGGCTTCAGCCCCGATGCCCTTGTTTCAGATATCAGCGCCGGATCGGAAAGCATCGGGGCTGAAGCTCCCTCTCACAAAAGTGTTTCGAGGGAGGGGCGGCTTTTTGTGAGAGGGGCTTTCAGCCCCGACGCTTTCCGCTCAAATCGCCGCGTGCAATTCCCACCGGCAAGTGATGCGCCGAAGCCGCCCCCGCCGCCAGATACTCGCGCGGACTTACCCCGGCGAAGCGGCGGAACTCGCGGATCAGATGCGACTGATCGAAATACCCCGCATCCACCGCCAACTGCGCCCACTGCGGCCGCGGCGTCGCCGCCAGCGCGGCGAGCAGACGCTTGAAACGCAGCACCCGCGCATAACGCTTCGGCGCCAGACCGGCGAGATCGCGGAAGCCGGCGATGAAGTGCCGATGGCTGCGGCCGCTCGCCCGCGCCAGCGCGGCGATGCGCAGGTCGTCATCGTCATCTTCATCGGCGACGATCGCTTCCAACCGCGCCGCTGCCTGCAAGGCCGGCGCACTGCGCTGCAGGCTGCTCACCGCCTGCGCGATCTGCGGATCGAGCCCGCGTACCGGCCGCAGCTGCGCATGCAGGAAACGTTCGAACAAGGCACGGCGGCGGCGCGGATCGGCGCAGGCGGACAGGCGTTCGTACAAGTCGTCGGCGCGCGCGCCGCACAACTCGCGCAGATCGACGTGGCGGCCTTCCAGCTCGGCCGCCGACACCCCGAACAGCGCCAGCGCCGCGCCCGGACGCAGCACCGCGCCAACCGAAGCGGCCGGCAACGACGTGTCCTTGATGCAATACGAAGCCCGGACACCCGCCACCACCGCCGCCGAATAACCGCGCCCGACCCGATCGTCCGCATCCGCATACAACCGCAGCGGCGGTCCGTCGAGCCGGATCGCCAGATGCATCGATCCGCTCGGCAGCGAATGCTCGCGCGCATGCGCATGCGCCGGCGCCGCATCGGCGCGCGCGCTGACCCAGACCTGTTCGATCCAGGGCCGCAGGGGCGGCAGCAAAGGCGCGCGGCTGGACACGGTCGCCGCTCAGCCCTCGAACGGCGGCAGCTTGGGCTTCACCGCGGTGTTCTTCAGCGAGACGTATTGCGGCAGGCCGTCGCGCCCGTACGGCGGCGGCGCTTCGCCGCGGATCAGCGGTTCTAGGTATTTGCGCGCGCTGGCGGTGATGCCGTAGCCGTCCTTGCGCAGGAACCCGGCCGGCATCTTCTTCTCGTGATTGGCCACCTTGTTCAGCGGCGCGGCTTCGATCTTCCAGCGATACGGCGCGTCGGAGGTGCGCACGATCACCGGCATCACCGAGTTCATGCCCTTCAGCGCGAACTCGACCGCGGCCTTGCCGACCGCGCGCGCCTGTTCGACGTCGGTCTTCGACGCCACGTGCCGCGCCGAGCGCTGCAGATAGTCGGGCAGGGCCCAATGCACCTTGTAGCCCAGCGCGTCCTTGACCCGCCCGGCCAGATGCGAGGCGACGCCGCCGAGCTGGGTGTGGCCGAAGGAATCCTTGCCGCCGCCGGCATCGGCGACGAAGCGGCCGTCGGCGGTCTGGATGCCTTCGCTGGCCACGACCACGCAATAGCCCACGCGCTCCACCGTGGCCTTCACCTTGGCGAAGAAATCCGCTTCCTGGAACGGCCGCTCCGGGAACAGGATCAGGTGCGGGGCGGCGTCCGGGCCGTCGCCGGCCAGACCCGCGGCCGCGGCCAGCCAGCCGGCGTGGCGGCCCATGGCCTCGTAGACGAAGACCTTGGTCGAGGTTTCGGCCATCGCCGCCACGTCCAGCGCGGCCTCGCGTACCGACACCGCGGTGTACTTGGCCGCCGAGCCGAAGCCCGGGCAGCAGTCGGTCACGGCCAGATCGTTGTCCACGGTCTTGGGCACGCCGATGCAGGTCAGCGGGTAATCGAATTCGGCCGCCAGCTGGGAGACCTTGAGCGCGGTGTCGGCCGAATCGTTGCCGCCGTTGTAGAGGAACCAGCGCACGTCGTGGGCCTTGAGCACGGCCAGCAGGCGCTCGTAGCGGGCGCGGTCGGCGTCCAGCGACTTGAGCTTGACCCGGCACGAGCCGAACGCGCCGCCGGGGGTGTGGCCCAAGGCGCGGATCGCCGCGGCGGTTTCCTTCGAGGTGTCGATCAGCTCCTCGCGCAGCGCGCCGAGGATGCCGTTGCGGGCGGCCAATACCTTGACCCCGCGGGCGCGGGCGGTCTCGATCACCGCGGCGGCGGTGGCATTGATGACGGCGGTCACACCGCCGGATTGCGCGTAAAGCAGATTTCCGGCGATCTTGCCCGAAGAGGGGCGGGGCGACTTTCTGGCGGGTGTTCCGGTCGGCATGGGAATTCCAGGATTGGCGCCGGTTTGCGGTAAGCTGACCGCAACATTTTGCCCGGCGGGTGGTTGGCAGCTTCGAGTGTAGCGCCGCCCCGCGGACTGGCCAGCTTCAAGCGCGGCCGGTGGGCCGGGTCCGTCGCCAGGGCGCACGGACGCCATGGTTTCATGTGTCTTAGGAGCGATGTTGATGCGATTGGTACTACTGGGCGCGCCCGGTTCCGGCAAGGGCACGCAAGCCACGCGGCTCAAGGAGCATCTGCAGGTGCCGCATATTTCCACCGGCGACCTGTTGCGCGGCGAAGTCGCCGCCGGCACCAAGCTGGGCCTGGAAGCCAAGGCGGTGATGGATGCCGGCAACCTGGTCAGCGACGAAATCCTGCTGGGCATGCTCGAGGACCGTTTCTCGCGTCCCGACACCGCCGGCGGTTTCATTCTCGACGGCTACCCGCGCAATCTGGCCCAGGCCGATGCGATGGACGCGCTGCTGAAGAAGATCGGCCAGCCGATGGACTTCGCCGTGCAGCTGGAAGTGCCGATCGAACTGCTGGTCGAGCGCATCGCCGGCCGCGCCGCTGAGCAAGGCCGCAAGGACGACAGTCCGGACGCGGTCCGCACCCGTCTGAAGGTCTACGACGAAGTCACCGCGCCGGTCATCGAGTATTACCGCCAGCATGGGCGCCTGACCGTGGTCGATGGCGTGGGCTCGCTGGATGAGGTGTTTACCCGGATTATCGAGGCGTTGTCGCCGGCTCCGGTTGTTGGCTGATCTGCTTTTTCTCCCTCTCCCGCTCGCGGGAGAGGGCCGGGGTGAGGGCAAGCGCAGCCCCACGCCATATTGAAAGCCAGGCGGTTCGAGTAGGTGTCAGGCAGGTTGCGCCGTTCGCCGACCTTCGCGCCCCCTCACCCCATCCCTCTCCCGCCAGCGGGAGAGGGGGAGTTGGTGCCAGCGGGAGCCGCTACGTTGAACATTCGCAGTCTCTTTCGGAATTTCGGATCTTGAAGCTCCATATCTTGGGCATCGCCGGCACGTTCATGGGCGGCGTCGCCGCGCTCGCGCGCGAACTCGGCCATGACGTCGAAGGCAGCGACCAGGCGGTATATCCGCCGATGTCCACCCAGCTCGAACAACTCGGCATCGCGCTGCAGCAGGGCTACAAGCCCGAGCACATTTCCGCCGATTGCGACGAAATCGTGGTCGGCAATGCGCTCTCGCGCGGCAACGCCGCGGTCGAGCAGGTCCTCGACGACGGCCGCAAATACACCTCCGGCGCGCAGTGGCTGTCCGAGCAGGTGCTGCCGGGCCGCGACACGCTCGCCGTCGCCGGCACCCACGGCAAGACCACGACCACCACCATCCTGACCTGGCTGCTGGAAGCCGCCGGCCGCAAGCCGGGCTTCCTGATCGGCGGGGTGGCGGAGGACTTCGGCGTGTCCGCGCGCATCGGCGCGGGCCGCGAGTTCGTGGTCGAGGCCGACGAATACGACACCGCGTTCTTCGACAAGCGCAGCAAGTTCGTCCACTACCGGCCGCTGGTGGCGATCCTCAACAATCTGGAATACGACCACGCCGATATTTTTCCCGACGTGGCCGCGATCCAGCGCCAGTTCCATCATCTGGTGCGCACCGTGCCGCGTCGCGGACGCCTGATCGTCAACGGCGAGGACGAGCGCCTGAGCGAAGTGCTGGCGATGGGCTGCTGGACACCGGTCGAGCGCTTCGGCCTGGAAGGCAAGGCCGGTTACGACTGGACCGCGCGCATGATCCACGACGACGGCAGCGCCTTTATCGTCGTGCATCGCGGCCGCGAGATCGGCGAAGTGCGCTGGCCGCTGCTGGGCCGCCACAACGTGATGAACGCGCTGGCCGCGCTGGCCGCGGCGAACGCGGTCGGGGTCGATGTGGCGACGGTGCTGCCGGCGCTGGCCGAGTTCCGCAGCGTCAAGCGCCGGCTGGAAGTGATCGGCGAAACCGGCGGCGTCACCGTGTACGACGATTTCGCCCATCACCCGACCGCGATCGCGACCACGCTCGCCGGCCTGCGCGCGCGCGTGGGTTCGGCGCGGATCGTGGTGGCGATGGAGCCGCGCAGCAATTCGATGCGGCTGGGCGCGCATTCCGAAGCGCTGGCGCCGTCGTTGAACGATGCCGACGCGGTGGTGTTTCTGCATCGCCCCGAACTGGCCTGGGATGCGGGCAAGGTCGTGGGCGGATTGCGCGGCGAAGGCGTCACCGTGCCCGACGCCGACGCGCTGATCGCGGCCTTGCGCGAACGCGTGCGCGCGGGCGACCACGTCGTGTTCATGTCCAACGGCGGCTTCGACGGCGCGCCGCGCCGGTTTTTCGCCGCCTTGCGCGAATCGCAAGCAAGCTGACGATCGTTACGCGGCGGGCCGCGCGCCCGCCGGCATCGGCGCCGGCATCGCCCGACTCGCTCTGCGATGCCGGTCGCAGGCCCCGTCGCCGCATCACATTCTCGCCGCCGCAACCGGCTGGGTGAGCGCGCGCGTCGCGGTTACACTGCGGCCATGTCCGCCGACACCGCCGCCGCCGAGACGCTGGGACTGTTCCCCCTGCACACCGTGCTGCTGCCGGGCGGCTCGCTGGGCCTGCGCGTATTCGAACGCCGCTATCTGGATCTGGTGCGCGAATGCGGCCGCCAGGGCCGCGGCTTCGGTGTGTGCCTGATCATCGACGGCAGCGAAGTCGGCAACCCGGCATCGGCCGCGGCCTACGGCACCGAAGCCTTGATCGAAGACTTCGGCACCGGCGACGACGGCCTGCTGACCTTGCGCGTGCGCGGCGCGCGCCGCTTCCACGCCAGCCGCGTGCGCGTGCGCGACAACGGCCTGCAGGTCGCCGAAGTGCAGTGGTGCGCCGGCGACGGCGAGGAAGTCGTACGGCCGCAGCATTCGTTGCTGGTGACCTTGCTCGAAAGCCTGCTGGAACAAGCGGGCGGCGAACACGCCAAGGCCCCGCATTCGCGCATGGACGACGCGGCCTGGGTCGGCTGGCGCCTGGCCGAACTGTTGCCGCTGTCGTTGCCGCAGCGGCAGATGCTGTTGCAGATGGACGATCCGCACCTGCGCCTGGATCAGTTGCTGGCGCTGTTGCCCTGAGGTTGCGGCGAGGCGGGTGCCTCGCCCGGCGGCCGATACTGCGAACGCACTCGCAACACTTCCACGCCGTTCTTCGGATGCGCCTGCTGGATCATGGTGAAACCGGTCAGCGCATGACGCACTTGCGCGTGCGCGTTGCCGTCGTCGGACTGCGGCAGCCATAGCGCCGCCGCGCCGAAGGGCTGGTTGAGGCGCAGGGTCTGGGTGGTGCCGATCCACAGCGGCGTGCCGTCGGACAACACCGACGGCGCCGGCCACAGGCGCAGCGCGTATTGCACGTCGGGTGTGGGGCCGTCGCGCAGCATCAGCAGTGATTCGGCCTGCGCGTCCAGCGTCGCCGGCAGCACGACTTGCTCGCGCGGCGGCGTGCCGTCGTCGAGCAGAGCGATGGTCGACAGCCAGTCGGCCTGTTCCTGCACGCGCCAGCCGGCGGCTTCCAGGCTCACGCGCAACGGCGGCAGCGGGCCGGCGATCTGGATGTCCAGCGGCCAGCGCCGGCGCGCATCGCGCTCGTTGCGCTGCGCCGGCAGTTGCGTCCAGTCGCGTTGCCACCATTGCTCCGCGTCCAACACCGTGGTCGGCGTGGCCGAAGCGAACTTGGCCAGCAGCGCATCGGCCGAACGCGGCGCATGCCACAGGGCCGCGATCACGAACACGCTGTAGAACAACCACGCCAGCGGCCGCATCCAGAACGAACGCGCGACGTGGCGGCGATAGGCGATACCCAGCAGCAACAGCCAGACGATGCCGAACAAAGTGCCGCCGACCAGATCGCTGGGCCAGTGCGCGCCCAGGTACAACCGCGCGAATCCGACTAGAGTGGTGACCACGCCCGCCAGCAAGTACGGCCACACCCGTTGCCGTCCCGGCAATTCGCGCGCGATCAGCACCGCGAAGAAGCCGAACACGATCGTGGTCATGGTGACCGCGACCGAAGGAAAGCCGAACCCGGCCGGTGCGGTCGGCGGACGCGGCATGTCGATGGCCGCTTCCAGCACCGAGGTCAGCACCAGCCCGAACACGATCGCGCCGACCCAGTGCGCCGCGGCCATCCAGCGCCGCCGCCAGGCCAGATAGGCCAGCACCGCGATCGACGCCGGCGCCAGCACCTGCAGATCGCCCAGGCCGGCGAGCGCGGCCATCATTCGGTCGGCGAGCGGATTGCGCAAAGTCCACATGAACTCGTGGACGGTGTGATCGATCTGCAGCGGCCCGCCGCTGGCCAGCAAGGTGGCGAGCAGAGTGAACCAGATCCAGCTGATCGCCAGCAGGCATACCGCCAGCATCACCAGCGACGCCGATTCGGGCCGGTTCGGATCGATCAGCGCGGCCGCGTAACGGCCCAGGCGCGGATGCGCGCGGGTCCAGCGCAGCGCGCGCGCGAGCAGGTTGTCGGCGTGATTGGCGAACCAGCGCCAGGTGTAGAGCACGGTGGCCCACACCAGCGCGACCGCCACCAGCAAGCCGCCGAGCACCACCGCGAGCCGGTCGGCGACCGCCGCGACCGCGTCGTAGGACGCGCCCAGCACCCAACCTGGGGCGAGGAACAGCGCCGACCAGCCGACGCAGGCGATCAGGCTGGGCAAGGCGTAGCGGCGCATCGGCATGCGCAGCATGCCGGCGATGGCCGGCACGAACGGACGGATCGCGCCGACGAAGCGGGCGATCAGAATGGCCTTGCTGCCGTTGCGGCGGAACAGACTCTCGCCGCGGTCGAGCCATTGCGGATATTTCGAGAATGGCCAGCGCTCGCGCAATTGCGGGCCCCAGCGGTGGCCGATGTAGTAACTCAGCCCGTCGCCGGCGAAGGCGCCCAGGGTCGAGCAGATCAGCGCATACGGGCCGTTGATGTGGCCCAGGCCCACCAGCGTGCCGACCGCGAACAGCAACGGCAGCGCCGGCACCACGATGCCGAGGATGATGAGTGCATCGCAGAACGCGATCAGGAAGATCACGATGCCGGCCGCGATCGGATTGGCCGCGATCCATGCGGTCGCGCTTTCTAGCCAGGCTGAGTCCATCGGTCGATTATAGGCAGGCCATTCTGTGGCGCGGGTGACTGGTGGGCGTGACTGAGGGCACGGGACAGGACCGGGGCGGAAGGGGAACGAGGGGCGTGGACGGGCTTCGCTCGCCATGAATCGAGTCGCGGCGGGCCCGCGAGTTCCGTAATCCCCGCGCCTTGCGTCCAATGCCCCCGACCGGGCCCGAAGTACACTTCCCCGATGTCCGACGTCAGTGAAATCGAAGTGGCCGCGCTGAAGGCCGACAGTTTCGGCCGCATCGCCTTGATGCGCGACGCCGGCGGCCTGTTCGTGCGCCGCGATCTGGCCCACGTGCCGCTGTGGCTGCGTCTGCCGGCCTGGTGGCTGGCGCGGCGCGAGGCCCGCGCGCTGCAGCAAGTGCACGGGTTGGAAGCGACGCCGCAGTTGTTGCGTTGGAACGGCCGCCGCCTCGATCGCAGCTATATGGAAGGCGCGGCCATGTACCAGCGCCCGCCGCACGGCGATCTGGCCTATTTCCGATTGGCCCGGCGCCTGTTGCAGCGCCTGCACCGGCGCGGCCTGGCGCATAACGATCTGGCCAAGGAAGCCAACTGGCTGGTGTTGGCCGACGGCACGCCGGCGATCATCGATTTCCAACTCGCCGTGCGCGGCGACCCGCGCTCGCGCTGGATGCGCCTGCTCGCGCGCGAGGACCTGCGCCATCTGCTCAAGCACAAGCGCACGTACTGCGCGAACGCGCTGACGCCGGTGGAGCGGCGCGTGCTCAAGCGTCACTCATGGGTGCGCGAGGCCTGGTTCGCGACCGGCAAGCCGGTGTACCGCTTCGTGACCCGGCGCATCCTGCATTGGGAAGACAACGAGGGGCAGGGGCCTAAGCCCTGAGGGCCGGGATTCGGGATTGGGGATTCGGGAATCGTTTAAAGCGGTAGCGCCGTCGATCTGATCTCGGCTAGAGGTCGGGATTGGGATTAGGATTGAGGCGTTGCTTTTGCTTGACCGATTCCCGAATCCCTAATCACGGCCAAAACCCATGAGTACTCTGTCCGGCAAGACCCTTTTCATCACCGGCGCCTCGCGCGGTATCGGTCGCGAGATCGCGCTGCGCGCTGCGCGCGACGGCGCCAACATCGCGATCGCGGCCAAGTCCTCGGTCGCCAATCCCAAGTTGCCGGGCACCATCCACAGCGTCGCGGCCGAAGTCGCCGCCGCCGGCGGCCGCGCGCTTGCGCTCAAGTGCGACATTCGCGAAGAAGACGAGGTCAACGCCGCGGTGGCGGCGACGGTGGACGCGTTCGGCGGCATCGACATCCTGGTCAACAACGCCAGCGCGATCTGGTTGCGCGGGACTCTGGACACGCCGATGAAGCGGTTCGACCTGATGCAGCAGGTGAATTCGCGCGGCAGTTTCCTGTGCGCGCAGGCCTGTCTGCCGTATCTGCAACAAGCGCCGAACCCGCACATCCTGACCTTGGCGCCGCCGCCGAGCCTGGAGGTGAAGTGGTGGGCGCAGCACACCGGTTACACCTTGGCGAAGATGGGCATGAGCTTCGTCACCCTGGGCCTGGCCGGCGAGTTCGGTCCAACCGGAGTAGCGGTCAACGCCCTGTGGCCGAGGACCATCATCGCCACGGACGCTCTGAACCTGATCCCCGGCGTCCCCCTGGACCGTTGCCGCAAACCCGAAATCGTCGCCGACGCCGTGCATGCGGTGCTGGTGCGGCCGGCGAAGGACTTCTACGGTCATTTCCTGATCGACGAAGAGGTGTTGAGCGAGGCGGGGGTGACGGATTTCAGCAAGTACGCGGTCGATCCGGGCAAGTCGTTGCTGCCGGATTTGTTCTTGGATTGACGTAGCGTTTTGCCGGCGGCATTTCGTTTCGACAATCGTGGAGCCCGCGTTGCAGTGGCTCTTGCCATAGCGATTGCGAGCGCCAAGATTTTGCTCTGGCTTAGCTCTGCTCCGGCTTTGCTCTGTTCCGGCTTTGCTTTGCTTAGCTTTTGCCGTTGCTGGGCGCCGCCTGTAACTCGCGAGACCGAAGGACACCCGAAGGGCGGCGCACATGGACGTGCGCCGGGTGCCACCTTGGGCAGGATGCCCAATGTGGCACCTGCCTGCGCAAGCACCGCACTCGTGGCTTTTGACTCGAAACAGCCAATGCGTTTTCTTTGGTTACTTTCTTTGTCGCTTTGGACAAAGAAAGTGACCCGCCGCTCCATGGCGGAAGCTTTAGGCGTTTGATCCTGCTCTCGCTCTCGCTCTTGCTTGAAGCTCTATTGCTCGTCATTCCCGCGAACGCGGGAATCCAGGGCCTTTCGTGCGAGAACGTTTGAAGTCTCTGGATTCCCGCGTTCGCGGGAATGACGGTAGGAGGGAGTGCACGGGTCTGGTTGTTTCGATCAGGGACTTCAGGGTCCTTAGAAGCCTTAGAAGCCTTAGAAGCTTCAAGCAAGATCAAACGCTAAACGCTTCCGCCATAAAGCGGCGGGTCACTTTCTTTGTCCAAAGCCACAAAGAAAGTAACCAAAGAAAGGGCTTTAGCTGTTTCGAATCAAGAGCCACGAGTGCGATGCCTGCGCAGGCAGGTCCCACATTGGGCATCCTGCCCAAGGTGGGACCCGGCGCACGTCCATGTGCGCCGCCCTCCGGGTGTCCCTGGTCTCGCGAGTTACAAGCTGCGCCGGGCCAGAGCAAGTGCAAGGCCGGAGCAAGTGCAAAGCCAGGGCAAGTGCAATGCCAGAGCAAATGCGGAGCAATTCATCAGTTGCTGCGCCGGATGTTCGGCCACACCTGAAAACACGAAGCCGCTTCAAGCTGAAGCCGCCGCGTGAACCGGCCTTACTTACCCGACTGCTTCAACGCATCCGACAACGAATACAGCAAATCCACATAGAACCGCTCCACCTGCACCAACCCCGCGATCTTCGATCCCGCCTCCGGCTCGATCACCATGTACTCATTCGGCGCATGCGCCCCGTTGCCGTGCCCGAGGCCGCCGGCGATCATCGGCAAACCCAAGGTCTGCGTGAACACGTAGTACGGCGCACTGCCGCCGATGCGCGGCGCCACCGGCGGCGTCTGCCCGTATTTGCGATAGACGCCCAACGCGGCGCGAGTCAGCGGCGCATCGACCGAAGTCTGCGCCGGCGGATAACCCGACATCTTGCGGATCTCGATGTCCTGGAACCCTTTCGCATCCAGCTGTTTGCGGATCAAGGCCAAGGCCTGATCCGGGGTCTGGTTCGGCACCAGCCGCGAATCGACCTTCGCCACCGCGCGATGCGGCAGGATCGTCTTCACGCCTTCGCCGGTATAGCCCGCGACCAGGCCGTCGATGTTGAGAGTGGTGTCGAACAACTCCGCGGCTGCGGCTTCGCGGACGTTGCGGCCGTTCTTCCAGCGCGCCGCGCCCAGGCCTTCGAGCTGCTTGGCCTGCTCGCCCTCGGCGTTGCGCACGATGCCGTTGAACAATCGCTGCTCCTCGGCATTGGGCGCGCGGATCGCATCGCGATAGCCCGGCACCGCGATTTCGCCATCGGGCGTGGTCAAGGTCGCCAAGGCCTGCACCAGCCGCCAACTCGGCGAGTCGAGCTTGGCCGCGAGCGAGCCGTGCACTTCGCTGCGCTGCGGGCCGCCGGTGGCCGGATTGCCCTTGGCCTCCAGCTCCATGTACAAGATGCCCTTGACGCCGAGGAACATCGACGCCTGTCCGTCGCGGTTCTGGGTGTTCATCGGAAAGAACACGCCGTCGGCCTTGCGCAGTTGTTCCTGGTACTTGGCCACAACCTCGGGGTAATGCGGCGAGCCGAGTTCTTCCTCGCCTTCGGCCAGCACGATCAGATTCACCGGCGGCTTGCCGCGGGTCTTGATCACCGCGTCGAGGGCGTTGAGGAACGCGCGCTGCGGCCCTTTTTGATTGGTCGCGCCGCGCGCCATCAACACTTTGCCGAGCTTGGGCTCATCGACCAGGGAACCGGCGAAGGCATCGACCTTCCAACCGGTCGGCTCGATCGGCTGCACGTCATACATCATGTAGACCACCAGCGTGTGCGCGGCGCCGGCGTCGTAATAACCGTAGACGCCCGGATGGCCGGAGGTCGGCACCAGCGCGGTGTCGCGGAAACCCAGCTTCGACAGATCCTCGCGCAGCAACTCGGCCATCTGCGCGATGCCCTTGTTCTGCGCGCTGATCGACGGCTGCCGCACCCAGCGCTGCAGTTGCGCGACATCGGCTTCGCGCTGCTTGTCCAACTGCGCGTACACATCGGCGTAATCGCCGGTGTAGGCCGGCACCGAGCTGGCGTCGAAGGCCTGGGTTTCGGTGATGACGATCTTGGGCGGCGCGGCGAAGGCCGGGCTCAGCGCCAGCATCAGTGCGGCGGACAGCGCGGCGATCGTAAACGGCGGAGCGATACGGCGACAGCGTGAACTCATGGCGTTTCCCTCGTCGTAGGTAACGTTGAATCGGCGTTCGAGCAGCGATCGGATGGCGCTTGCGGACGTGGTCCCGAGCGGGAACGCGGCCGCACGCGCCGTGGCCTGGGCGCCGGCTGATGATGCCCGCATTGGCGCCGCAACAGGGATGGCGGCCGTCGCGTTCCCGGCCCCGCGCCGACGCCCGGCCGCGCCCGGGCCGCCTTGCCGGCCTTCGGCACTGCAAGCGCCACAGCGATCGGCGACAATGGCCGTTCCGTTCCCCTCGCCGCATCGACGCCCCCATGGATACCGCCTCGCTGTACGCCCTCTCCGAGCGCTACTACCTGCCTGTCTACCGCCCGCGCCGGATCGTGCTCGATCACGGCAAAGGCTCGCGCATCTGGGATCTGGACGGCCGCGAATACGTCGATTTCGGCGCCGGCATCGCCGTCAACGCGCTCGGCCACGCGCATCCGGCGCTGGTCGCGGCGCTGACCGAGCAGGCCGGCAAGCTGTGGCATACCAGCAACGTCTTCATCAGCGAGCCGCCGCTGCATCTGGCCGAGCAACTGGTCGAAGCCTCCGGTTTCGCCGAGCGCGTGTTCCTGTGCAACTCCGGCGCCGAGGCCAACGAGGCGGCGATCAAGCTCGCGCGCAAGTGGGCCACCGCGCAGGGCCGCGAGCCCGAGCGCCGGGTGATTCTGAGTTTCCGCGGCAGCTTCCACGGCCGCACCCTGGCCGCGGTCACTGCCACCGCTCAGCCCAAGTACCACGAAGGTTTCGAGCCGTTGCCGCCGGGCTTTCGCTACAGCGATTTCAACGATCTGGCCGCGGCCGAAGCGGCAATGGCCGACGGCGCGGTGTGCGCGGTGCTGGTCGAGCCGGTGCAGGGCGAGGGCGGGGTGACGCCGGCGCGGGAGGATTTCCTGCGCGGCCTGCGCGAGTTGTGCGATCGCCACGGCGCCTTGCTGATCCTGGACGAAATCCAATGCGGCATGGGCCGCACCGGGCACTTGTTCGCCTGTCACGGCTACGGGGTGAAGCCCGATGCCGTGACCCTGGCCAAGGCGTTGGGCAGCGGTTTTCCGATCGGCGCGATGCTGGTCGCGAGCAAGGCCGCGCAGGCGATGCAGTTCGGCGCCCACGGCACCACCTTCGGCGGCAATCCGCTGGCGGCGGCGGTGGCCGGCGCGGCGTTGCGCGAACTGCGCTCGCCGCAGATCGCGGCCAATGTCGAACGCCAGGCGCAGGCGATCCGCGATGGTTTGGCGGCGCTGGACGCCGAGCTGGGCCTGTTCGCGGAAGTCCGTGGCCGCGGCCTGATGATCGGCGCGCAGCTGCGGCCGGAGTACGCGGGCAAGGCCGGCGAGATCCTCGACCGCTGCGTCGAACACGGCCTGCTGGTCTTGCAGGCCGGCCCGGACGTGCTGCGCTTCGTGCCCGCGCTCAACATCGGCGATGCCGACATCGCCGACGGCCTGTCGCGCCTGCGCGCGGCGCTGCTGCAGTTCCTCGGACGCTGAGGCCGATGGCCGGCGCGCGCGGGCGGCATCGCCGGTGAGCGAATGCGTCTTCTGCGAAATTCTCGCCGGCCGCGCGCCGGCGAGTTTCGTTTACCGCGACGATCGCGTCGTCGCCTTCATGGACTTGCGCCAGGCCGTGGAAGGGCATGTGCTGGTGATACCGCGCCGGCACGTGCCGGACATCTACGCCCTGGATGAGGCGACGGCCGGGCATCTGATGGCGGTCGCGGTGCGCGTGGCCAAGGCGCTGGCCGCGCACGGGCCGCCGCCGGGGCTCAATCTGTGGCAATCCAACGGCGATGCCGGCGGACAGGAAGTCCCGCACGTGCATCTGCATGTGCAGCCGCGCCGTCACAACGACGGCATCCTCAGCGCCTACCGCGACGGCTTGCCCGCGCCCAGCGATCGCGCCAGCCTGGATCGTCTGGCCGAGCGCATCGCCGCGCGGCTTTGATCGCGCGCTCGATTTTCCGACTAATCGCTCCGGTGCCGGCATTTCGCCGCGCGCCGCGGCGGCCGATCGCGTTCACAGGGCTTTACGTGGGCATTTCCTTCAAACGATAATAATTCTCGTTTGCTTCAAGCCCTCGGAGTCCCCCGCATGTCCCGCAGCCATCTTCAGGCGCCCTTGGCCCTGGCCATCGCCTTTTCCCTGAGCGCGCCCGCTCTGGCCGCCGCCCCGGCGGAGGTCGCCGACGCGCCCGATCCGCAGGCCACCAATCTCGACCACGTCGTCGTCCAAGGCCAGGCCAACGGCTACAAGGCCGCCAACGCGACCACCGCGACCAAGACCGACACGCCGATCGGGGAAACCCCGCAGGCGATCACCGTGGTCACCGGCGAGCAGATGCGCGACCAGGGCGCGCAGAACGTCCAGGACGCGCTCAACTACGCCGCCGGCGTGCGTTCGGAGGCTTACGGCCTGGATTCGCGCGGCGACTGGACCCTGATCCGCGGTAGCGATCCCACCGAATATCTCGACGGCCTGCGCAGCGCGTACAACTACTACACCAGCACCACCCGCACCGATCCGTACATGCTCGAACGCATCGAAGTGCTGCGCGGCCCCTCGTCGATGTTGTTCGGGCAGGGCAGCACCGCCGGCGTGATCAATCTGGTGAGCAAACGCCCGCAGGCGCAGACCCAGCGCGAGATCGGCGTGCAGGTCGGCAGCTTCGACCGCAGCCAGATCAACGCCGACTTCACCGGCCCGCTGACCGCCGACGGCACCTGGCTGTATCGCCTCGTCGGCCTGTACCGCGACAGCGACACCCAGGTCGATCACGTCAACGACGACCGCCGCCTGATCGCGCCGTCGCTGACCTGGCGTCCCAGCGAAGACACCTCGTTGACCTTCCTGTTGCGCTGGCAGCAGGACCGCACCGGTTCGACCTCGCAGTTCTTCCAGTGGAGCGGCTTGGTTTCGCCGAATCCGAACGGGCGCATTCCGGCCAGCCGTTTCATCGGCAATCCCGGCGACCACTACGACACCGACCACCGCAGCGCCGGCTGGTTGTTCGAACACCGTTTCAACGAGAACTGGACCTTGCGCCAATCGTTCCGCGCCTCGCGCAATGAGGTCGATTACGTCACCGTCTACGCCGATCCTTTCAGCAATCCGCTAAATCCCTTCATCGATCCGCAGCAGCGCGTGATCAACCGCGAAGGCTGGTTCGCCCATAACGAAGCGCGGATGCAGAACATCGACCAGCACGTCGAGGGCCATTTCGGCACCGGCCCGGTCAAGCACCAGATGCTGCTCGGCCTGGACGCGCAGCGTTTCAAGCAGAGCGAGGCGCAGAGCTTCGACGGCGCGCCCGAACGCGGCGGCACGTTGCCGCCGATCGACGTGTTCAATCCGGTCTACGTGCCGTACACGCCGCCGCCGCTGGGCGCCGCGGTCAATACCAGCCAGCGCCAGATCGGCCTGTATCTGCAGGATCAGATGCATATCGGCGAGCATTGGATCGTCGTCGCCGGCCTGCGCCACGACCGGGCCAAGAGCGGCAAGGTCGGCGCGGCCGACGAAAAATCCAGCGCCACCACCAAGCGCTTGGGCGTGATGTTCCACGACTGGGCCGGCTGGTCGCCGTACGTGAGCTACAGCGAGTCCTTCACTCCGGTGGCCGGCACCAACGCCATCAGCGGCGCGCGGTACAAGCCGCAGCAGGGCGAGCAGGTCGAAGCCGGCGTCAAGTTCGAACCGGCCGGGCGCGATTTGAGCTTCACCGCCGCGACCTACGAACTGCGCGAAGAAAACCGCCTGGTCGCCGATCCGTCGAATCCGAACAACAACCTGCAGGTCGGCAAGACCAAGGTCAACGGGCTGGAACTCGAATTCACCGGCAAGCTGACCTCCAGCTTCGAGATCACCGCGCACTACAACTATCTCGACAACGACAAGCAGCTGACCCCGGCGCCGCGCCATCAGGCCGCGGTGTGGGGCAAGCAGCGTTTCAGCGTCGGAGGCCGCGACGGCTTCGCCGCCGGCCTGGGCGTGCGCTACTTCAGCGATTTCGTCGAACCGCCCAGCCCGACCACGCCGTCGGTCGTTCTCGGCGATGCGATGGTGTCCTACGACGTCGGCGCCTGGCGCTGGGCGCTCAACGTCACCAACCTCACCGACAAGCGCTATTTCAGCTACTGCGGCGGCCGCGGCGATTGCTGGTTCGGCGCGCGGCGCAACATCGGCTTGAGCGCGACGTTCACGTTCTGATCGCGGTTGCCGTAACGAAAAGGCCGACGCATTGCGTCGGCCTTTTCGTTCGCGAAGCCAGTTCGCTTACAGCGCGGCGAATGCCGCCCGCGCCGCTTCGATGGTCTGGGCGATTTCGGCCTCGCCGTGCGCGCTGGAGACGAAACCGGCTTCGAACGCCGACGGCGCCAGATACACGCCGCGCTCCAGCATGCCGTGGAAGAAGCGATTGAAACGCTGGGTATCCGAAGCCATGGCATCGGCGAAGCTGCGCACCGGCCCTTCGCGGAAATACAGGCCGAACATGCCCGGCGCGCGGGTGGTGTGGAAGGCCACGCCGGCCTCGCGCGCGGCTGCTTCCAGGCCGTCGCACAGCGCGTGCGTGCTGCGTTCCAGCGCATCGTGGAATCCCGGCGCTTGGATCAGCTCCAGCGTCGCCAGGCCCGCGGCCATCGCCACCGGATTGCCGCTGAGCGTGCCGGCCTGGTAGATCGGGCCGCTCGGCGCGACCTGGCTCATCAGATCGCGCCGGCCGCCGTAAGCGCCGACCGGCATGCCGCCGCCGATGATCTTGCCGAAGGTGCTCAGGTCCGGAACGATGCCGTAGCGCTGCTGCGCGCCGCCCAGCGCGACCCGGAAACCGGTCATGACTTCATCGAAGATCAGCAGCGCGCCGTGCCGGCTGCACAGCTCGCGCAGATGCTGCAGATAACCGTCTTCGGGCAGGATGCAGTTGGCGTTGCCGACGATGGGTTCGATGATCAGGCCGGCGATGTCGTCGCCGGCTTCCTCGAACAGGCGCGTGGCCGCGTCGAAGTCGTTGTAGGGCAGGGTGAGAGTGAGATCGGCCAGCGCCGCCGGCACGCCAGGCGAATTCGGCAGGCCCAGGGTCAGCGCGCCGCTGCCGGCCTTGACCAGGAAACTGTCGCCGTGGCCGTGATAGCAGCCTTCGAATTTCACGATGCGGCTGCGGCCGGTCGCGCCGCGCGCCACCCGGATCGCCGACAGCGTGGCTTCGGTGCCGGAGTTGACCATGCGCACCATCTCGCAGCTCGGCACGATGCGGGTGATGGCTTCGGCCATCGTCACTTCCAGCGGGTTCGGCACGCCGAAGCTCAGGCCGTTGCGCATGGTCCGCTCGACCGCGGCGAGCACCTGCGGATGGGCGTGGCCGGCGATCATCGGGCCCCACGAGCCGACGTAGTCGATATAGCGATTGCCGTCGACGTCGAACAGATGCGCGCCTTGCGCGCGCTCGGCGAAGAAAGGCTCGCCGCCGACCGACTTGAACGCGCGTACCGGCGAATTGACGCCGCCGGGCAGCAGTTGCGAGGCGCGGGTGAACAGATCGTGGGAGCGTGGGTTATTCATTGGGTTCTTCTTCGAAACAGGAAAGGTAGGCGGCGACCGCGGCGGCGGGATCGGGCGCGTCGAACACGCCGCTAATCACCGCGAGCAGGTCGGCGCCGGCGAGCACCAGGCCGCGCGCATTGTCCGGGGTGATGCCGCCGATCGCCACTCGCGGCAAACCCAGCGCCGCGGCCTGTTGCAGCAATTGCGGTGAGGCGCGGCGCGCATTGGGTTTGGTCGGTGAGGTGAAGAACGCGCCGAAGGCGATGTAACTGGCGCCGTGAGCGGCGGCAGTACGCGCCAGCGCGATGTCGTCGTAGCACGAGGCGCCGAGGATCGCGGCATCGCCCAGGGCGGCGCGCGCGGCGGCCAGTTCGCCGTCGTCTTCGCCCAGATGCGCGCCGTCGGCGCCGATCTCGGCGGCCAGGCGCCAGTCGTCGTTGACGATCAACGGCACCCCGCGCGCCCGGCACAGCGGCAACAGCGCCAGGGCCTGCTGGCGCCGCAAGCCGGCGTCGGCCTGTTTATTGCGGTATTGCAGCCACGCCGCGCCGGCCTCCAGGACCGTGGCGACCCGGGCCGCGAGCCGCCCGCTGTCGGGTTCGTCGGGCGTGATCGCGTACAGGCCGCGCCGCGGCCAGGATAAATTCATGGGTCAGCTTCCGTCGGGGAGGGCGGGATGGGACAATGCCCGTCCCGCAACGCCAAGCATTATCCGCCCATGTCCGAGATCGCCGCGACCACCGCCTACCGCACCTGGATGTGCGTCGTGTGCGGCTTTATCTACGATGAGTCCAAGGGCCTGCCCGAAGAAGGCCTGGCCCCGGGCACGCGCTGGGCGGACATCCCCGACACCTGGACCTGCCCGGACTGCGGCGTGACCAAGGACGATTTCGAGATGATGGAGGTCTGAGCCGTCGGCTCCGACCTCATGACGCCCGCGCTGTGACGGCGGGCGATACGGTTCAGCCGGCCCGCGCCGGCGCAGTCAGTCGATTCCGGGGCCCAGCTTCATTTCGTCCCCGCTCTCCAGCTTCAGCCTGGCCGCCTGGCCGGCATTGAGCTCCAGCACGTATTTGGCCGGCGCGTCGCTGGGATAGGGCGGGCAGCGGTCGCCGGCCGAGCACGGCGGCACGTCGCGCTGTTGCGTGACCAACCTGCGCTTGCTGTCGAAATACAGGATGTCCAGCGGGATATGGGTGTTCTTCATCCAGTAGGCCTGCGGCGTCTCGGCCTCGTGCACGAACACCATGCCGTGATCGGCCGCCATCTCATCGCGAAACATCAGCCCGCGCTGGCGGCTTTCGTCGGTCTTGGCGACCTCCACCTGGTAGCGCTGGCCGCGGACCTCGACCCAGCTTTCCGCCGAGTCCGAGGCGCAGCCGGCGAGCGCCGCGGCACAGGCGAGCAAGAGCGCGAACCGCTTGGGCATGGCGTAATTCCTTATAGCGCGATGGATGGCGCGACCATCGGCCAGCGCGGGGCGATCGTCAAGCCGAAAGTTTTTTGGTTTTTCTTGCTTCGACCCCTTCCCCAACCCCATGCGCATCTGCATAATGCGCGGCCCCGCTGACGGGTTGTATCGGTCGGCAGGGAGCGCGGAAGACAGCGAATTCGGCAGGAGTTGACGGTCGAAGATGATGCTGTAAGATGCGCGGCCCGCCGCCCTGTTCATCGAGTGGTTGGGGCGCAGAAAACAGCGGTTTTGATGGGTAGTTGACGCATCGGAAACATGCTGTAGGATGCGCGGCCCGCAGTTCG
>NZ_JBFRDR010000011.1:0-208815 GCF_052113885.1 Lysobacter sp. TAB13 | reverse complement strand
GAGATCCAGTGCCCAACAGCGCACGAGCGCCCGAAATCGGGCCTCGCTGATTTTCGAACGGCTGTAGTACCTGTTTTTCTTTTGCATTTCAGGAAGATAGCTGCGTTATGGGACAGCTTTGCTTCCTAAGACCCTTGAAAAAGGGGGCGAGCGCCCGGCGGTGGTACGAAGTCGGTGCAGATGCTGTAGCGCGGGGGATTTGCTTTTGCTTGTGGGAAGCGCAAAAGCAAATCCCCCCTGGCCCCCCTTTTTCAAAGGGGGGAACAGCTCAGTAGAGGGGGATCAGAAGAGGGGGAACGGTTTCGTCGTGGCTTGGATCAATCCGCTGTTTCCAACGCCGCTGTGCCGCCGCGCAGCATCGGGCCCAGCCACAGATGCGAACCCAGGGCGGCGAATCCCTGCGCGGCGAAGCGCTCGCGGTAGAACTTCGCCGGCCGGCGCTTGAAGCCGTCGGTGTCGCCTTCGATGCCGTCTTCGCGGGTGAAGGTTTCCAGGAACGCCACCCCGCCGCACAACTCGGCCAGGCCGGGCAGGCCGCGATCGAGTTCGCGCGTGTCCAGGTAATGCAGCACGTCGCTGCAGATCAGCAGATCCACCGGCGCGCACGGCCGCAGGAATTCGAAGTCGCCGAATCGGGCCAGATGCAGATTGCGGCTGCGACCGAAGCGCGCAGTGGCGTACTGGCTGCTGTCGAATCCCAGATACTGCAGGCGCGGACGCAGCTTGAGCAGCGGCGCGCGCCACGGGCCTTCGCCGCAGCCGATGTCGAGCACGCTGCGGATCGGCCGTTCCAGGTGGTACTCGGCCGTGGCGACGGTGAGCGCGACCTTGCGCGTCAGCCGCGCGGCGCCGCCGATGGCCTGATCCTTCAGGGCCGGGTCGCGGTACCAGCGTTGGAAGTAGTCGCGGTCGTATTGTTTGCTCATGGTGGCCGTGCGTGGCGTGGGGGCGTGGCATCCTAACGCGCCCGGCCGATCGCCCGCATAAGCCGCCGCCGTTCGCCGTCACTGCCAGCCCGTTTTCAGGAAGCCCGCGATGAATGCCTATGTCTGGACCAAGACCTTCCATGTCGTATTCGTGATCGCCTGGATGGCCGCGGTGTTCTACCTGCCGCGAATCCTGGTCAACATCGCCGAAGCCGGCGAGGAACCGGTGGTGCGCGCGCGTCTGGTGTTGATGGGGCGCAAGCTGTATCGCTTCGGCCACATGATGTTCGGGATAGCGGCGATCCTGGGGGTGACCTTATGGCTGGTGTTCCATATGAGCGGCGGTTGGCTGCACGCCAAGCTGGGTTTGGTCGCGGTGCTGCTGGTGTACTACATCTTCACCGGGCGCTGGCTCAAGGGCGTGGACAAGGGGCGGGCGTTGCCTTCCTCGAGCACGTTGCGCTTGTTCAATGAGCTGCCGCTGGTGGCGTTGATCGCGATTGTCTGGTTGGTGTTGGCTAAGCCGTTTTGATGGTTCTTTCTTGGGGGAAGAGCAAATCCCCCTTAATCCCCCTTTTTCAAAGGGGGAGACTGGTTTGTCGGTAGTGGGGTGGCGCTGCGATTTGCGCGATCGTTATGCGTGGCGAAAAAAAACGGCGACCCTTAGGGCCGCCGTTTTTTTACTACCGAAGCGCGTGCTGTCCCCGATCCGAAGCTCCCCCCGAAGCCCATGCCGTTCCCCCCCTTTGAAAAAGGGGGGCAGGGGGGATTTGCTCTTCAATCGGAACGCCGGCCTCAACCACCTCAGTTCTTCTTGAAGTCCTCAACCTTAGGCAACATCACCGGCACCTTGTTCGCATCGCAATCGCCCTTGGCGCACAGCGCCGCGCGCAGCTTGGGCATCGACTGCAACATGAAGTGATAGATGGTGTTCTGCTCGACGCTGCCGCGCACCGCGGCGCTGCCGGGGCCGCGCGCCCAGATGCCGACGTCGTCGCCGCCGTGGGTTTCGTTGCTGGTCGGCACCAGCGCTTCTTGCATGTAGTCAGGCGCCTGGGTGTCAACGTTGGTCAAGTCCGGACGGCCCTTCTCGATTTCCTGCATGCCGCTGGCGGTGTGCGGGAACTTGTGCGGGCCTTCAGGCTGCTGCGAGCTGGCGCCGGTGTAGCCCGGGCCGTTGCTGTAGTTGAGCGTGGTGTACGGCTTGCCCAGCGCGTCGCGGGCGTAGTCGTTGGCGTCGCCGTCTTCGCCGCTGGTGCCGCGTACCTTGCCCAGCATCGGGTTGCCGCGGACCGGGTAGCCGACGAAGCTCAGCGTGTGCGAGTGGTCGGCGGTGACCAGAATCAGAGTGTCGTCGGCCGAGGTCGCCTTGTTCGCCGCGTCCACCGCCTGGCTCAGCGCGATGGTGTCGGTCAGCGCGCGGTAGGCGTTGCCCAGGTGATGGGCGTGATCGATGCGTCCGCCCTCGACCAGCAGCACGAAGCCGTTATCGCCCTTGATCTTCTTCAGCCGCTCGATCGCCGCCACCGTCATCTCCGCCAGCGACGGCTCGCCCGCGCCGTCCTGCGGGCGGTCGTGGTCGAACTGCATGTGATCGGGCTCGAACAGCGCGAACAGCGGCTTGTCCTTCGGCGCGGCGGCGAACTGCTTGGCGTTCCACACGTACTCGCCGCCGGGGTGGCGCTGCTTCCAGGTCGCGATCAGGTCGCGGCCGTCCAGACGCTGGCCGACCTTGTCGTCGTATTCCGGATCGCGCTGCTCGACGGTCATGAAGTTGCCGCGGCCGCCGCCCATCAACACGTCCGGGCCGGTGCCGTAAGGCGATTCGATCATCTGCCGGGCGATGTCGATGCAACCCTGGGCCTTGGCCTTGTCGGTCAGGTCCATGTCGTTTTCCCAGTTGCGCTCGGCCGAATGGCTGAAGGTCGCGCCCGGGGTGGCGTGGGTGACGCGGGTGGTGGTGACCACGCCGGTGGCCAGGCCACTGCTGGCGGCGAGTTCCCACAAGGTCAGCATCGGCGCCTGCAGCGCGGCCGCGCAATCGCCGCGCTGACCTTTCTGGCCGATGCTGAGCACGCCGGCGCGGGTCTTCACGCCGGTGGCCATCGCGCTCATGGTGCCGGCCGAGTCGGGCGTCTGCGAATCGGTGTTGTAGGTCTTGCTCAGCGCGGTCGCCGGGAAGCGCTCCCAGCTCAGGCGGTTTTCTTCGCCGGGCGCGCCCTTGAGCTGGCCGTCGAGAATGCGCGCGGCGGCGACCGTGGTCAGGCTCATGCCGTCGCCGACGAACAGGATCACGTTCTTGGCCTTGCCGGTGCTGGCGCCGCGCTGCGCGGCCTGGGCGGCGCCGTCGCGGTACCACCATGCCGGGGTTTCGTCCTGCGGGTGCTTGATCTGCGGGACATCGACGACGACGCCGCTGGCGGGCGCGTCGGCGCGCGTGGTCGGCGCGGCCGCGGCGCAGGCGGTGAGCAGCGCGGGAACGAGGAGAACGGAAGCGGAACGCAGCTTGGACATGGGCGGGCCGGGCGTTGGGAATGACAAGCCGGCGATTATGCCCTGGGCGTGTGACCGCGGTTGGGCGCCGGCGCCGGTTGTACGGCGCCGGATGTTTGCTGGTCGTGGCGGTCTGGCAGGAGCGGGGAAGCAGAAACGAGTTCAGAGGAGTGAGGAGTGAGAGAAAGCACGGCCCTTACTCACTCCTCACTCCTCTGAACTCGTTTTTGCCGCCCGCCGCCCGCCTAGATAGCCATGTCCAAACGCCGATCCGCCCGATGCTCCAGAAAATTCACCACCAGCCCCAGCCCGATCACCGCCGCGGCCACCACCAGCACCTGATTGAGCCCGACCTGGCGTAGCACCGCGCCGCCGATCAGCGACCCCAGGGCGATGCCGATGTTGTAGCCCGACACGGTCAGGCTGGAGGCGATCTCGGCCGAGCCGGGAATCAGGCGGCGCGACACCTCGATTCCGTAATGCCCCAGCGACGGCGTCGAACTCATCGCGAACAATCCCAGCAGCAAGATGCCGGCGTAGGCGAACGAGGGCAGGCCGATCAGGAAATAGATCGCCACGAACAACGCCGCGATCAGCGCGTAGTTGAAGCCGATCGTGCGCGACACGCCGTACCTGGCCGCGGCGATGCCGCCGAAATGATTGCCTAGCACCACGCCGACGCCGAACAACAGCAGCAGGAAATTCGCCGTGTCCTGGCTGTAGCCCAATGAATCGATGATCAGCTTGGGCAGATAGGTGTAGGCGATGAAATAGCCGCCGAACAGCAGCACGATCTTCATCAGCGCCGACAGCACGCGCGGGTTCGAGACCACTTCGGCGAAGCGCACTTGCTGCGATTCAAGCGTGCGCGCGCCGGCCTGCGCCGGAATCCAGCGCCACATCGCCGCAGCCGCGATCAGGTAGGCGCCGCCGAGCAGCCAGAAAGTGACCTGCCAGCGGTAGTGATCGCTGACGAAACCCATGATCGGAATGCTCAGCACGATGGCGATGGTCAGGCCGGAGATCACCTGCGCCATGCCTTCGATGGTCGAGCGCGGGCTGAGCCGGCCGGCCAGCGGCATCGCCAGCGAGAAGAATAGGCCGTGGTTGGCGCCCAGCAGCAGGCGCGCGGCCAGCAGCAGGCCGAAGTGTTCGCTCATCGACGCCAGCACCGTCAGCGCGCCGGCCGCGGCCATCGACACCGCCAGGGTCAGGCGGGTGTCGTAGCGCTGCAGCAGCCGCGTCAGCACCGGTGCGCCGATGGTGACGCCGATGGCGTAGATCGCCACCAGCCAGCCCAGTTCGTCGCTGCTGCGATGCAACTGGTGCGTCAGCGACGGAATCAGCCCGACCGTGCCGAATTCGGCCGAGCCGAGGGCGAAGGCGCCTAGCAGGAGTGCGAAGAGTGCTTTGTTCATGAGGCCGGGATTGGGGAGTCGGGATTCGCGACAGCGATTGCGCAGCGATCGGGGCGATTGGGTTCGCAGGCGGGAAAGCGGAGCAGCGCCGCGGGTGAGTTCCGAATCTGGATGCGGTATAGTTCCAATATTCGGAACTATGGAAAATATAGCAGCAGGCCCCGGCTTGTTGCAAGCTGTCGCCATGAGACCTCTGCATCACCCCGCCACCGACGACATCGAACTGACCACCGTGCTGTACGCGCTCGCCGATCCGGTGCGATTGGGCCTGGTGCGCGGACTCAGCAAGGATCAGCCGGTGTCGTGTATCGGCGCCTGCATCGACGAGGAATTGCCGCGCGCGACGCTGTCGCGGCATTTCGATGTGTTGCGCTCGGCCGGCCTGGTCCATACCGTCAAATCCGGAACGCAAAATCTCAATACCCTGCGCTGCGACGATCTGGAGCGCCGTTTCCCGGGCCTGCTGAGCGCGATCCTGGATTGCGCCGGCGGCGTGCCGGCGGCGAAATATCCGGGCAAGACGCCGGCGGCGCCGGCAAAAGCCGCGGTTAAAGCCGCCAGCAAGCCCGCCGCGCGCGCCCGCCGCGGCGAGCCGGCGCCCGCGCGTGCCGGCAAGGCCCGCGCATGAAAGCGCCTGCCGCGATACGGCGTTTTGCCGAAGCGGTTCACACTAATGAAGTTTCGTTGCCGGCTTATGCACTTCCATCAGCCGGCGCGATGGCGAAGCTGTTTATCGTGTCGTCCTCTCGCGCCGCCGCCCGCGCGGCGCGCGCATTCGCAACCGCGCGCGCAGGCGCGTCCCACGCTGAATTGACTGGATAGTCCCGCGATGAGTGCTCTGTTCTCGGCCTGGTTCCGCATTCCGTTCTGGCAACGCGTGGTCGGCGGCTTCGTGCTCGGCGCGCTGGCCGGCTGGGCCTTCGGTCATTCGGCCGAGACCTGGTTCGGGCCGCTGGGCGATCTGTACGTCACCCTGATCAAGATGATCGCGGTGCCGCTGGTGTTCTTCGCGGTGATCAACGCGGTGGCCTCGCTGCACGGGCAGAAGTCGATCGCCGCGCTCGGCGGCCGCACCTTCCTGTGGTTCGCGCTGACCGCGGTGCTGGCGGTCGGCGTCGGCCTTGCGGTCGGCACGATCCTGCAACCGGGCACCGGCGTCATCGGCCTGGCGATGGATTCGTCCTACAAGCCGCGCGACGTGCCCAGCGTGACCAAGGTGCTGCTGGACGTGGTGCCGAGCAATCCGTTCTACGCCCTGACCGGCATCGGCACGACCAAGAACGCGGCCGGCGAAACCGTGCTCGCCGCCGGCAAGGGTTCGATCCTGCCGGTGATCTTCTTCGCCGCGCTGCTCGGCTTCGCCATGGTCAAGCTCGGCGAAAAAGTCGCTGGCGTGCGTAAGCTGGTCGGCGAAGCCAGCGAGCTGATGATCCAGGTCACCCGCTTCGTCCTGGAATTCACTCCGATCGGCACTTTCGGCCTGATCGCCGCGCTGGTGGGCGCGTACGGTTTCGAAAAGCTGCTGCCGCTGGGCAGTTTCGTCCTGGCGCTGTATCTGGCCTGCGGCATTCATATCGTTGTGGTCTACAGCGGCCTGCTGCTCGCGCACGGCCTGAACCCGCTGAAATTTTTCCGCGGCGCCGCGCCGGGCATGCAGGTGGCGTTCGTGAGTTCGTCCAGCTTCGCCGCGATGCCGGTGGCGATGCGTTCGATCACGCACAACCTCGGCGTCAACAAGGATTACGCCGCGTTCGCTTCGCCCCTGGGCGCGAGCATCAAGATGGACGGTTGCGGCGCGATCTATCCGGCGCTGTGCGCGGTGTTCATCGCGCAATACACCGGCACGCCGTTGACCGCGGACCAATACCTGATCGTGCTGATCGCCTCGGTGCTGGGCAGCTTCGGCACCGCCGGCGTTCCCGGCACGGCGGTGATCATGGCCACCGTGGTGCTCAGCGCCGCCGGCCTGCCGCTGGAAACCATTGGCTATCTGTACGCCATCGACCGCATCCTCGACATGATGCGCACCATGACCAACGTGACCGGGCAGATGCTGGTGCCGGTGCTGGTGGCGAAGGAAACCGGCCTGCTCGACCGCGCGGTGTACGAGGCGGCGCCGACCAACGTCGGGATCGAGCAGGAAAACGCTTAGCGCAGCGCGGCGCCGCCGAAACGGCGCCGTTCTCAATGCGCGTCGGCCGGCGGCGGCGCGTTCGACACGGCCGGCCGGCAGAACGGCACCATGATCAGCGCCGCGGCGAACATCCATGCCATCAGCCGGAACACGTCGTTGAACGCCAGAGTCAGCGACTGCCGCGCCACCACCTTGGCCATCTCGCCCTGCGCGATCAACAGCGCCTGGGCCGGGTCGGGCGTGAGCGCGCCGACCTTTGCTGCCAGATCGGCGATGAAGCCGCTGGCATGGCGCCCGGCTTCGCCCAGGCTCTCGCCGAAGTGCGCGGCATGGATGCGGGTCTGGTCGCCGAGCCAGGTGTTGACGATGGCGATGCCGAGCGCGCCGCCGAGATTGCGCATCAGATTGAACAGCCCCGAGGCGTAGCGCAGCTCGGTCATGGCGAAACCGCCCAGGGCCATGGTCACGCTGGGCACGATGCACATCATCACCGCCAGCCCGCGCAAGGCCTGCGGCAGCAAGAACGCGCCGAAGCCCCATTCGGCGGTCAACTGCGAAGTCATCCACAGGCTGCCTGCGAACAACACCAGTCCCAGGGTGATGATCTTGCGCGGATCGACCCGTTGCGAGGCGCGCGCGACCAGCACCGTGCCGAATAACTGCGCGATGCCGGTGACGAACACGGTGGTGCCGATGTCCAGGCTGTTGTAACCGCGCACCCGCCCCAGGAACACCGGGATCAGATAGGTCGATGCGTACAGGCCGAAGCCGATCACCAAATTGAAAACGCAGGCGAACACGAAGGTGGGATTGCGAAACGGCGACAACCGCACGATCGGCCCCTGCGAGCGTAACGAACGCTCCAGAAACAAACCGAACGCCACCAGCGAAAACCACGCCGCCATGACGATGCCGTCGTCCTCGAACCAATCGTGGCGCGGGCCTTCTTCCAGCACGTACTGCAACCCGCCCAGGAACACCGCCATCGCCAGCAGATGCGAATAGTCGATGCGTTTGAGCATCGGCAGATTGGCGTGATCGACCCGGATCAACGACAGCGACAACGCCGTCACCGCGATGCCGGGGACGATGTTGATGTAGAAGATCCAGCGCCATCCGGCCACGTCGGTGAGCCATCCGCCGACAGTCGGCCCTAAGGTCGGCGCCAGCACCGCGACCATGCCCAGCACCGCCGGAATCAACGCGCGCTGCGGCCCGGAGAACAGGGCGAAGCCGGTGGCGAACACGGTCGGGATCATCGCGCCGCCGACGAAGCCCTGGATCACCCGGAAGGCGACCATCGAGTCGATGTCCCAGGCCAGTCCGCACAGCGCGCTCGACAGGGTGAACAATCCCGCCGACAAGGCGAACAGCCAGCGCGTGGACAGCGCCTGGGTCAAAAACGCCGAGAACGGGATCATCACCAGCTCGGCCATCAGATAACCGGTCTGCACCCAGCTGATCTCGTCCGGCCCGGCCGACAGCCCGGCCTGCACCTCGTTGAGCGAGGCGGCGACGATCTGGATATCCAGCAAGGCCATGAACTGGCCGAACGCCATCACCCCAAAGATCAACAGCTTGCGCGCCTTGGGCAGATCGCCCGGCGCGATCAATGCCGGCGCGGCACTAGGCGGGGCGGCGTCTGGATGGGCGTCCCCGGCGGCGACAACGGATGCGTTCATGGGTGCTTGCCAATCGCGGAGGACTTAGTATGATGATTATCATATAAGGCGCCAGGGTCAAGCGATGCGCTACGACAGCGAACACAAACTCAAGACCCGCGAGCGGGTGCTGGCGGCGGCGGCCGAAGCGATTCGCAGCCAGGGACCGCATCGGATCGGCGTGGCCGCGGTGATGAGCGAAGCGGGCTTGACCCACGGCGGCTTCTACGCGCATTTCGCCTCGAAGGACGAACTGGTCACCGCCGCGATCGATCACATGTTCATCGACGCGCGCGGGCGCTTCGAAAAATACGCGCCCAGCGACAAGCCGGCGGCCGAGGCGCTGCGGGGCTATATCGATTTCTATCTGTCCACGCGCCATCGCGATGCGATGGGCAAGGGCTGCCCGGTAGCGGCGCTGGCCGCGGATGTTCCGCGCCTGTGCCAGGCCTCGCGCGAGCGTTTCAGCCAGGGCGTGACCGCTCTGAGCGAGCACATCGCCGCGCCGTTAGCGCAGCTGGGCCACGCCGATGCCGGCGCGCTGGCGCGTTCGGTTCTGGCCGAACTGCTGGGCACCTTGGCGATGGCGCGCAGCGAGCCCGACCCGGTGCGATCGGATTCGATCCTGGCCGACGCGCGCGTGCTGATCAAACGCCGCCTGGGACTGGATGCCGGCGCCGCCGCCGTCGCGAAATCGAACTGACACCGCACGCCTTCGGAGAAACGCGATGAGTCTCGTGGAAGAAACCGGCGCCGGCCTCGACGGCTTGGGCCAACTGCACGCATTGATCGCGGCCGGGCGCAGGCCCGGCATCGCGATCTCGCTGGATTTCGATCTGGCCGAAGTCGGCGACGGCACCGCGGTCTTCGTCGGCACGCCCGGCCAGCACGCCTACAACCCGATCGGCATGATCCACGGCGGTTACGCCGCGACCTTGCTCGATTCGGCCTGCGGCTGCGCGGTGCACACGAAACTGAGCGCGCAGCAGCTCTACACCACCTTGGAAATCAAGGTCGCCTATCACAAGGCGATCACCGACCAGAGCGGGCCGATGCGCGCCGAAGGCCGGGTGATTTCGATCGGCCGCCGCGCCGCGTTCGCCGAAGCGCGGCTGATCGACGCCAACGGCAAGCTGCACGCCTCGGCGACCTCGACCCTGCTGGTGATGGAGCGATGAACGCCGCCGCCGACGGCGCGGCCAAGCCGCGCTGGAAGCCTTCGCGCAAGGCGGTGATCGCGGTATCGGTCGCCGCTGCGTTGGCGATCGCCGGCGCGGCCTACATCGTCTCGCCCAAATCCTCCGTGTCCACCGACAACGCCTATCTGCAGGCCGACAGCTCGGTGATCGCGCCCAAGGTGCGTGGCTTGGTCGCGCAAGTTTTGGTGCGCCACAACCAGGCGGTGAAGCGCGGCGATGCCTTGCTGCGCATCGATTCGGAAGAATTCGACGCCAAGGTCGCCTCCGCCTCGGCCGATCTGCAGGACGCGCGCGCCGCGGTGCAGGCCGCGCAGGCGGCGTTGTTTTCGCTCGATGCCGAGGAAAAACTCGCCGCGGCCTCGGTGCATGCGGCGCAGGTGTCGATCCGCGCCTCCGATGCGCAGAGCGAAGTGGCCCAGGCCAATCGCGTGCGTTACGACAATCTGGTCGCCTCCGGCGCGGTCGCGCGTCAGGATGTGGAGCAGTTCCGCGCCGCGGCGGTGACCGCGCAGGTCGGCGCACAGCGCAGCCGCGCCGAGTTCGCGGTAAGCCGCAATCAGGCCGGCGTGACCCGGGCCAAGCGCTCGCAGCTGATTGCCGCGCAGGCGCAGGCGCAGGCCACCGTCGCGCGTGCGCAGGCGGCGTTGAATCTGGCGCTGCAGGATCAACGCCACACCCTGATCCGCGCGCCGATCGACGGCGTCGTCGCCGACCGCCAGATCGAGCAGGGCGACTACGTGCAGCCCGGCACGCGGGTGATGAGCATCGTGCCGCTGGGCGCCTTGTATGTCGTGGCCAATTTCAAGGAAACCCAGACCGCGCGCATGACCGTCGGCCAGCGCGCCAGCATCGAAGTGGACGCCTTGCCCGGCACGGTGTTGAACGGCCGCATCGACAGCTTCGCCCCGGGCTCGGGCTCGCAGTTCTCGCTGCTGCCGTTCGAACCGGGCACCGGCAACTTCACCAAGATCGTCCAGCGCGTACCGGTGCGGATCCGCTTCGATGCCGATCAGCCAGAACTGGCGAGATTGCGGCCGGGGCTGTCGAGTACGGTCAGCGTGCGATTGGAGGCGCCGACGCGTGCGACGGCGATGCTGATGCCGGGTTCTTGAGTTTCTGCGCGGCTCCTTCGCCTGCGATCCAGCCCAACGCGCGACCCTCTGGCCTGCACGCTGGCTATCCGGTTATCGTGAGCCCATGGGAGCGAACATTGCCTGCCGCTTGATTCAGTCACGGAGGACAAGATGAAGTCATGGATGGCTGCGATTGCGGCCCTGAGTTTGGCCGCCTGCGCCAGCACGCCCACACCCCGCGAAGACCCGCGCAGCGGCGCCGTCGGTGTGCGTTCGATCGACAAGCTCATGCCGTCCGACGACCGCATGCAACTGGCCGACAACGAAACCTTCCAGATGCCGCTGGCCGAGGCGGGTAACGCGGTGCCGGTGTATCCGGCCGAGTTGTTGGCGCAGCGGTTGGCGCCTCAGACCGTGTGCCTGCGGGTGGCGATCGGCGCCGACGGGCGGGTCATGGACAGTCAGCCTATCGACGATGTGCAGGCCGGCTGCGCGATCGGGTCGGATGCGCGCTTCGTCGAAGCCGCGCGCGCCGCGGCGGCGCAGTGGCGTTTCGATCCTGCCTTCCGCTGCGTCTATCCGGGCGCGAAACCCGATGAGCAAGGCTGCGTGACCGGGAAGGAAGAATCGGTGGCGGTGAGCCTGGCTTTCAGCTTCGTGTTCGAGCAGAAGGACGGCAAGGGGTCGGTGCGGGTCGGCGGTTGAGGGTTTGCGAGGTGCCGGCCTTTGCGTGGAACATTTTTGTGGGAGGGGCGCTTTTGTGGGAGGGAGCTTTAGCCCCGATGCTTTTTTATCAGCACAGGTGAAAATTCGGTGACCTGACCGAAAAGCATCGGGGCTAAAGCTCCCTCCCACAAAAACTGCCCTCCCACAAAAGCGCCGCCCCTCAAATCCGCGAAAACTTCCAAGACACCATCCGCCCGTCGCGATACGGCATCACCCCATGGAACGGCCGCGGGTCGGCGTCGAACACCAGCGGCAGGAATTCGCGGTCGCCTTCCCACATCGGCAGCTCGTGCAGGCGCTCGATGTCCACCCACTCCAGCGTGCCTTCGGGATTGCTCGCGAACGGCGCGCCCTCGAAAGCCGTGATGGTGAACACGAAGCCCAGCCAGTCCTCGCCGTGCTTGCCGAAGCCCGGCCAGCTGATGGTGCCGCGCAACTGCATGGCGGTGCAGTCGATGCCGGCTTCCTCGAAGATCTCGCGGCGCATGCCCGCGACCACGTCTTCGTCGGCCTCGAGCTTGCCGCCCAGGCCGTTGTACTTGCCCAACTGGTGATCGTCGGGGCGGGCGTTTCGATGGACCATCAGCACTTGGCGGCCATCGGGCGAAATCACGTAGCCCAGGGTGGCCACGATAGGCGTGTACGGCATCGGGGGATCGGCGTCGGAAAGGGCGCAGCGGGACTGCAGGCGCACAGTGTCGACGATTCGTCCGATAACGGCCAGCGGCGCCGGTCTCCCTACGTGACTTTCGACCTGCCCCGGTGTCATCGGCGCGGGTTAAGGTGCCCGGGCCCGCGGCGACGGCATGCGGCCATAATCGCCACGGATCCATCACGATCCGAATATCTAGACAAGGACAGGGAGCACTCCATGCGCAAGCGTCACCTGAGCGTGCTGCTGGCCGGCCTGACCACGATCACGACCGCCGCGTTCGCTACAGCGTCCGCGGCCGAGAGCGATCGCTGGCAAGTGCCGGTGGCGGTCAAGAAACTCGACAACGGACTGACCGTGGTCGTATCGCAAGACCACACCTCGCCGACCGTCGGCATCAGCGTGGTCTACCACGTCGGCATGCGGCTGGAGCCCAAGAACCGCACCGGCTTCGCGCACCTGTTCGAGCATCTGATGTTCCAGGGCACGCCGGTCGCGCCGAAGGGCGTGTTCGACAAGGTCATCAGCGGCGGCGGCGGACGCAACAACGGCTCGACCCGCCCGGACTTCACCAACTACATCGAAATCGCGCCGGTGTCGGCGCTGGACCGCCTGCTGTGGCTGGAAGCGGACCGGATGAAGACCCTGGACTTCAATCCGGACACGCTGAAGAACCAGCAGGACGTGGTCAAGGAAGAAATCCGCGTCAACGTGAAGAACCAGCCCTACGGCGGCTTCATGTGGATCGACATCAGCCAGCATGCGTTCCAGAAGTGGGAGAACAATCACGACGGCTACGGCAGCTTCCAGGATCTGGAAAACGCCAGCCTGGCCGACGTGCAGTCGTTCCACCGCGATTACTACGGCCCCAACAACGCCGTGCTCGGCATCGCCGGTGACATCAGCCCGGACGAGGCGTTCGCGCTGGCCGACAAGTATTTCGGCGCCGTCCCGGGCCGCCCGACGCCGGCCGCGCCGGACTACAGCGAAGGCCTCAACACCGCCGAGAAGCGCATCAACCAGACCGACGCGCTGGCGCAGGTGCCGGCGATCGCCGCCGCCTGGAAGATGCCGGCGCGCGGCAGCCGCGATCACGCGCCGATGGCGGTGCTGGGCAACGTGCTGGCCGGCGACGACGCTTCGCGTCTGTATCAGGGCCTGGTCAAGCAGCGCCAGATCGCCTTGAACGTCGAGCCGCTGTACGGCCTGGTCGATCCGTGGACCTACAACGGCCCCACGCTCTACACCTTGTTCGCGCTGTACAAGCCCGACACCAACGCCGACGCGGTGCTGGCCGCGATCGACGAGGAAGTGGCCAAGATCGCCCGCGACGGCGTCGATGCGGCCACGCTCAAGCGGGTCAAGACCAAGATGCTGGCCGACTGGTACAACGGCCTGGAGAGCTTCATCGAGCGCGCCAACACCATCGCGCTGATGCAGACCCTGTGGGGCGATGCGAACGTGGTCAACAAGATCCCGGGTTTGATCGAAGGCGTGACTTCGGCCGATCTGCAGCGCGTGGCCAAGACTTATCTGACCCGCGCCAACCGCACCGTGATCGATCGCCGGCCGGCCGCCATGGCCGCCGCGCCCGCGGCCAAGGCCGACGCCGCGCCCTCCCAGACGGCCGCGCCGTCGGGCAAGAACTGAGGACCCGCGCCATGAGAATCCACACCAACTCGCTCGCGTTGTCGCTGGCCCTGACCCTTGTCGCCGGCACCGCCGCGGCCGGCCCCAACGCCAAGCTGCCCGAACGCCTGCCGCCGCTGGCCGCCGACAAGGCGCTGCCGGTGCCGCAGATCGCGCAGAAAACCCTCGCCAACGGCCTGCAGGTCTGGGTCGTGCCGCGCCAGGGACTGCCGCGCGTCGACTTCGCTCTGACCGTGCGCAACGCCGGCTATGCCAGCGACGCCGCCGACGCGCCGGGTTTCTCCGCGTTGTACTCCGGCCTGCTGGTCGAAGGCACCGCCAAGCGCGACGCCAAGGCGATCGCCGAAGCCGCGCAGAGCTACGGCGGCGTGATCGGCGCGATGCCGTACAACGACGGCCTGACTCTCAGCGGTTACGCGCTGCCGTCGCAGGCCGCATCGATGATGCAGCTGCTGTCGGAAGTCGCCGAAGGCGCGAGCTTTCCCGACGATGAGGTCAAGCTGGCCAAGGCCAATGCCCTGCAAGGCCTGAAGGCGCAGCAGTCGCAGCCCTCGTTCAAGGCCACGCGTGCGCTGCTGGCGACGACCTACGGCGATCATCCCTACGCCCGCACACAGCCCACCGAGGCGGCGATCACCGCGGTTACGGCCGAGACGATGCGCGCCGAGCATGCGCGTCGCTTCCGTCCCGACCGCGCGCTGCTGGTGGTGACCGGGCGGATCAGCGCCGAGGAAGGCTTCAAGTCCGCCGAAGCCGCATTCGGCGACTGGAAAGCCAGCGGCGAGCCGATCGCCGATATCGCCCCGGCGCGCAGTTCGGCGCCGGCGCAGCGCGTGTTCGTGCAGCGCGACGGCAGCGTGCAATCGGCGCTGCGCCTGGGCCGTCCGGCGATCGCGGCCACCAATGCCGATTACATTCCGGCGCAACTGGCCGGCATCGTGCTCGGCGGCGGTTTCAGCAGCCGTCTGATGCAGAAGTTGCGCGAGGAGAAGGGCTACACCTACGGCGCGCGCGGCGGACTCAGCGCGTTCCGCGCCGGCGGCGCGGTGCAGGCCTCGGCGGACGTGCGCAACGAAGTCACCGGCGCTGCGATCGGCGAGTTCATCTACGAACTCGGCCGCCTCAGCGACTATCCGGTGCCGGCGCAGGAGCTGGAAGACACCAAGCGCTACGTCGCCGGCGGTTACCTGATCAACAACCAGCTGCAGGCCTCGGTGGCGTCGTCGTTGGCCAGCAACTGGCTGTACGGCCTGCCGCCGGAATTCCTCGGCGAATACGTGCCGAAGGTCCGCGCCGTGAGTGCCGAGCAGGTGCAGGCGATGGCGAAGAAGTATTACGCCGTCAAGGATCAGTCGATCATCGTGGTCGGCGATTACAAAGCGGTGCAGTCGCAGCTCAAGGAGTACGGCGAGTTCAAGCAGGAGAAGTGAGTTCGCTGCCGATGGGCGGCGGGCGCGGCTGACGGGTTGTCGGCGTGCTTGCGATCTTCGCGACAGACAAAAGCCCCGGCCGTTCGCGGCCGGGGCTTTTTGGTTTGATCGCTGTCTGAGCCGAAACGGCAACTTGCGCGGAATCCGCTTTTTCGCTCGTCATTCCCGCTAACGCGCGAACGACGCGCAGGTAGGAGCGAAGGCCAGGCGCGAACATCCCCGCCGGCATGAGCGCTTCGCATCTTCGCCACCCCAATTCCGAATCCCCGATCCGGCCCCCGACCCCCGATCCCGCATAATGCCCGCCTTGCCACGGAGGACCGTATGTCTGCCGCCAGCCCGCTCGCCGATCCGCCCGCTGCCCCGCGTCTGCTCGCCTTCGCCGGCAGTCTGCGGTCGGGGTCTTACAACCGCCGCCTGATCCCGGTGCTGGTCGAAGGCGCGCGCGCCGCCGGCGCCCAGGTCACTCATATCGAACTGCGCGATTACTCGCTGCCGATCTACGACGGCGACATCGAAGCCGAAGGCCTGCCCGACAACGCCCGGCGCCTGCAGGCGCTGATGGCCGAGCACGATGGCCTGCTGATCTCCACGCCCGAGTACAACGGTTCGATGCCGGCCTTGGTCAAGAACACGCTCGACTGGATTTCGCGGCCGCTCGGCGACGGGCGCTCGGGCACCACGCTGTTTACGGACAAGGTCGCCGGCATCGTCTCCGCCTCGCCCGGGCCGCTGGGCGGACTGCGCTCGCTGCTGGTCCTGCGCGACGCGCTGGCCAAGCTGGGCCTGATCGTGGTGCCGCAGCAGGTCGCGGTCGGCCAGGCCGGGGAGAAGCTGCTCGACTACGGCCAACTCGGCGACGAGCGCGCGCGCGAAGCGGTGCATCGCGTCGGCGCCGCGGTGGTGCGGCATCTGCACGTCTACAACCCATCCAACGCCGGAGCCCGCGCATGAAAGGCCAGCAACGCGAATTGAACCTGCGCTTCCTCGCCCAGCCCACCGACGTCAACTACGGCGGCAAGGTCCATGGCGGCATGGTGATGAAGTGGATCGACCAAGCCGGCTATGCTGCCGCGGTGGGTTGGAGCGGCAAGTACAGCGTCACCGTCGCCGTTGGCGGCATCCGTTTCGTCGCCCCGATCCGCATCAGTGACTTGGTGACCGTGCACACCAAGCTGATCCTGACCGGCAACAGCAGCATGCATTTCGCCGTAGACGTGAAAGCGCGCGACCCGGGTCTGGACGACGGCGAGCCGGAAGAGCGGTTGTGCACCCACTGTGTGATCGTGTTTGTCGCGATGGATCAGGTCGAGGGCAAGCCGACGGCGGTGCCGTCGTGGACGCCGGAGACCGAGGACGACAAGCGCCTGGCCGAGTACGCGCTCAAGGTGATGGAGCTGAGCAAGGGCATCGAGGCTACGGTGGAGCGGTACGTCAAGGAAGGTTGATTCGGTAGTTGCTGTTCCCCCCTTTGAAAAAGAGGGCAGGGGGATTCGCTCTTAGCCGCAGTTGCCTGCGTTCCCACGAAAAGCAAATCCCCCGCGCTCCGATCGTTCCTCAGAGACGAACCCCGCGCCGGGCGCTCGCCCCCTTTTTCAAAGGGGGCAATGGGACGCGCCAGCACCGCGCTTGCTGTTCTCCAACTACTCCACCCCAGCCTTTGCTGTTCCCCCCTTTGAAAAAGGGGGGCAGGGGGGATTTGCTCTTAGCCGCAGTTGCCTGCGTCCCCCACGCAAAGCAAATCCCCCGCGCTCCGGTCGTTCCTCAGAAACGAATCTTGCGCCGGGCGCTCGCCCCTTTTTTAAAAGGGGGCAATGGGACGCGCCAGCACCGCGCTTGCTGTTCTCCAGTTCCTACGCACCCAGCTTTTGCTGTTCCCCCCTTTGAAAAAGGGGGGGAAGGGGGGATTTGCTCTTAGCCGCAGTTGCCTGCGTCCCCCACGCAAAGCAAATCCCCCGCGCTCCGATCGTTCCTCAGAAACGAACCCTGTGCCGGGCGCTCGCCCCCTTTTTCAAAGGGGGCAATGGGACGCGCTAGCACCGCGCTTGCTGTTCTCCAGTTCCTGCGCACCCAGCTTTTGCTGTTCCCCCCTTTTGAAAAAGGGGGGGCAGGGGGGATTTGCTCTTAGCCGCAGTTGCTTGCGTCCCTCACGAAAAGCAAATCCCCCGCGCTCCGGTCGTTCCTCAGAAACGAATCTTGCGCCGGGCGCTCGCCCCCTTTTTCAAAGGGGGCAATGGAACGCGTCGAATTCGCCTAGCCCACAACGAAACAGGCCGCCCAAGGGCGGCCTGTTTCATCGAATCGCTGATCGAGCGCGAACCTCAGATCCCATCAACCCGACGCGCTTCCATGAACTTGGCGCTCCAATAACCGCTGTCCAGGCTGGACACGGTCACGTCCTTGCCGGTGCGCGGTGCATGCACGAAGCGGCCTTCGCCCAGGTAGATGCCGACATGGTCCACGCGGCCGCGGCGGCCGAAGAACACGAGGTCGCCTTCGGTCAGCGAGTCGCGCTCGATCACTTCGCCGGTCTTGGCCATCTCGCGCGAGACACGCGGCAGTTCGATGCCCAGGGCGTTGCGGAATACGTAGCCGACCAGGCCGCTGCAGTCGAAGCCCTGGTCGGGCGAGGTGCCGCCCCAACGATAGGGCGTGCCCAGCAGGGCCAGGGCGCGTTGCAGCATGCCCTTGATCCGGCCCTGCTCGGCGACCGGCATGTCGGTCTTGCTCAGCTCCACGTCCTGACCCTGGCCCAGCAGGCGGTTCAGGTCGGTAGCGAGCATCATGGCGCGGTCGGACAGGGTCATCGCCTCCGGCAGCATGTTGCTGGCGGTCGGCTCCGGCGCGTCGGCCGAGTCGTTGCGCAGCGACGGGCCGCCCGGAAGGGCGCCGCCGGCCATCGACGAGCCGGCCACGCCGGTCGGCGCGGATTGGGCGAAAACGGGCAGGGCGCAAACCGCCAGCACGGCGGTCAGCAAAAGACGTTGGGTAGCCCGGCCGGAGTGGCTCTGGGCGGTGTCGCGGGATGCTTGGGGGGTGGCAGCCTGGCGGTTGTGGCGAGTGGTTTGGGTCGTCACTTATTAATCACGAAGTCGTCACCGGTAGGGGACGATACCTTCGAAGAGCAAGAGGTTGGTTCAAATTTCGTTAGACGGTCGTTAACAGGTATGTGATTTTCCTCACATTTCTGACGAGTCTGAGACCGATGCCGCATTCATAAAGGGTCTCAGTTCTTTCTGAGAACCCGTTTGGCACCACTGTAGTGGTCCCGCCAGTAGGGGCCGTCGAGCCGGTCCAGGCGTACCGTGCCGCCGCTGCTGGGGGCGTGGACGAAGCGGCCCTCGCCGACGTAGATGCCGACATGGCTGACGTTGCCGGAGCTGCCGAAGAACACCAGATCGCCCGCCGCCAGCCGCATCGGGTCGATGCGCGGGCCCTGGTAGCCGGCCAGGTCGCGCGAGGTCCGCGGCAGGCTCAGGGCCAGCATGTCGCGATAGACGTAGTTGACCAGGCCGCTGCAGTCGAAGCCGCCTTCCGGGGTATTGCCGCCGTAGCGGTAGGGCGTGCCGACCAGGCTGAAGGCGCGCATCAGCACCGAATTGGCGGCGCCGGGGTTTTCCGGATCGACATGCGGCCAGACCCGGACGGGCTGGGACGGCGGCGGGTGGCGGACGATCTGTTTGCCGCCGCCGCAGGCCGCGAGCAGCCCGCACAGGGCCAGCCCCAGCAGCGCCGCCGACGACGGCAGCGGCCCGCGCGCTGGCGCGGACACGGTGTTGCCGGGATAATGCGCGGCCTTCGTCACGGCCGATAGCTTGGCGGCTATCGGCGGCGGCGACAAGACAATCCATGTGACCTTTTGTGGCGGCCCGCGCATGTCGGTGCTGCCGTTACCTTTCCTGATCGCCCCGTGGGCGGTCATCCCAGCCGGACTTGCCATGAAAATCGAAAAAGATCGCGTCGTGCGTTTCCACTACACCGTTTCCGAGCAGGGCAGCGAGCCGCTGGAAACCTCGGAAGGCCGCGATCCGCTGGCGATCCTGATCGGCCACAACAACATCATTCCGGGCCTTGAGAAGGCGATGGAAGGCCACGAAGCCGGCGACAAGTTCGAAGTCGACGTGGCCGCGGCCGACGCCTACGGCGTGCACCAGGAAGGCCTGACCCAGCGCGTGCCGAAGAAGTATTTCAAGGACGCCAAGCTGTTCCCGGGCATGCAGGCGGTGCTCGAGACCAACTTCGGTCCGCGCGCGGTGACGATCCTGAAGATCGGCATGAGCGTGGTCGATGTCGATCTGAACCACCCGATGGCCGGCAAGGATCTGCATTTCGCGGTCGAGATCGTCGAAGTGCGTGAGGCGGTGGAAGAAGAGATCGCGCACGGTCACGTGCACGGCGACGGCGGCCACGCTCACTAAGAAACAGGTGGCCGGGCGGCGTTGTCGCGCCGCCGGCACCGCACGACGACGGCCCGCGCGAGCGGGCCGTTCGTTTTTGTGCGATAGCGATGGCGAGGCGGTTGCCGGATGAGAGGCTGGTCGCGCTGTGCACGAACAGCGTCGGGGCTGAAGCCCCTCCCACAAAAGACCTCGCGGCAGACGCCGTTGCCGGCATCATCGTCGCTCGTGCCATCGCCGAAGCCATCACTCATACCCCACACGCCACCGACTCGATGATCGCCGCCCCGCCCGAATTCGCGCCCATCCCCGCACGCGAGCGCCTGCTCGCGCTGGACGCGCTGCGCGGGATCGCCCTGCTCGGCATTTTGCTGAGCAACGTGGCCAGCTTCGCCGGCCCGCTGGCGGAATTGAGCGAGGGCATCGATCCGACGCTGAGCGGATCGGACTACGGGCTGTCGGCGTTCGTGTACGTGGCGATCCGCAACAAGTTCTGGACGCTGTTCGCGCTGTTGTTCGGCATGGGTTTCGCGGTGATGCTCGAACGCGCCCGCGATGCCGGCCGCGGGTTCGGCGCGATCTACCTGCGCCGCAGCATCGGGCTGCTGGCGATCGGCCTGATCCACGCCTGGCTGATCTGGGCCGGCGACATCCTGGTCACCTACGCCTTGAGCGCGTTCGTGCTGCTGGCGCTGCGTTCGTGGTCGGGCGCAGGCTGGCTCAAGCTCGGCGCGGCGTTGTATCTGGGAACGATCGCCTACCTGCTGCTGGTCGCCGCCGCGTTGACCGTGCCCGGCGTGGCCCAGGGCGACGCGACCGATCTGGCGCGCGCCCAGGCCGAACGCGCGGCGGAAGTCGCCGTGTACGCGCGCGGCGATTACTTCGCCGTCACCGGGCAACGCCTGCGCTTCTTCTTCGAGTCCACGACCCGCGGCTGGATCATGATGCTGCCGCTGTCGCTGGGCCTGTTCCTGATCGGCGCCGGACTGGCGCGCACCGGCCTCATCGCCGATCCGCGCCGCCATCGCGCGCTGCTGCGCGAGTTCGTGCGTATCGGCCTGCCCATCGGCGCGATGCTGACCGTCGCCAGCCTGATGATCGACAGCGCGCCGTCGCTGGCCTTGTTCAGCGCGTCCTCGATGCTGGCGCAGACCCTGCACATGCTCGCCGGGCTGCCGTTGGCGCTGGCCTTGATCGCCGGTGTGTTGCTGCTGATGCAGGGCGGTGCGCGCTGGCCGCTGCGTTTCGCTCCGGCCGGGCGCATGGCCCTGAGCAACTACCTGGGCCAGTCGCTGATCGCGACCTGGGCGCTGTACCACCACGGCCTGAATCTGTGGGGACGGCTGTCGTATACCGAACTGATCGCCGCCGCGGTGGCCTTGTTCGCGCTGCAGATGGCCGCCAGCACCTGGTGGCTGCGGCATTTCCGCTTCGGTCCGCTGGAATGGCTGTGGCGCGCGTTCGCGTATTGGCGCCGGCCGGCGATGCGCATTCGCGACCGCGATTGAGCCGGCCGGGATCGGCTTGCGCGCTGGCGCGGACAAAAGAACGGCCCGCTCGCGCGGGCCGCTCCGTTTCGCAGGTGTCGCCGCCCCGCCTTAGTTGACGCTGGCCGCGCTCCATGCGCGGGCGAGGATCTTGTACTCGTTGGAGGTGTTGCCGTACAGATCCGACGCCGCCTGCAGCGTCCACGTCCGCGCCTGCGGATAGGTGGTGCTGGAGACGAAGTAACGGGTCAGCGCGCGATAGAAGATCGCGCCGACCTTGTCGCGGCCGATGCCGACGATGGTGGTGTCGGTGTTGCAGACCAGCTGCGCCTTGGTATAGCTGAAGCCGCTGGGCACCACCACGCCTTCCGAAGCCAGGTAGTTCACCCGGTTGAGCACGCCGGAGGTGTAGTGCGGATCGTACGTGCCGCCCTGTCCGGTCTGCGAGGCGGTGAAGCCGCCGCTGGGATAACAGACCTTGGAGCGGCCGTCGGCATCCTGCTTGAACAACACGCGCAGCGCCTTGGTGCCGGTCGTATTGTTCTTGACCAGCTTCTCGCCCATCAGATAGTCGCCAGCATCGTTGGCGTTGTTGGCGTAGAACTCCACCAGCGTGCCGAAGATGTCCGAGATGCCTTCGTTGAGGCCGCCGGTGTCCTTGATGTTGTAGTAGCCCAGCTTGGCGGTGGCTTCGGTCACGCCGTGAGTCATTTCGTGGCCGGCGACGTCGAGCGCGACCAGCGGCAGGAAGCTGGAACCGTCGCCGTAGGCCATCAGCTTCTGCGAGCCGTACCAGAACGCGTTGTCGTAGGCGCTGCCGACATGCACGAAGCTCTTCACGCCCTTGCCGTCGTTGAAGATGCCGTTGCGGCCGTGCACGTTCTTGTAATAGTCCCAGGTCACCGCGACGCCGTAATGCGCGTCGGCGGCGACGGTGGCGCGGTCGGAGGTGGTGTTGCTGCCCCAGGTGTTGTCCGTGTCGGTGAACAGCGTCGCGCCCGGGAAGCCGGTGGTGTAGGTCATCGCGCCCTTGGCGTCGTAGGTCGAGCCGCTGCCGCGGTTGGGATCGACCAACTGGAAGCCGCCGCTGACCGAATTGGCGACGATGCCGACGTTGCCGACCAGCAGGGTCTTGCCGGTGCCGTTGGCGGCCGCGGTCTGGATGCGGTCTTCGGCGTGCAGCAGCTTGCCGTTGCTGGCGTCGATGAAATAGGCGATGTGGCCCGGGGTCTGGTCGTTGCGGCGGTCGCCCATCAGTTCCATCTGGTAGGCCAGGGTCGGCTGCGTGCCCTGCGCGAACACCACCAGGCCGGCGTTGTCGATCGAGTTGACGGTGCCGTCGAAGGCGGCGCCGGCTTCGATCTTGGCCTGCGCGGCGCTGATCTTCGGCGCGATGTCGGGGCGGCCGAAGGTGCGCATGTTGTCGCCCTGGCTGATCGACTTGAGCTCGCCGTTTTGCGAATGCACGACGAAGTCGCCGCCGACCACCGGCAGGCCCTGGTAGCTGCGCTCCATGCGCACGTGCTCGGTGCCGTCGCGGTCGATCATCACGTCGCGGGCGAGAAAGGCGTCGGCCTGGACGCGATGGACTTCCTGCGCTGCCGCGCCGGACAGCAAACCGCGCGCGCGGTTGGCGGCGGGCGATGCGTCGGCCTGCGCCGGCGACTCGGACGAAGCGGCCAGGTCGCTGCCCGGACGCGCGCCGGACGCGCTGGCGATCGCGCCGAGGGCGGAATGACGCGGCGCGACGGCCGAGGCGATGGCGGGCGCGGCGGCGTGGGCCGCGGCGACGCCGGAGGGCGCCGTCGCCGGGCTCTGGCGCGACAGCGATTGCATCGGGTTCGAACCCGAGCCGACTTGGGCGGACACAGCGACGAGCGCGGCGACCACGGCCGTGCTCAGCAGAGCGGTCTTGAGTTGCATTCGATTGGATCCCCTACAAGGTGGATGGAATGTGGTTGCGCACCTTCTCGCGAATGCGCGCAAAACAACGCTCCCGCAGCAATGGGAGGCTCATCGGCGTTGGATGCATGTTTCTTATGTGCCTGCGAGCGTTGAAAACCATATGCCTGCGCCGCCGATGCACGCAGCGAAAACCAGCGCATCGCGTCACACAATCGCGCGCGCTAGTTCGCAAGGCGTCACAGAACTTCATCAAGGTGTAAACGCGGCGTCGCAAAGGCGGGCATCGCGTTGCGCGGGCAAGGTCGAATCGGGGCGAAGCATTCGCCGTAATAATGCAGTCGAGCCTTTGCGTAAGTGCGCATGCGCGATGCGGCCGCCGGTATGCGCGCGATTGCCGCTGCGATCGGTTCGGCCGATGCCGCGGCGGTCAACGAAACCGGCGCGAGTGCGTGGTTCGATGGCGGGGCCGGGCCATGCGGTGGCACCGGCCCGCGCAAATAAAAAAACGGCCCGCGATGCGCGGGCCGTTTCGGTGACATCGATGGATCGATCAGTTGACTTTGGCCGCGCTCCAAGCCCTGGCCAGGGTGGCGTACTCGGGCGAGTTGGCGCCGTACAGGTCGCTCGCCGCTTGCAGGGTCCAGGTGCGCGCCTGCGGATAGGTGGTGCTGGAGACGAAGTAGCGGGTCAGGGCGCGGTACATGATCGCTCCGATCTTGTCGCGGCCGACGCCGACGATGCCGGTATCGTTGTTGCACACCAGCTGAGCCTTGGTGTAGCCGAACCCGGCCGGCACCACCGCGCCTTCGGAGGCCAGGTAGAACACGCGGTTGAGCACGCCGGAGGTATTGTGCGGATCGTAGGTGCCCCCCTTGTAAGTCTGAAAGGCGGTGAAGCCGGTGCTGGGGTAGCACACCTTCGACTTGCCGTCGGCGTCCTGCTTGAACATCACCCGCAGCGCAGCGGTTCCGCTGGGGTTGCTCTTGTAGACTTTCTCGCCGATCAGATAGTCGCCGGGATCGCTGGCATTGTTGGCGTAGAACTCGACCAGCGTGCCGAAAATGTCGGAGATGCCTTCGTTGATGCCGCCGGTATCCTTGATGCTGTAGTAACCCAGCTTGGCCGTCGCGCTGGTGATGCCGTGAGTCATTTCGTGGCCGGCGACGTCGATGGCGACGAGCGGATTGTAGGTGGTGCCGTCGCCGTCGCCATAGGCCATGTATTTGATGTTGGCGTTATCGTTGTACCAGAAGGCGTTGACGTAGTTCGTGCCGACATGGACGACGCTGCGCACGCCGTTGCCGTCGTTGAAGATGCCGTTGCGGCCATGGACGTTCTTGTAATAGTCCCAGGTCACCGCGACGCCATAGTGCGCGTCGGTGGCGGCGCTGGCGCGGTCGGAGGCGGCGTTGTTGCCCCAGAGGTTGTCCGCATCGGTGAACAAGGTCGCGTTGGGGTAGCCGCTGCCGTAGTTCTTGTCCGATTCGTTGTTGGCGTCGTAGGTCGCGCCGTTGCCGCGGTTCGGATCGATCAAGCGGAAGCCGCCGGAGACCGAGTCGGTGACGATGCCGACATCGCCGTAGATGATGCTCTTGCCGGTGCCGGCCGCGGCGGCGGTCTGAACCCGGTCTTCGGAATGAAGCACCGAGCCGGTGTGGGCATCCACGTAGGAGGTGAAGCGGCCCGGCGCCTGATCGTTGCGGCGGTCGCCGCGCAATTCCATCTGGTAGGCCAGGGTCGGCTCGGTGCCTTGCGCGTACACGACCAGCCCGGCGTTATCGACCGAATTGACGGTGCCGTCGAAGGCGCTGGCGGCTTGTTTGCCCGCTTGCGCGGCGCTGATCCTGGGCTGGATGTCGGGACGGCCGAAGGTGCGCATGTTGTCGCCCTGGCTGATCGACTTGAGTTCGCCGTTTTGCGAATGCACGACGAAATCGCCGCCGACCACCGGCAGGCCCTGGTAGCTGCGCTCCATGCGCACGTGCTCGGTACCGTCGCGGTCGATCATCACGTCGCGGGCGGCGAAGGCGTCGGCCGCGACGCGATGAACTTCTTCGGCGGCGGCGCCGTTGAGCAGGTCGCGCACGCGGTTCGCGGCAGGGGAGCTGTCGGCCTGCGCCGGCGACTCGGAGGCCGCAGCCAACTCGCTGCCGGGACGGGCGCCGGTGCCGGCGGACAGGTTCGACAGCGTATGCCGCGCCCGTGCGGTCTGGGAGGCGGCCGGCATGGCGGACGCGGTCAGGCCGGCAGCGGAGCGGACCGCGTCCGGGCGAGGCGCGGTGCCGGCATGGGTTGCCTGCGTATCGGTATGTGCGGCATGGAAGCTCAGGCCGGCGAGCGCGGCCAGGACGGCGGTGCTGAGTAGAGCGGTCTTCAATTGCATGGTGAGGTCCCCTGGAAAGTGCTACGGAAAGGCGGCATCCGGGCCGGGCCGCGAGCGGTTGCGGCTCGCGCTGGCGGTGCCGGTACGACGCCGCCACGACCGGCCCGGTGGCGGCGGGCGATCGTGAACTGCGTCGGGATTTACGTTAGGGCTCGCATCGGCGGCGGCTATGGGTCAAGGCTGTTTTTCTGAATTAGAAAATGCTATTCAAATCACACTTTTGTTGGATTCAGACTTGTCCTAGATCGCGAACGGTGATTGAACCTTCTCGCGCTTGCCGCCCAAGGCGACTGCCTTCGGCGCGCGGGAAGGGGGCAAGCGAGAGAGGGGGCTGAGTTTCTATCGGCCGCCCTGAGTCGCGCTTCGGTTCCGCCGCCGCCACCGCGATTTGCATCCGCATCACCGAAACCCTGCATCCGATCCACAACACAGCTGTATCGGCGCGCGCTCGTTACTATGTCGTCGGCGCCGCGCGAAGCGGCCCACGCCAGCGCCGCGCCGCCGCGCGCTGATCAGTTCGAACCGAGCGACGGAGCACAATGGGCGCAGCGCAAGTGGAAGTGGATTCGGCGGCCGCCGTGGGCGGGCGCGAAGACGTCATCGTCGTCGGCGCCGGCGTGATCGGCCTGACCTGCGCCCTGGCCCTGCTGGAAAGCGGGCGCGGCGTAAGAGTGATCGACGCCGGCCCGGTCGGCGGCGGCAGCTCGCACGGCAACTGCGGCACCATCACCCCCAGCCACGCCACCCCGCTGGCCGCGCCGGGCGTGATCGCGCAGGCGCTGCGCTGGATGCTGACCCCGGACGCGCCGCTGTACGTGCATCCCAAACTCGATCCGCAGCTGTGGAGCTGGCTGCTGCGCTTCGCCGCGCGCTGCAACGCCAGCGACTGGCGCGCCAGCGCGCAGGCCAAGTCGGCGCTGCTGAACGATTCGCGCGAGCGGCTGGAAGACTGGGTGACGCGCTACGGCCTGGTCTGCGAGTTCGACAGCTCCGGCGTGGACTACGTGTTCCGCGACGCTGCCGCCTTCGCCTCCGGCCAGCATGAGCTGGACCTGCTGCGCGAGTTCGGCGTGCAGATCGAACTGATCGACGGCGCCGCCTACGAGGCCCAAGACCCGGCGTTCAAGCCCGGCCTGGCCGGGGTGATCCGTTTCGATCACGACGCGGTGCTGCGCCCGGACCGCTACGTCGCCGAACTCGCCCGCACCGTGCGCGCGCGCGGCGGCGAGATCGTCGAGCGCTGCGCGCTGCGCGGGGTGCAGCACGGCGCCGGCGGCATCGAGCTGGACACCACGCACGGATTGATGCGCGCGCGCGAGGCGGTGATCGCGCTCGGCGCATGGTCGCCGAAGTTGTCCGACGCGATCGGCCTGCCTTCGCTTAAGCGCACCATGCAGCCGGGCAAGGGTTATTCGATCACCTACGACCGCCCGGCGCTGACGCCGTTGCGGCCGGTGGTGCTGCGCGAACGCAAGGTCTGCGTGACCATGTGGGACAGCGGCTTCCGCCTGGGCAGCACGATGGAATTCTCCGGCTTCGACGACAGCCTCAACCCGCGCCGCCTGGCCGCGCTGGAACGCGGCGCGGCCGAATATCTGCACCAGCCCGTCGGCCCGGTCGAGCGCGAGCGCTGGCAGGGCTGGCGGCCGATGAGCGTGGACGACGTGCCGCTGATCGGCCGCGTGCCCGGCCGCGACGGCCTGTGGCTGGCGACCGGCCACGGCATGATGGGCGTGAGCATGAGCGCCGGCACCGGCCAGCTGCTGGCCGACCTGATCGCCGGTCGCGCGACCGCGATCGACCCGCATCCCTACCGACCGGAGCGTTTCGCTTGAACGCAGACGAACAAAACAAGACCCACTTCGACCTGATCGTGGTCGGCGGCGGCTCCGGCGGCCTGGCCGGCGCGTTCCGCGCCGCCGAGTACGGCGCACGCGTGGCGCTGCTGGAACCGGCGCTGCTGGGCGGCACCTGCGTCAACGTCGGCTGCGTGCCGAAGAAGGCGATGTGGCTGGCCGCCGACATCGCCGGCAAGCTGCGCATGGCGCAGTCGCTGGGCTTCGCCATCGACCAGCCGCCGCAGCAACGTTGCGAACTGGACTGGCCGACCTTCATCGTCCATCGCCAGCGCTACATCGCCAACATCCACGAGAGTTACCGCAAGCGCCTGGACGCGTCCGGCATCGTGCTCGCGCCGATGCGCGCGCACCTGCTCGACGCGCGCACGGTGGAGTGCGAGAACGGCGCGCGCCTGAGCGCGCCGCGCATCCTGATCGCCACCGGCGGCCACGCGGTCAAGCCGGACATGCCGGGCGCGGAACTGGGCGGCACCTCGGACGATTTTTTCGCCTGGAACGCGGCGCCGGAGCGGGTGGCGATCGTCGGCGCGGGCTATATCGCGGTCGAGCTGGCCGGCGTGCTGCAGGCGCTGGGCAGCCGGGTCGAGGTGTTCGTGCGCGGCTCGCGCCTGCTCGAAGGCTTCGATGCCGAACTCACCAAGCAGTTGTCGGACGACTACTGCCAGAGCGGCGTGCGCCTGCATTTCGATCACGCGGTCGCGGCGCTGGAAGCCGACGGCGTGCGCGTGCGCCTGCGCGGCGCCGACGGCGCGCTCAGCGAAGCGTTCGACAAGGTGCTGTTCGCGACCGGACGGCGGCCTAACAGCGCCAAGCTGGGCCTGCAGCAGCTGGGCGTGAAGCTCGATGCGCGCGGCCATATCGTCGTCGATGAATTGCATGCGACCAGCGTGGCCGGCGTGAACGCGGTCGGCGATGTCACCACCGATGTCCAGCTGACCCCGGTCGCCATCGCCGCCGCGCGCCGGCTGATGGATCGCGTCTACGGCAAGCGCGAAGGCCGCCTGGATCAACACAACATTCCGACCGTGGTCTTCGCCCATCCGCCGATCGGCAAGGTCGGCCTCACCGAAGACGAAGCCCGGGCGCGACATGGTGACGATCTGCACATCTATCGCGCCGGGTTTCGGCCGATGCTGTATGCCCTGGCCGAATCGCCGCAGCGCAGCTTGTTCAAGCTGATCTGCGTCGGCGAGGAACGCCGCGTGGTCGGCATCCATCTGCTCGGCGAAGCCGCCGACGAGATGCTGCAGGGCTTCGCGGTCGCGCTCAAGCGCGGCATCACCCTGGACGACCTGCGCGACACGGTCGCCATCCATCCGACCAGCGCCGAGGAAGTGGTGCTGATGCGCTGAGCCGGCCGCAAGGTCGCCGCGCTGCCTGGTCGGTCACTATTCAAGCGGCACGGAGCAGGCGGCATGAAGGCAATACAGCGCGGGACGACACGGCTCGGCAGGATCGGCGCGGCGGCGGGCATCGCCATGGGCATCGCGCTCGCCGGCGCCGCGCAGGCCGCCGACGGCGGCATGGACATCGCCGATCTGCTGAGCGCGCCGCAGCCCGAACAGCTGACCGCCTCCCGCGGCGCGCCGGTGCTGGCCTGGGTGTCGAACGAGCGCGGCGCGCGCAATCTGTGGTCGGCGCGCGCGCCGGAATTCGTGCCGCGCAAATTGACCGCGTTCGACGAAGACGACGGCCAGTTGCTCGGCAGCCTGCAACTCAGCCGCGACGGCCGTTGGCTGGCCTACGTGCGCGGCAGCGGCCCGGATGCGGCCGGCAACAACAGCAATCCCACCAGCGATCCCGACGGCGAAGAACAGGCGGTGTGGGTCGTCGCCAGCGATGGTTCGGGCAAACCGCAGCGCATCGCTCCGGGCCGCTCGGTGCAGTTCGCGCCCAACGGCGACGCGCTGATCGTGCAGGGCCGCGGCGTGGGCTGTTTCGCGCTGCCCGGCGGCAAAGCGCCGGACTGGTGCAAGGAAGCGTTGATCAAGAGCCGCGGCGCCAACAGCGCGGCGGAGTTTTCGCCCGACGGCAGGTTGCTGGCCTTCGGCAGCAATCGCGGCGATCACGCCTTCGTCGGCGTGCTCGATCTGGCCGCGCGCACGGTGCGCTGGATGGGCGCGGATTTCTACAACGACGCCAATCCGGTGTTCTCGCCCGACGGGCGCCGCGTTGCGTTCCTGCGCACCGCGCCGACCCGCGCCGACGATGCGTTCGATCTCACCGCCGCCAACGCCTTCGAAATCTGGACCGCCGATGTCGCCACCGGGCTGGCGAAACGCGTGTTCCGCTCCAGCGACAAGGCCGGCGGCTACGCTCAGTTCAGCGCCGGCACGCCGTTGTCGTGGAGCGGCGACAACCGCCTGATCTTCGCCTCGGAACAAAACGGCTGGCTGCATTGGTACGCGCTGTCGCCCGACGCCGACGGCGGCAAGAACGCCGAGCCGGTCGCGCTGAGCCGCGGCGAATGCGAGGTCGAGACCAGCACCCTGGCCGATAACGGCGAATTCGTGTTCAGCGGCAACTGCGCCGAAATCGATCACCGGCAGATTTTCAGCGTCGATGCCAAGGGCGCGGCGCAGAAGCTGCTGACCGCCAAGAATGAGATCGCGACTGAACCTGTGGCGGTGGCCGGCGGCCAATGGCTGGCGTTCCGTCACGCCGATGCGCGCCGGCCGACCGCGATCGCGGTGATGCCGCGCGCCGGCGGCGAGATCAAGCGGATTTTCCCGGCGCGGTTGCCGGCGCAGTTTCCGCTGGACCGTCTGGTCGAGCCCAAGACCATGACCTTGCGCGCGAGCGATGGAGTGATCTCGCACGCGAACGTGTTCGAGCCGCCGAAATCCTTCACCGGCAAACGCCCGGCGCTGATCTACGTGCACGGCGGGCCGATCCGGCAAGTCGTCGCCGGTTGGCATTACATCGGCTACTACTATTCCGACTACGCCAACAACCAGTGGCTGGCCAGCCAGGGTTACGTGGTGCTGGTGTTGAACTACCGCGACGGCATCGGCTACGGCCAGGCTTTCCGCCGCGCCGACAAGCAGGGCCCGCGCGGCGCCAGCGAGTACCAGGACGTGCTGGCGGCGCAGGCCTGGCTGGCCAAGCGCGAGGACGTGGACGCCAAGCGCATCGGCATCTACGGCGGTTCCTACGGCGGGTTTTTGACCGCCTCGGCGCTGTCGCGCAACTCGGACCTGTTCGCCGCCGGCGTCGACCGCCACGGCGTGCACGACTGGCGCGTCAGCGCCCAGGGCGGCGACAACAGCGGCCTGTGGGGGCTCAAGCCGGACGAACTGGAGACCGCATTCAAGTCCTCGCCGGTCGCGCACATCGACGGCTGGCGCTCGCCGGTGCTGATCGTGCACGGCGACGACGACCGCGCGGTCAAGTTCGCCCAGAGCGTGGATCTGGTCGAGCGCCTGCGCGCGCGCAAGGCGCCGGTGGAAACCCTGGTGATCCCGGACGAAGACCACTTTTTCCTGCGCTACGCGACCTGGCTTCAGGTCCATCGCAGTACCATGGACTTCTTCCGCCGGCATCTGCAGTCCGGCGCCGACTGAATGCCCCCATGAACGTTCCGCACCCGACCGAGCCCGTGTTCCAACTGCATCGCGGCAGCGCGCCGCTGTTGATCAGCCTGCCGCACGACGGCTCGCTGATCCCGGAAGCGTTCAAGTCGCGCATGGTCGAATCGGCGCGGCGCGCGCCGGATACCGACTGGCACGTCTCGCGCCTGTATGCGTTCGCTCGAGAGCTGGGCGCATCGATCCTGGTGCCGCGCCATTCGCGTTATGTGGTCGATCTCAATCGCCCGCCCGACGACGTCTCGCTGTATCCGGGCCAGAACACCACCGGCCTGTGCCCGGGCGTGCAGTTCAGCGGCGAGGCGGTGTATCTGGAAGGCCAGGCGCCGGACGAAGCCGAAGTGGCGCAGCGCGTGGAGCTGTACTGGCGTCCCTACCACGACACCCTGGTCGCCGAGCTCGACCGCATCCGCGGCGAACACGGCCGCGCGGTGTTGTGGGAAGGCCATTCGATCCGCGGCGAAGTGCCGTTCCTGTTCGACGGGGTCTTGCCGGATCTCAACCTGGGCACCGCCGCGGGCAAGAGTTGCCTGCCGGAACTGCAGGCGCGGCTGGAAGGCATCCTGTCGGCGCAGAACGATTACGACTGGATCGCCAACGGCCGCTTCAAGGGCGGCTACATCACCCGTCACTACGGCGATCCGGAAATCGGCGTGCAGGCGGTGCAGTTGGAGCTGAGCCAGCGCAACTACATGGACGAGGATTCCTTCGCCTACGAGCAAGCCAAGGCCGCGCGCCTGCAACCGCTGCTGCAGGCGCTGCTGCGCGCCACCTTGCAAGCGCAGGACGCATGAGTCCCGCGGCGCCGCGACGCAAGCCGGCGTCGGAGTCAGCACAATCCGTATCGGCCGATCGCGCCGCCGGCGATGTCGCGGCCAAGCCCGCGCCGGCCAAGCGCGCGGCGAAGCCAACCTCCGCCGCCGATCCGGCGCCGATTACCCTGACCCAGGCGCGCGCGCTGCACCTGCATGCGCAAGGCCTGCTGACGCGGCCGCGCAAGCGCGCGACCCAGGCCGATGCGCTGGCGGCGATCGCGCGCATGCAGTTGCTGCAGATCGACACCATCCACGTCGTCGCGCGCAGTCCGTATCTGGTGCTGTTCTCGCGCCTGGGCTCGTACCCGGCGCGCTGGCTGGAAGAACTGCTGGCGCAGCGCGGGATCTTCGAAGTGTGGGCGCACGAAGCCTGCTTCGCGCCGATGGACGATTACCTGCTGCACCGCAACGCCCTGCAACAACGCGAGCACCATTGGGCGATCCGCAACGCCCAGCACCATCGCCAGACCAGCGCGGACAAGATCGATCGCCTGCTCGCGCACATCCGCGAGCTGGGCCCGGTCAAATCTTCCGACTTCGAACGCGAGGCCTCCAGCGGCGGCGGCTGGTGGGGCTGGAAGGACGAAAAACGCTGGCTCGAAGCCGGCTTCGCCCTCGGCGAGCTGATGGTCGCGCGGCGCGAGAACTTCCATCGTGTCTACGACTTGTCCGAACGTGTGGCCGGTCTCGCCGTGCCCGGCTGGGACAGCACCCGCATCGACGCCGACACGGTGCGCAGCCAGACCATCCTCAAGTCGGTGCGTGCGCTCGGCATCGCCCAGGCGCGCTGGATCGCCGACTACTTCCGCACCAAGCCGCGTTTGCGCGATGCGGACCTGGACGCTTTCGTCGAGCGCGGCGAATTGACGCGGGTGGCGGTGAAAGGCTGGAACGCGCCGGGCTACGTGCACCCTGATCACGCCGAGGCCTTGTCGCAGGCCGCCGCCGGCCGCTTGCGCGCGAACCACGCGACCTTGCTGTCGCCGTTCGATCCGGTCGTGTGGGATCGCGAACGCGCCAGCGAATTCTTCGGTTTCGACTACACCCTGGAGTGCTACACGCCCGAGCCCAAGCGCCGTTACGGCTACTTCGTCCTGCCGATCCTGGTGCGCGGCCGCCTGGTCGGGCGCCTGGACGCGAAGGCGCATCGCGCCCGCGGCGAGTTCGAGATCAAGGCGCTGTATCTGGAAGAGGGCGTCGATGCCGACGATGCATTGGCGGCGCAGATCGCCGGCGCGATCGACGACTGCGCGCGTTGGCACGAAACGCCGAAGGTGAAGCTGTCGCGCTGCCGGCCGGCGGCGTTCGCCAAGCCTCTCAAGGCGGCGTTGGCGGCATTGCGCTGAGCGAAGTCGGGTGCGGACGGCCCGCGGGATCGATCAGCACGCCAGGATGCCGAGCACGATCACATCGTCCGCGCGCAAGGGAAAATCCCGGTCCTGGCGCGCGCAATGCTCGCCGTCGGCGCGCAGCACGTGGATGTCGACGTATTCCTCTTCGCCGCTGACCAAGTCGCGGTGAATGAAATAGCGGCCGTCGTGCTGGTTCGATTCGATGAGTTCGACCGCGTATTCGGCCTGATACGCCGCCAGCGCCTCGCCGAGGGTGGCGGCCTGCACCGACAGGCCTTCGTCGGGCACGCCCGGCCAGCCGATGCGATGTTTGGGGCCCTGGATCATCGGCATGCGATCACTGTCCTTGTGCTGCGCCGCCGCTCAGGCGCGCTCGGCCAGCACCATATACGCCGCCAGCAGTCCCAGCAACGGAATCATGTTCAAGACCAGCGCCGGCACCGCCAGCGAGCGACGCTCGCCGCGGAACAGCGCGGTCATCGCCAGCAGACTGCCGAACAGCCAGCTGGCGGCGCTGTACATGATGGCCTTGCCGGTGCAGTGCAGGCTCCAGTTGCCGCACTGGTTTTCCGGGGTCAGCCCGAACACCACCAGCCACGCCAACGCCGGCCCGAGCAGCAGCGCGAACCAGGCCAGCGCGCCGAACAGGCGGCCGGCGGAATCGGCCGCGGATTTGCGTCGGATGGTGTCGGTTTCAACGGCCATGGCCATGGTCCTCGCCGTGAGGTCGATCCGGGCAGTGTGGGGCGGAAGTGCCGCGTCCTTTCATCTTGATCTCCTGATCGCGGGGCGATGCCCGCACGATGCCGCATTAAGCCGCATGACTGCGTGATTATGCCGTCGAATGGGCATCGATCGGATGAGTCGAAAAAGAAACGCCGCCTTGCGGGCGGCGTTGTGTCGTCTCTAAGCGAAGCGGGCTTGCGGCATTCGGCCTCGCGGGACGGGCGCGGCGAACCGCGCGCCTATCAGACTTCCAGCGTAGCCAGATCGCCCTTCGTTTCCAGCCAGTTCTTGCGGTCGCCGGCGCGCTTCTTGGCCAGCAGCATGTCCATCAGCGAATGCGTTTGCGCGTTGTCGTCGATGGTCAGCTGAACCAGACGGCGGGTGTCGGGGTGGATGGTCGACTCGCGCAGCTGCGAGGCGTTCATCTCGCCCAGGCCCTTGAAGCGGGTGACGTTGATCGCGCCGCTCAGGCCCTTCTTGCGATCACCTTTCTCGCGCTCGATCTTCTCCAGCAGGATGCGCTTTTCCTCTTCGTCCAGCGCGTAGAACACGGTCTTGCCCACGTCCACGCGGAACAGCGGCGGCATCGCCACGAAGATGTGCCCGGCCGCGACCAGCGCCGGGAAATGGCGCAGGAACAAGGCGCTGAGCAAGGTCGCGATATGCAGGCCGTCGGAGTCGGCGTCGGCCAGGATCACCACCTTGCCGTAGCGCAGGCCGGCGATGTCTTCCTTGCCCGGATCGCAGCCGATCGCCACGGCCAGATCGTGCACTTCCTGCGAACCCAGCACGCTGCCGGAAGCGACTTCCCAGGTGTTGAGGATCTTGCCGCGCAGCGGCAGGATCGCCTGGAAGTCCTTGTCGCGGGCCTGGCGCGCGCTGCCGCCGGCCGAGTCGCCTTCCACCAGGAACAGCTCGGTGCGCGACAGGTCCTGCGAGGAGCAGTCGGCGAGCTTGCCGGGAAGGGCCGGGCCCTGGGTGATCTTCTTGCGGGTGATCTGCTTTTCGGTCTTCAGGCGCGCGGCGGCGCGCTCGATCGCCAGTTGGGCGATCTTCTCGCCCAGTTCGGTGTGCTGGTTGAGCCACAGCGAGAACGCATCGTGCGCGGCGCCTTCGACGAAGCCGGCGGCCTGGCGCGAGGACAGGCGTTCCTTGGTCTGACCGCTGAACTGCGGATCGGTCATCTTGACGCTGAGCACGAAGGCGACCCGGTCCCACACGTCTTCCGGCGCCAGCTTGACGCCGCGCGGCAGCAGGTTGCGGAAGTCGCAGAACTCGCGCAGCGCGTCGGTGAAACCGGTGCGCAGGCCGTTGACGTGGGTGCCGTGCTGGGCGGTGGGAATCAGGTTGACGTAGCTTTCCTGCGTCAGCTCGCCGTCGGGCACCCAGGCCACGGCCCAGTCGGCGACTTCGTTTTCCTTCTTGAGCTGACCGACGAACAGGTCCGGCGGCAGCAGCTCGCGCTGCGGCTGGCCCTCGCGCAGTTCGCTGGACAGGTAGTCGCGCAGGCCGTCCTCGTAATACCACTCCGAACGCTCGCCGCTGGCCTCGTCGAACAGCTTGACGTTGAGGCCGGGGCACAGCACCGCCTTGGCGCGCAGCACGTGCTTGATCGAGCGCAGGTTGAACTTGTTGGTGTCGAAATACTTCGGGTCGGGCCAGAAGCGCACGCGGGTGCCGGTGTTCTTCTTGCCGACGCTGCCGACCACTTCCAACGGGGTGGCGCGGTCGCCGTTGTTGAAGGTCATGCGGTATTCGTTGCCGTCGCGCTTGATGTGCACTTCGACCAGCTTGGACAGCGCGTTGACCACGCTGACGCCGACGCCGTGCAAGCCGCCGGAGAAGGTGTAGTTCTTGTTGCTGAACTTACCGCCGGCGTGCAGGCGGGTCAGGATCAGCTCCACGCCGGGGACTTTTTCCTCCGGATGGATGTCCACCGGCATGCCGCGGCCGTCGTCGGAGACCTCGCAGCTGCCGTCGGCGTGCAGGATCACCTCGATGCTGCGCGCGTGCCCGGCCAGGGCTTCGTCCACCGAGTTGTCGATGACTTCCTGGGCCAGGTGGTTCGGCCGGCTGGTGTCGGTGTACATGCCCGGGCGGCGTTTGACCGGGTCCAGTCCGGAGAGGACTTCAATGTCGGCGGCGTTATAGCGACTGCTCATTAACTGTTGGGCGTGGCCGTGGTGTTCGGAGCGGCGAGGATGAAGACGGCGGGCAGGGTGGTCAAGCCGGGCGTGGTTAAAACCGGGTGAACGGTCGAGCGAGAAGCTTGGCGGGTCGAGGTCTCGCGGGGTGAGACGGGTTCGCGGCGGTGCGCGGCCGGGGCCGGTCGGGCGGGTTTCGGGGGAGCGGTGGCCAAGGATCGGCCGCGGCTGCGCGAATCGGATCTGCGCGGGATTGAGCCGGCACCGGCGCAACCCCATATTCTGGTTCGATCCGGCGGCGTTCGCGCCGCTCCGGCGGTCGTTCAGGTCCGAGCGAGGGTGCCGGGGCTAGGGTTCGCGGCGTCGCAGTACCGACGCGGCGCGCCACCCGCGACGCCGGACGCCACCGATGCCAGCCATGGCCGCTCGATGCCGGCTCCCACACGTTTCAGGAGGTCAAGTCATGAAGATCCGCAAGCTGCTGCTCCCCGCCGTCATCGCCGCCGCCCTGACCGTGCTGATCGCGCCCGCCGCGTTCGCCCAGCAGGACCCACAGGCCGACAAGAAGGCCGAAGACGCCAAGAAGGCCGAGGACGCGAAGAAAGCCGAAGCCAAGAAGAAGGCCGACGCCGAGAAGAAGAAGTCCGGCGACCGCGGCGTCGAGCCCGAGGAAGAAGGCGACAAGTAATCGCGCGACCGCGCAAGCGGCTCCGTCCAGGAAAACGCCCCGGCTCGCCGGGGCGTTTTTCGTTGCGGGACACGGCGAGCGGCGCAGTGGTGCGGCCTGGGGCGGCCCGCGTGGGTGTTTCGCCCGGCCCCGGTAGCCGGCGGCGGAACCGCGGGTAGCGTTATCGGCTACCTCGCACGTGGCCGCGGGCGTTTGCGCATGCCGCTGTCGCGGGCGGCCTAGGATCGCTCGAAGCGGCGCGCGAGCGCCCGGTCGGGGCGAAGCCCAGGGAGTGGCGGATGAAACGATTGCTGTTGAATCTGGTGCGGGTCGCAGCCGGCCTGTGCCTGCAGATGCTCGGCTTGTGGGTTTCATTGGGCATTGCGCCCTTCAACGACGAAGCTCCAGGCCCGTTTTCGCTTTTGGCCTTCAGCGCGATCATGGCGGCGACCGGGGCCGTCGCCGGCCTGGTGGCACGTCGGTACCTGTTGGTGCCGGCCTTGTTGTTGCTGTGGTTTGCGTGGGTGGTGTTCATCGGCATGGACCTGTTGTCCGAGATGACGCGCGGCGATGCGACTTACGTGGACGGATTGGTCGATCGCTGGCCGATGATCATCGCGTCCAGCGCCGCATTGGCCGCGGGCATCGAGCTGGGCTACTTTGGCGCCAGGCGGCTGTGGCCGGCCGCGGTGACGGCCGCCTGAGCAGTCGCGCCGATCAGGAGAATGCAACGATGGCCGTTCGCATCGTCAGACTGGGAACCCCGCGCGCGCAGGGCGAAGGCACCCGCATCGGCACCGTGCGGCGGCCGCCGCGCGGGGTGCCCAAGAGCGAATTCGCTACGCAGGACTGGTACGACGTGTGGTTTCCGAATCTCGCCCCCAGCCTGGAAACCATGAAACAGGCCCAGGCCGCGCAGACGCCGGCGCAGTGGAACGCGTTCGTGCGCAAGTACAAGGCGGAGATGGCCGTGCCCGACGCCAGCCACGCGATCGAACTGCTGGCGAGGTTGTCGCATCACAGCGACTTTTCGGTCGGCTGTTATTGCGAGGACGAATCGCATTGCCATCGATCGATTTTGCGCGAGCTGCTGGTCGCGCGCGGGCTATAGTCGAGTGACCCACGGCGAAACAACGCCTCGACGGCATGCAACGGAGACGGTCGCTTGAGTTCCACTTGCGGAAGCAGCGCGGAAATAGCCGCGAATGCCGAATCGGCCGCGCACTACGTGGCGACGCATCCTGGGCTCGCAGTGTTCGTCATCGCCGTGGCGGCGCTCGCCGCCTGGCGATCGCGTTCGGCGCGAAGCGCGTGGCAACTGGCGTGGATGGCGGTGTTTTTCTGGGGCGCTGCGGTTTGCGCCGCGTATGTCGGCACGCGCGTGTTTTTGAACACGATGTTCGGCAGCGGCGACTGCATCGGCATGCCTTGGCTGATGATGGCCCCGGCGATCGTGCTGGCCGCGCTGGCGGTGGCCCTGGTGTTGGGACTGGGATTGTGGATCGGCTTCGTTCCGGTGATCCGCCATGCCCGCCGGAGCCGTCTGGCCGGCCAGGCCCGGCGCGGCCCAGGCCCGTAAGCCTGCGCGGCCCCGAATCGCGGCGAGGAGCGCTGGTTTGATGCGTGGCCAAATCCGTCGAGTCCGCGCAAAGCCGCGTCCGGCAAGCCTTTCGCCCTCCTGATCCGGGTCGGGGCGGCTGTCAAGCAGTCGCGGCTTCACGTCCAAGCCTGTAAACTGCGGCTTTCCAGCGGCAGCAAAATCCATGACTCCCCTGATTTTCGTCACCGGCGGCGTGGTGTCCTCCTTGGGTAAGGGCATCGCAGCGGCCTCGTTGGCGGCCATCCTCGAAGCGCGCGGCCTGCGCGTGACGATGATGAAGCTCGACCCCTACATCAACGTGGACCCGGGCACCATGAGCCCGTTCCAGCACGGCGAGGTCTACGTCACCGACGACGGCGCCGAGACCGACCTGGATCTGGGCCACTACGAGCGCTATCTGCGCACGCGGCTGAGCCGCAAGAACTCGATCACCACCGGCCGCATCTACGAGAACGTGATCCGCAAGGAACGCCGCGGCGATTACCTCGGCGGCACCGTGCAGGTGATCCCGCACATCACCGACGAGATCAAGCGCTGCATCGTGGAGGCCACCGAAGGCTTCGACGTGGCCCTGGTCGAGGTCGGCGGCACGGTCGGCGACATCGAGTCGCTGCCGTTCCTGGAGGCGATCCGCCAGCTGCGCACCGAGCGCGGCCCCGAGCACGCCTTGTTCATGCACCTCACCCTGGTGCCGTTCATCGCCGCGGCCGGCGAGCTCAAGACCAAGCCGACCCAGCACTCGGTGAAGGAACTGCGCTCCATCGGTATCCAACCTGATGTGCTGCTGTGCCGCAGCGAACAGCCGCTGCCCGACAGCGACCGCCGCAAGATCGCCTTGTTCACCAACGTCCCGGAAAAAGCGGTCATTTCCGCGGTCGATCTGGACAACATCTACAAGCTGCCGCAGTGGTTCCACGAGCAGGGCCTGGACGCCATCGTCCTCGACCGCCTGCGCCTGCAGCCCGGTCCGGCCAATCTGGTGGAGTGGAACGAAGTCGTCGATGCCTCCGAGCATCCGGTCGATGAAGTCACCATCGCCGTGGTCGGCAAGTACATCGACCATCAGGACGCGTACAAGTCGCTGTCCGAAGCGCTCAAGCACGGCGGCCTGCGCCAGCGCACCAAGGTCAAGCTGAAGTGGCTCGAATCCAGCGAGATCGAGCGCGACGGCGTGGAATCGCTCAAGGGCGTGGACGGCATCCTGGTGCCGGGCGGCTTCGGCGATCGCGGCTTCGAAGGCAAGGTCGCCACCGCCCGCTATGCGCGCGAAAACAACGTCCCGTACTTCGGCATCTGCTACGGCATGCAGGCGGCGGTGGTCGATTACGCGCGCCACGTGGTCGGTCTGGAAAACGCCAACAGCAGCGAGAACGACAAGCACAGCCCGCACCCGGTGATCGGCCTGATCACCGAATGGCGCACCGCCACCGGCGAAGTCGAGCGCCGCAACGAGGCCAGCGACCTGGGTGGCACCATGCGCCTGGGCCTGCAGGATCAGCGCATCAAGCCCGGCACGCTGGCGCGCGAGTTGTACGGCAAGGACGTGGTCGGCGAGCGTCACCGCCACCGCTACGAGTTCAACAACCGCTACCGCACCCAGCTGGAAGACGCGGGCCTGGTGATCGCGGCCAAGTCGATGGACGACCTGCTGGTCGAGATGATCGAACTGCCGCGCAACCAGCACCCGTGGTACCTGGCCTGCCAGGCGCATCCGGAATTCCTGTCCACGCCGCGCGACGGCCACCCGTTGTTCATCGGCTTCGTGCGCGCCGCGCGCGAGGCCAAGGCCGGCGGCAAGCTGTTGCGCGAGGTCAAGGCTTGAATCCAGCGCCGCCCGTTGCGGCGCAGTCCGCGCAGGCCGTCCCCGCGATGGGCCGGCCCGCGCGCCAGGATGTGCGCGGCGCCGGCAAGCGGTCGCCGGTCGCCGCGTTTTGCGACAACGCTCGATGAGCGCCGCCGCGCTTGCGCTCAAGCCCGGCCGCATCCATGTGATGGCGATACCCCGCGCAGGCTCGGCCGCGCACTCATGAACCTAGGAAGCAAGCGATGAAACTCTGCGGCTTTGACGTCGGTCTCGACCAGCCTTTCTTCCTGATCGCCGGCCCCTGCGTGATCGAGTCGATGCAATTGCAGCTCGACGTCGCCGGCCAGCTCAAGGAAATCACGTCCTCGCTCGGCATTCCCTTCATCTTCAAGTCCAGCTTCGACAAGGCCAACCGCACCTCGGCGACCAGCTTCCGCGGCCCGGGCGTGGAAGAGGGGCTCAAGGTGCTGGCCGAGGTCAAGCGCCAGATCGGCGTGCCGGTGCTGACCGACGTGCACGAGTACACGCCGCTGGGCGAAGTCGCCTCGGTGGTGGACGTGCTGCAGACGCCGGCGTTCCTCTGCCGGCAGACCGATTTCATCCAGAACGTGGCGCGCGCCGGCAAGCCGGTGAACATCAAGAAGGGCCAGTTCCTTTCGCCCTGGGAGATGAAGCACGTCACCGCCAAGGCCCAGGCCGTCGGCAACCAGCAGATCATGGCCTGCGAGCGCGGCGCCAGCTTCGGCTACAACAATCTGGTCAGCGACATGCGCTCGCTGTCGGTGATGCGCGACACCGGCTGCCCGGTGGTGTTCGACGCGACCCATTCGGTGCAGCTGCCCGGCGGCATGGACGGCAAGTCCGGCGGCCAGCGCGAGTTCGTGCCGGTGCTGGCGCGCGCGGCGATCGCGGTCGGCGTCTCCGGCGTGTTCATGGAAACCCACCCGCGCCCCGAGGAAGCCCTGTCCGACGGCCCCAACGCGGTGCCGCTGCCGAAGATGCGCGGCCTGCTCGAGACCCTGGTCGAGCTGGACCGGATCACGAAGAAGAACGGGTTCCTGGAACAGGATTTCTGATGCCGGCCGCAGCGCGGTCCGTTCCCGCAATTTCGCCCGCGGCGCCGATCCGGCCGGCCGCGGGCCCGCTTTGCCCCGACGTCCCATCGCCGCCGACCGGCGCCGCAGTTTCGCGCGGCCCGCGCCCGGCGCGGCCGCTTCTCGGCTATCGTTCGTCCCGACCCTTTCCCCACTGAACCCGACCGCCCTCACATGAGCACGATCACCCAGATCCACGCCCGCGAAATCCTCGACAGCCGAGGCAACCCGACCCTGGAAGCCGAGGTCACCCTGGCCGACGGCAGCTTTGGCCGCGCGCTGGTCCCCTCCGGCGCCTCCACCGGCAGCAAGGAAGCCGTGGAACTGCGCGACGGCGACAAGACCCGCTACCTCGGCAAGGGCGTGCGCAAGGCGGTGGAGAACGTCAACACCACCATCGCCCAGGCCGTGAAGGGCCTGGACGCGACCGATCAGGCCGGCCTGGACCGTCGCATGATCGATCTGGACGGCACCGAGAACAAAGGCCGCCTGGGCGCCAACGCGCTGCTCGGGGTTTCGCTGGCCAACGCCCATGCGGTGGCCGCATCGAAGAAGCTGCCGCTGTGGAAGTACCTGGCCGGCGACCGTCAGGCCGTGCTGCCGGTGCCGATGATGAACATCATCAACGGCGGCGCGCATGCCGATAACAATGTCGATCTGCAGGAATTCATGATCCTGCCGGTCGGCGTGCCGAACTTCGCCGAGGCGCTGCGCGCCGGCGCCGAGGTGTTCCATGCGTTGAAGTCGGTGCTCAAGGGCCGCGGCCTGAGCACGGCGGTCGGCGACGAAGGCGGCTTCGCGCCGGACCTGCGCAGCAACGAAGAAGCGCTGGAAACCATCCTGGAAGCGATCGGCAAGGCCGGCTACAAGGCCGGCGAAGACATCCTGCTGGGCCTGGACGTGGCCTCCACCGAGTTCTTCGATAACGGCAAGTACCACCTGGTCGGCGAAGGCAAGCGCCTGACCAGCGAGCAGTTCGTCGATTTCCTCGCCAACTGGGCCGCGCAGTACCCGATCGTCACCATCGAAGACGGCATGGCCGAAGACGATTGGAACGGCTGGAAGCTGCTCACCGACAAGATCGGCAACAAGGTGCAGCTGGTCGGCGACGATCTGTTCGTGACCAACCCGAAGATCTTCGCCGAAGGCATCGACAAGAACGTGGCTAACGCGATCCTGATCAAGGTCAACCAGATCGGCACGCTGACCGAAACCCTGGAAGCCATCGCCATGGCCGATCGCGCCAAGTACGCGGCGGTGATCTCGCATCGCTCGGGCGAAACCGAGGACACCACCATCGCCGACCTCTCCGTCGCCACCACCGCGACCCAGATCAAGACCGGCTCGCTGTGCCGCAGCGATCGCGTGGCCAAGTACAACCAGCTGCTGCGCATCGAAGAAGCCCTGGGCGCGGCGGCCAAGTACGCCGGCCGCGACGCGTTCGTGTCGCTGCGTCGCTGAGTCCGGCCCGAACGCAATGGCTTCGATGTCGAGCAAGCGCTGGCTGATCGTGCTGGTACTGGCGTTGCTGGCGCTGCTCGCTTTCCTGCAATACCGCCTGTGGTGGGCCGGCGGCGGCAGCGGCGGCAGCGTCGCCGCGCTGCAGGCCCAGGTCGATGGCCAGACCCGCGAAAACCAGGGCTTGCAGCAACGCAACGACGCCCTGGCCGCGGAAGTGGAAGACCTCAAGTCCGGCGAAGCCGCGGTGGAGGAGCGCGCGCGCAGCGAGCTGGGCATGATCAAGCCCGGCGAGACCTTCTACCGCGTGGTCGAAGCCAAGCCGCAGCAGCCCGGCCCGAACGCCGCCGCCGCGGTCAGCGCGGTGCAGAACGGCGCCGTGCAGGACGATCCGGCCGGCAACGACGGCGCCAGCCTGGAAGAACAGGTGGACGAGCCGCCGACCGAAATTCCGCCGCAAACACCGGAGCCGCAACCCATGCCGGCGCCGGTGCACGAGCGGCCGGGCCGTTGAGGCGGGCGATGGGCGCGAACCATCGTCGCCACGGATCCCTGCGATGATCTGGGCCGTGCTTCCCGCCGCCGGACGCGGCCAACGCTTCGGCGGCGACACGCCCAAGCAATACCTGCACGCCGCCGGCAAACCCTTGATCGAACATGCGTTGAACGCCTTGCTGGCGCATCCGCGCGTGGCCGGCGCGATGGTCGCGCTGTCGGCCAACGACGCTTCGTGGCCGGGCTGGACGCAGTTGCACGGCAAGCCGGTGCTGCGTTGCGTGGGCGGCGGCGAACGCGCCGATTCGGTGCTCGCCGCCTTGCGCGCGCTGCCGGCCGAACTCGACGGCGACACGCTGGTGCTGGTGCACGACGCCGCGCGCCCGAATCTGCGCGGCGAAGACATCGAGCGATTGATCCTCGCCGCCGAAACCGGCGACCAGGGCGCCATCCTCGGCGCGCCGCTGCGCGACACCCTCAAGCGCGCCGGCGAAGGCCGCATCCTGGCCACCGAACCGCGCGACGGCCTGTGGCGCGCGTTCACGCCGCAGGCCTTCCGCCGCGCCGCGCTGACCGCCGCGCTGGCCGATGCCGCCGCCGCCGGCGTCGTGGTCACCGACGAAGCCTCGGCGATGGAACGCGCCGGTTTCCGCCCGCGTCTGGTCGAAGGCCGCGAGGACAATCTGAAAGTCACCACGCCGGCGGATCTGGCGCTGGCGCAGTTCCTGCTGCAATCAGACCGTGAATGAGCCGTTGGGCAGCCTTCGCGAGCTGCCGCGGCTTGTTTTGTGGGAGGGAGCTTTAGCCCCGATGCTTTGCGCTCCGACGCGGTAAACCTGACCGAAAGGCATCGGGGCTAAAGCTCCCTCCCACACTAAAAGCCCGCTTTCGCGGCAATGACGGGCAAAATAGATCCATGAATCGGCGAGCGTCCGGTTTCGATCCGGACAGCTCATCACCGGACTCGGTGGATAAGCCGATTCGCCCGCTTCCGATTTCAACTCGATTTTCTATCTAATTCCTGAGGCAACCATCTCCATGCGCATCGGCCAAGGTTACGACGTGCACGCCTTCGGCGAGGGCGACCACATCATGCTCGGCGGCGTGCGCGTGCCGCACGATCGCGGCGTGCTCGCGCATTCCGACGGCGACGTGGCGCTGCACGCGCTGTGCGATGCGATGCTCGGCGCGCTCGCGCTGGGCGACATCGGCAAGCATTTCCCGCCCAGCGACGAGAGCTGGCGCGGCGCCGACAGCCGCCAGTTCCTGCGCCATTGCAACGCCTTGATCGGCGAGCGCGGCTACAAGCTCGGCAATGCCGATGTCACCGTGATCTGCGAGCGGCCCAAGGTGGGACCGCATGCGCAGGCCATGCGCGAGGCGATGGCGGCCGATCTGGGCGTGCCGGCCGATGCGATCAGCGTCAAGGCCACCACCACCGAGCGACTGGGTTTCACCGGCCGCGGCGAAGGCATCGCGGCGATGGCCGTGTGCCTGTTGGTCCGCGCATGAGCCAGGTTCACGACGATCCGACCGCGGACACCGGCCTGCCGCGCGCGCACGGCGAAGCCGCGCTGCGCGCGCGCATCCGCAGCGCGCCGGAGGATTTCCGCGTCGAGGAACTGCCCGGTTTCGAAGCCAGCGGCAGCGGCGAGCATCTGCTGCTGACCATCGAAAAACGCGGCATGAACACCGCCTTCGCCGCCAAGCGCCTGGCGCAGTGGGCCGGGATCGGCGAGGTCGGCATCGGCTACGCCGGGCTCAAGGACCGCCACGCGGTCACCGTGCAGCGTTTCAGCGTGCATCTGCCCAAGCGCGTCGCGCCGGATCTGGCCGCGCTGGAAAGCGATGAAATGCACGTGCTCGAACACCAATGGCATGCGAAGAAATTGCCGCGCGGCGCGTTGGCCGGCAACCGCTTCGTGCTGCGCTTGCGCGAGGTGGAAGGCGAGCGCGCGGCGATCGATGCGCGCCTGACCCGCATCGCCGAACGCGGCGTGCCGAATTACTTCGGCGAACAACGCTTCGGCCGCGACGGCGACAACGTCGCCAACGCGCTGGCGATGTTCGCCGGCCGGCGCATGCGCCGCGAGCAGCGCAGCCTGCTGTTGTCGGCGGCGCGTTCGGAGTTGTTCAACCGCGTGTTGGCCGCGCGCGTGCGCGACGGCAGTTGGGACGGGTTGCGCGAGGGCGCGCCGTTGCCCGGCGAGGTCTGGTCGCTGGCCGGCAGCCGCAGCGTGTTCGGGCCGGAGCCGTGGAGCGATGCGCTGGCCGCGCGTCTGGCCGGGTTCGACATCCATCCCAGCGGGCCGTTGTGGGGCCGCGGCGAGTTGCGCAGCCTCGATGCGGTGCATGCGCTGGAGCTGGAGGCGATGGCCGGCGATCAGGCCGCGGCCTTGCGCGCCGGGCTGGAAGCGGCGGGCATGGATCAGGAGCGGCGCGCGCTGCGTCTGCGTCCGGACGGGTTGAGCTGGCAGTGGCTCGACGACGGCGCGCTGGAAGTCGCCTTCGTGCTGCCGGCGGGCGCTTACGCCACGGTGGTGCTGGCGGAGTTGGGACAGATCGAGGGCGCGCGTTAGTTCGATGGATTGTTGTGGGAGGGGCTTCAGCCCCGATGTTTTTCTTTCAGGCCCAAGCGGCGATCTGAGCGCAAAGCATCGGGGCTGAAGCCCCTCCCACAAAAGACCTCCAGGCTATGCGGTCGGGCTGCGCATTCGCCGCCAAGCAAGTTCGCAGCGCGCAGTTCGATCGACCGCGCGGTGTCCCGAAACATCCATTAAGCCCCCGACACGCCGCATTCGGACGCCGGAAACGACCGCTTGTCGGATGGTATCGGACGGCACTGGCTCACAGTTTCCGCCGGCGTATAAGCCGAGTTAACAGCGGGCAGGGGCCTGCTGCCGCCCGGCGCCCAGCGCGACCGGGTTTCACGCGTCAGGGAGCCAGCGTCATGAACGCATTGTCGCGTACCGTCGTCCTGTCGTTGTCCATCCTGGGGCTGGCCGCTTGCGCCGGCACCCAGAGCAAATCCACCTACGTCGAACCGGGCATGTCCAATCACCAGATCGCCGGCATGAGCCGCGACGACAGCTATGTCTCCGCGGTCGAGCGTCTGGCGCGAAAGCGCGGGATCGAGGTGATGTGGGTCAACCCGCCGGATCGGCGCAAGCTGATCAGCGAGGCGACGCCGCAATAATCGGCCGATGCTGGCGCCGGCGTTCGCGCCGGCGCCGCTATTCGCAGCGGTTCAACGCCGCCGTTGCGATTTGGCCAGCAACACCACCACCGCTCCGGTGCCGCCTTGCGCAGGCGGCGCGGAGTGGAAGGCGAGGATATCCGCGCGCTGCCGCAGCATCCGATCCACCAGATTCTTCAGCACCGGCGCGCCGCGGCTGTCGAGGTAATCGTTGACGCCGTTGCGGCCCTTGCCGTGGATGATCCGCACGCACCCCAGCCCGTGTTCGCGCGCGTCGTTGAGAAACGCGCGCAGCAAGGCTTCGGCCTCGCGCACCGGGCTGCCGTGCAGATCCAGTTCTTCTTGCGCGGACATCTCGCCGCGGCGCAGCCGGGCGAACACTTTCGGCGGCAGTTCGTCGCGGCGATAACTCAGCGCGTCGCCGGCTTCCAGCAGGCTTTGATCGAGGGCGTGGCGGAATTCGTCGCGCGCCAGCGCTTCGTCGCGTTCGGCCATGCGCGGCAACGGCCGCGGCTTGGGCGCGGCCGGCGGCGGCGCGGCGTCGGGCAGGCGGCGCACCTCGCCGATCGCGGCGCGGAACAGGGCCGCGTCGTCGTCGCCGTCGGTGTCTTCGTCGGGGCGGTCGGGCAGGGGCGTCATCGGCACAGGATAATCGCCGCGCGGCGCATGCGCGGGCGGCATCGCCGGAATCGCGCGCCGGCGGCGCGGCGTCCGCGAATAAAAGCCCCGGCCCTTCCATGGGAACTGCGACCCGTCGGTATCGGGCCTGCACCGGGGAAACAGGTGATAGGAACGGTGCTCCGCCGCGAAGTCCCCTCGCGCCGTGCGTCGCGCATGCATCGGCGGGCGCCGTGAGCGAAGTGGACCACGCGCGGCGGCGGGCGCGAGGCGGCGACTGTCAAAACTGACAGGCCGGGCGAGGCGGCCGGGCGGGCGGGATCTCGCCCGCGATCGGCGCGCGGCGAGGCGGCGAACCCGCGAACCCGCGAGGAATCGGCCGTGGCAGTGGATCGAGGGCCGCGCTGGGCGGTGTCGCGGGCCGCGAGCGAATCGGCCGATTAAGTAAAGTCGCCGCGCGTCATCGCGGCACGGATGCGCGGTCCGCCCCTCGCCATCCCCGCCGATGCGAACCTCAGCGCTCCGCGCGCATCACAGCACGATCAAGCCCATCGCCACTGCGCGCGCGCAAGCCGCGCGCCGGCCCTTGACGCCGAGCTTGCGCGAGACCTGCTGCAGATGAAAATTCACCGTGCGCTCGCTGATGCGCAGGATCATCGAGATTTCCCACGAGGTCTTGCCGATCGCCGACCAGCGCAGCACCTCGCATTCGCGCGCGCTCAGCCGCGGCGCGCCGACCGGACGGCGCAGCAGCCGATCCATCGCCGCATGCATGCAGCTGACGAAATACACCGACTCGCCGAGCACCGGCAGAAGCTCGCGCGGGTCCAGCCGCGACTGCAGGGTGAAGGTGGTGAACGCCCATTGCGTGCCCGGCGACCAGCTCGGCACGGTGATGCCGCCGTGCAGGCCGAATTCGCCGGCCTGCACCAGGGTCTTGCGCGTGCGCAGCGCCAGCGCGATGCGCGGCGCCTCGTAACTGGTGTGACCGCGCGAATTCCACGCCACCGCCGGAAAGCCTTCGCGCGACAGCACGATGCGCGGATCGGTCTGCTCCGAATGCGGCGTGGCCAGGCGCGGATAGGTCTTCGACCAATCGCTGTCGAAATCTTCGAAAAACACGAAGTCGCCGCCGTCGCCGAGCGGCTCGCGCAGCTTGGTCGCGTAACCGTGGTGCTGGAACCCGGCCGCCCGCGTATAGGCGGTGGTGGCCGCTTTGACTTCCTCCAGCGTACCGGCGCGCATCACCCGATCGATATGATCCCAATACTCCATGCCGTACCTGTATACCTGCGTCCCGGCGGGCCGTGGACATCATACGCCGGCCGCCGCGGGCCGCGGCGCGGGAAGGCGGTCGCCCTATCGGGTATCATTCGGGCTCTGATTGCCAGCCTTTTTCTCAGCGGAGCCTCATGCGCGTATTGGTCAGCAACGACGACGGCGTCGACGCGCCCGGCATCCGTATCCTCGCCCAGGGGCTGCGCGAGGCCGGTCACGAAGTGCTGGTGGTCGCTCCCGATCGCGATCGTTCCGGCGCGAGCAATTCGCTGACGCTGGACATGCCGGTGCGGGTGAATCAGCTCGACGAGCGCACCTGGCGCGTCTACGGCACGCCCACCGACTGCGTGCACGTGGCCTTGGCCGGCATGCTGAAGCTGGAGCCGGACATCGTGGTGTCCGGGATCAACAACACCGCCAACATGGGCGACGACGTCATCTATTCGGGCACCGTCGCCGCGGCGATGGAAGGCCGGTTCCTGGGCCTGCCGGCGGTGGCGATGTCGCTGGTCACCGCCGATCACCACGGCCATCACTACGAAACCGCCGCGCGCGCCGCGGTCGAGATCATCGCCCGCCTGCGCACCGACCCGCTGCCGGCCGACACCATCCTCAACGTCAACGTGCCCGATCTGCCCTGGTCGCAGGTCGCCGGTTTCGAAGTCACCCGCCTGGGCAACCGCCATCGCGCCGAGGCCTGCATCGAGCAGAAAGACCCGCGCGGCCGTCAGTGGTGGTGGATCGGTCCGGCCGGCGCCGAGGCCGACGCCGGCCCGGGCACGGATTTCCAGGCCGTGCGCACCGGCAATATCTCGATCACCCCGATCCACGTCGATCTGACCCGCTATCAGGCGCTGGAACAGGTCGCCAGCTGGGTCGGCGGCCTGGCCGCGGCGCTGGACGCGCCGGCGGCCGACGCCTCGGCGGAGCGCGGGGCATGATCCAGCGCATGCGCCTGCAGCCCGAAGCCATCGGCAGCGGCCTGACCTCGCAGCGCGTGCGCGACCGCCTGGTCGAGCGCCTGCGCGAGGCCGGCATCCGCGACGAACGCGTGCTCAACGCCATCCGCACCGTGCCGCGCCATCTGTTCGTCGATGAAGCCCTGGCGATGCGCGCCTATGAAGACACCGCGCTGCCGATCGGCCACGGCCAGACCATTTCCCAGCCGTGGGTGGTGGCGAAGATGACCGAGGCGCTGTTCGAGGACGGCGTGCCGGCCAAGGTGCTGGAGATCGGCACCGGCTCGGGCTATCAGGCCGCGATCCTGGCCGCGCTCGGGCTGGAAGTGCACACCGTCGAGCGCATCGGCGAGTTGCTGCGCACCGCGCGCAAACGCTTCCGCCAGCTCGGCCTGAACGTGCGCAGCAAGCACGACGACGGCCGCATCGGCTGGCCCGAGAACGGCCCCTTCGATGCGATCATCGTCACCGCCGCCGCGCCGGCGCTGGTCGATGCGCTCACCGATCAGCTCGCCGTCAACGGCACCCTGATCGCGCCGGTCGGCGCATCGTCCTCGCAGTCGCTGCTCAAGCTGCGCAAGGACGCCGACGGCAACATCGTCCAACACACGCTCGCGCCGGTGGTCTTCGTGCCGCTGCTGTCGGGCATGATCGACTGACCCCCCGCAGCCGACAGGAATTCCCCCTTTGAAGATTTTCGGCCCGCTCTACGAGCGCACCATCACCTGGGCCCGGCACCGGCACGCGCCGGCGTACCTGACCGGCCTGAGCTTCATCGAGGCGATCATCTTCCCGGTGATGCCCGAGGTGATGCTGGCGCCGATGTCGGTGGCGCAGCCGCGGCGCGCGTTCTGGTTCGCCACCTTGAGCCTGATGGGCTCGATGGTCGGCGCGCTGGTGGGCTATGCGCTGGGCCATTACGCCTTCGAAGCGCTCAAGCCGATGTTCGCCGCGCTGGGCATGCTGCCGGCGATCGAGTCGGGCATCGCCACCGTGCAGGCCAAGATGGTCGAGTCGCCGTGGGCGGTGTTTTTGTTCCTGGTGCTCGGCGGCTTCATGCCGATTCCGATGAAGGTGTTCACCTGGGCGTCGGGCATCGTCGGCGTGCCTATGTTGCAATACATCCCGAGCATGTTGATCGGCCGCGGCAAGCGCGTGTATCTGCTGGCGCTGGCGATCCGCATCGGCGGCGAACGCGCCGAGCAGGCGCTGCGGCGCTACATCGAGCCGATCGGCTGGTTCGCCACCGCGCTGGTGGTGGCCGCGGTCGCCTGGTTGGTCTGGCGTTCACAGCACTGAGCCGGGCCTGACGCCACACTGGCGCAGGCGGCAACACCCCACCGGCGAACCACCGGACACAACGCGCGCGAGCAGCGGCGCGGCAAGAGGACAGGCATGAGCAAGACGACCCGAACCCCGACCTTGGCGATGGCTTCCTGTGTGCTGGCCTCGCTCGTCCTGATCGGTTGTTCGAGTTCGGTCGTCCGCGAACCCAACCGCGGCGGCGGACGGCCCAGCGCCTCGCGCCCGAGCGGCTCGCGTCCCGCGCCGCCGCCGGCGTCGCGACCCAAGTACGGCGCCACCGTCACCGTCCAGCGCGGCGAAGGCCTGTACCGCATCGCCACCAACAACGGCATCCAGCTGGCCGACCTGGCCGCCTGGAACAACCTGTCGCCGCCTTACAACCTGTATCCCGGCCAGCGTCTGCGCCTGTATCCGCAAAGCGGCGGCCGGCCTTCGTCGGGTTCGGTCAGCGGCGGTTCCTCGGTCGCCGGCGGCACCACCGCGCCGCGTCCGAGCACGCCGCCGCCGGCTCCGACCGCGCCGGTCGACAGCGGCATCCGCTGGCGCTGGCCGTCCGACGGCCCGTTGCTGGGCCGTTACCTCGCCAACGAACCGACCAAGCAGGGCATCGACATCGGCGGCGCCAGCGGCGCCCCGGTGCGCGCGGCCGCCGACGGCGTCGTCGTCTATTCGGGCACCGGCCTGGTCGGCTACGGCGAGCTGATCATCGTCAAGCACAACGAACAATGGCTGTCGGCCTACGGCCACAACCGCAAGCGGCTGGTCAACGAAGGCCAGCTGGTCAAGGCCGGCGACCAGATCGCCGAGATGGGCCGCAGCGGCGCGGCGCGCGACATGCTGCACTTCGAGGTGCGCTACAACGCCAAGCCGGTCGATCCGATGTTGTATCTGCCGGCGAAATAATCGCCCCGCGCACTGTCTGAAGGATCAGCATGCCGACACCGCCGGAAGAAATCCGGACCGAGCCGCCGCCGGGCTCGCCCGATGACGGCGAGGATCTTCGATGGGACGGCATCGACGCCACGCCGGGGCAAATCCAGACCCGGCCGCTCGATGCGCGCGACTGCGAGGTGTTGGTCAGCATGCGGTCGGGCGCCAGCGGAATCATCGGTTCCGTGGGCGCGATGGCTGCGATCATCGGGATCGTATTGGCGGTGACCGGGATCTACAGCCTGGACATTCGCGCGATCGCGGCCATCGTTTTTGGCGTCGTCTGCGTCCTGGCCGTGCCGGCGTTCCTGATGTCGAAAGAGGACGCCAGGCTGCGCTCGGACCTGGATACCGGCATCAAGCTGATCATATCCGGCCGCATTGACCGCATGGGTTCCGAAGAGGGCGACGGCCCCGGTTTCGTCACCGTGCTGATCGACGAAACGCCATCGCGGAAGCTCGAGTTTTTCGTGGAAAAGCGCTTGTACCAGTTGGTCAAACCGGAAGACATCGTGCGTATCGCCTACGTTCCGCTCAGCAAGACGGTTCTTCAGCTGAGGGCCGGGCATTGCAGTTACTCCCGGCGCCCGGATCCGAGCAAGGGCGGGGCGAATATGGCGGCGTGAGGGGCGCGGCGGCGCGTTAGGATGGAACCTGTCGAGGCCCGCGCGGCTCGCGAAACAGTCTGAAGGATCAGCATGTCGACATCGCCGGAGCAAACGCAAACCCAGCCGCTGAGCCAGGACGAGATCGGCCGCTTGGATGCGCTCAAGTCCGACGGCGTGCCTACGGCGATAGCGTTCGTCGTGATCACGCTCGTAGCGGTGATGGTGTCGTGGGAGCGTTACGGCGTTTTCTGGACGGTGGTGGCGTTGCTGGCTGGCCTGGCCATGGCCGCGCTGACGGTGCTGGGCAGCTACAGCGCGAGTAAGAACCTGCAGGCCGATATCGATGGCGGCATCAAGCGGCTGGCCGCGGCGAAGGTGATGAAAGTCGTTCATGGCGGCGAGCAGTCCCGCTATCGCATCGAACTGCTGACGCAGGAAACGCCGCCGTGCAAGCTCGAATTCACCCTGGCGGAACGTGAGTTCTTCGAGGTCGAGTACGGCGAGCAAGTCCAGGTCGCCTATGCGCCAGCCAGCAAGACCGTCATCAACGTCGTCGCGGTGGGGTGCGAATACACGATCGGTGCGGAGGATGCGGCCTGGCGGGATGCAGCGGAGCAGAACGGCTCGGACCAGTCGCGTCTGGAACTGCACAGGGCGCAGCGCGATGCGGCGCGCAAGCTGCGGCAGGCGGCGGCGTCCGCGCAACCGGCTGGCGATGCCCCTGACGATGCCGGTGAGCGTCGCCCGCAAGCAGCTGCGAGCATGGACAGCGCGCCGCAGCCGGCAGCGCAGCGCATCACCGAGCCGCTCAGCGCGCACGACCGGGACCGGTTGGCTCCGACGCGAATAGGTGGTTGCCGGATCGTCGTTTTCCTGTGCGTTCTGGGATTGGTTTTCGCGGCGATATGGGCGCTGGCCGGAATGAGCGGTGTCGGCGCTGGAGCGAGCGCGGTGACCGCCGCCATTACTGTGGTCGTTCTCGGCTGGGTGGGTTTCATGCTGGCGAATGAAGACGACAAGGTGCAGGCGGATATCGATGAAGGAATCAAGCTGAGCGTCCGCGGCCGTATCAGCCATATGCGCACCGAGAGTTCCGAAGGCGGCAGCCCGTACTGCGTCATCACAGTGACGACCGACGAGTCGCCGCCGAAGGCGATCGTGTTCCTGGTGGAGAGCCGCTTGTACCATGCGTTGCTGCCGGAGGATGCGGTGCGCATCGTTTACGTTCCGGTGAGCAAGACGATTCTGCATCTTCGGACCGATACGTACAGTTATTCGTTGCGCCAGGAAGAATCGGACTGAGCGCGATCAATGGCGCCGATGCCTGCGTGGCCGTCCGCGGCGACACGTTCGGTATCCGTTCGACGCGTGCCACACCAGTGACATCTGCAATAGCGCGAAACAAACCTATAGCACTGTGAGGCCCAGGCCGTCGTAACTAGCATCGACACGAGACCGTGCGGCGGTCGACTCGATGAGGCGTGCATGAAGTCAGCGATATGGGCGGGTGTGTTGGGCACGACGCTGTCGTTCGCCCCGTCCGGTGCGGTTGCCGCCGAGGCCGCGACGAAAACGCCGGACGAATCCGCGATTCCACCGGAGCGTGCCGTCGAAGTGTTCGCGCTGGCGCGCACGCTGTGCGAACGCGATGCCGGCAAGCTGTGGGGCGCATCGTTGTGCGCACCGATCATGCTGGTGGATCCGAAAACCCGCGGCATCCTCGCCAGCCAGGCGGATGCCGACGGCGCCTTGAAGGCCAGCGGCGCGGTCTTCGTCGGCAGTCTGCCGGCCAAGGACAACGCCGCCAACACCGCGACGCACTGGTCGGGCACGCACTGGACTCAGCTGGTCTGGCCGCTGCCCGAAGATGAAGCGCGGCGTTCGGTACTGATCGCGCACGAACTGTTCCACCGCTTGCATCCGCAGTTGCGCATCGCCGCCGTGGAAGGCGGCGACAATACGCATCTGGATACGTTCGAAGGCCGTTACGCGTTGCAACTGGAATGGCGCGCGCTGGCCGCCGCGTTGCAGGCCGACGATGCCCAGGCCCAGCGCCTGGCCATCGACGATGCGCTGGCATTCCGCGCCGATCGCTATCGGCGTTTCCCCAAGGCCGCGAACGACGAGGCCGCGCTCGAACTCAACGAAGGCCTGGCCGAATACACCGGCGTGATGGTCGGCGAGGCCACGCCGGAGAGGCGTCTGCAGGCCGCGCTGCACGATCTGCGCGTGCATGTCGGCGATCCGAGCTTCGTGCGTTCCTTCGCTTACGCCACCGGTCCAGCTTATGGACTGTTGCTGGATCGCCGTGCGCCGGGGTGGCGCGAACGACTCGCGACGCCTGCGAGTCTGTACGCGCTGCTGTCCGCCACGGTGAGCGCCGATGAGAATGCCGGCACGCAGACCTTGGATCAACGCGCCGCACGTTACGACGGCGCGGCCTTGCGCAAGAGCGAGCAAGCGCGCGAGCTGGCGCGCCAACGCGCGTCCGCGAACAACCTGCGCCGTTTCGTCGACGGCCCGGTGCTGCGTATGCCGTTGCAGCATATGAATATCCAGTTCGATCCGCGCAATCTGCAAGCCCTCGGCGAGCACGGAACGGTCTATCCGAGTCTGCGCATCAGCGACGACTGGGGCACGCTGGAGGTCAGCGAAGGCGCCTTGATGAAACCCGATTGGCGCACGCTGGTTCTGGTGGCGCCGTCGAAGAAGGCCCGCGGCAGCGAGGTGTCGGGAGTCGGCTGGAAGCTGCAGCTCAAGTCCGGCTGGGAGTTGGCGGCCGGCGAGCGGGCAGGCGATCGGGTGTTGAAGCAAGTCGCGAAATAAGCGATTCCCCAGAGCAAGACTTCAGTCTGCGATGCGGGCCATCGCCGCGGACTTGGCTTGGCCGCGTCTGCGCAATGCATCAGCCGGTCTGAATTAAATGTTCGCGGTTTCCGGTGTAACGAATCCGGGCGCGGCGATGAGCGGCGACAGGAAGGCGACAGGTGGCGGCTGTATGTGCGCAGTTCCGATGCAAGTGTGGAACGAGTCATGGCTGTGAGTTGGGATTCGTTTTTATCCCGTAAAAACGCCGGCTTTTCGCGTGGTCGCAGCTTGTCGGCGAAGCAGCCGTGCGATCCGATGCGAATGCCGGCCTTGCCGGGCCCGCATTGCGCAAGAAAACCGGGCCTGTATCTCAGATCGAAATAATCGTCGGCCGAATCGATCGAATGCATGCCGTATTCGAATACTTGTTCGGTAAACCGCGTGCTAGTGTCCGCGCCGCGGTGCGACTGTGGCTGCTGCGAGCGATGTTCTCGCGCGGCGCGCACCTGTACCGATGCGGAATGGAACCGCAATGGAGTACGAGCGGGCCGATGGATCGGCGCATCGACATCACCGGACGAAACCCAGCCCTTGTCTTTGCGCGACTTCGACGTCGCGCAAGCTGGGCTGCGTTTTTCAGAAGTTGAATAAGTTTCGCGTTGATGGTCTCGCATCGGCGTGCACGAGTTTGTTCGCATCGCGCGAGTCGTGCATGCGAGTAAAAACGGAACGCGTACCTAGGGTGATTACTAGGTTTTAAATCCGAATGAACACGGATGAAAGGCCGGCAAAAACCGATGAAAGGTCGGCGAAAAAATTCTGATTCGATGCGTTTGATTCAACACAAGTTACCCGCGCAACAAACGATCGCGTTCGAGTCGTTTGCGCGCATCGCGATGAATGTGATCGGCGCATCGCACGAATACGCAAGCCGCGCGCAGAATTCGGAAATAAAGCTCGATGTCGCTTGACCGTTGCACGCATGCAAGTACAGCTTCGATGCATGCGGCACGAAAGATTTCGCTTCGCCGCCCCGCACACTTCCCCCGCCGCAAGAAGAACGCACATGCTGACCCTGAACCAAGAAGGATGGAGTCTCCCGCTCGGAGATCTAGAACCGATCACCACCTGGAACGCCCGCGCCGACACCAGCCGGCCGCTGAGCGAATTCGAACGCAGCCAGCTTGTCGCCAGGAGCGGCGGCTATTGGATGGTGCTGACCGCGCTGCTGCTAGCCGCCGCCGCCGTGGGCTCGCTGGCATTGCCGTTCGGCTTCGGCGGCGAAGTGGCTTTCGTGGCCGCCGGCCTGGTGTTCATGCTTTCGCTGAATTTTCCGATTGCGGAAAACCGCGGACGTTATGTGCGCGACGACATCGAGCTTGGAGTGAAAGTGCTCGCCAGCGGCCGCGTCGCGTCCATGCGTGTCGCCGGCGGAAAGCTGCGGCCGTATTGCGTCCTTACTTTGATCGGCGATAAAACGCCCGCGAGCACGATCGAGTTCAAGGTGCCGCGCAGTGCGTACACCGCGCTGCAGAAAGACCGCCGGGTCAGCGTCTGGTACGTGCCGGCCAGCGGCATTGTAATGGAGCTGAGCACAGCTTCTTATCGCTATCGCCTGGGCGACTGAGGTTTTGTCGAGCGAGATGCTCTTAGGGGCTGTCAAAGGCGCTGCTTCGTAGCGAGCGCCCGCGTTTTTTTTGCTCGTCATTCCCGCGAAGGCGGGAATCCAGCGACTTCAGACGTTCTCGCACGAAAGTCACTGGATTCCCGCCTTCGCGGGAATGACGGGCAAAAAACGATCTTCGTTGAGCCCATGCGCGAGCCTTACTTGTCGCGCCGGACAGAGGGGCGGCTTCAACCCGTCGACGATTTCCCGGTTGCGGCATCCGGCGGCGACGAAATCATCTTGCCGTGCCCATCGAGGATGACGTACTCGTAGTTGCCGTTGATCAGATTCAACAGCTCAGCTTGGCGCGGCGTATAGGCGATCCGGACGCGATCGCCTTGCGCGACCGCGTGATAACAGGCCGACGGAACCCGGAAGCTCATGGGCGACTGCGGATCGGGATCGCTATCAGGCCTGGGATCGATCGCAATCTCGACACTGTAGTGGGTCCGCCCGGTATCGCTGTCCTCGCTCGCCCGCAGCGCATGCACATAGCCGTCTCGCCAAAGTTTGACGCCGCCGGCCAGATCCGCGCGCAGCGCCTGCTGATTGTGATAGACCGACAACATCACCAACGGCCCGAACAGAAACAGCACGCCGAACTCGAACAGCGACCCGTAGTCGTGCAGCTCCGGCGAGGCGATCACGATCCCCAGGCCAACCGCGACCGCGATCAGCACGCCGATCAACAACAGCCTCGGAGGTATCGTGGAAACTTGCGAACGCAAATAGTCCAGCTCGCGCGAATCCAGCGGCGCGCTGTCGATATCGTCCGTGCTATCGCTTGCGGCCATGCCGAGCCCTCGGTGCAATTCGCGATCATCCGCCGCGATGCACTTTTATAGCGCCGACGCCGTGCTCGCGCCAGTTTGCGCGGCTCGTGGACAAGAAGTCGGAGGGGTCGAGCCGCAGACGCGGACCGGCGCGGCGACTCACGCCCCGAGCACGAACCCCGCGACCACGCGCCGGCCTTCGCCGGCCAGCACGTTGAAGGTGCGCGCGGCGGCGGCGTTGGTCATCGACTCCAGGCCGACGCCGCGGCGCAGGCAGGCGGCCAGGGTCGCGGCCGGCGGGAACGCCTGGGTGGCGCCGCAGCCGAGCACGATCAGCTCCGGCTCCAGCGCGAACAAGGGTTCCAGGTCTTCGATCGTCAGTGAGCGCACCTCGCCCACGGCCCAGTCTTCGACCAGGCGGTTCGGCGCCAGCACGAAACTGCGCTCGATCCGGCGATCGTTCACCAGCGCGGCCTGGCCGTCGGCGCCGCGCAGAAAGAATTCGTGGTCGGGGCGTTCGAGGGTCAGCTGCATGGGGCGGGAATCGGGAATGGGGAATCGGGAATCGATAAAGCCAATTAGAGAGGAGGGGGTAACCGATTCCCTATTCTCGATTCCCCATTCCCGGCTTTATCAGGCGCGCGGCAACACGATCTGCCGCTTTTCCTTGCTCGGCCGGTACAGCACGGCGGTGTGGCCGATGCGCTGGACCAGGGCGGACTCGGTGCGCTGGGCGATCTCAGCGATCAGTGAGTCTCGGACTTCGCGGTCGTCGGCGCCGACCTTCACCTTGATCAGCTCGTGGTGTTCCAGGGCCAGGTCGATTTCGGCGACCAAGGAATCCGTCACCCCCTTACCGCCGACCTGGAGCATCGCTTTGAGGTCGTGGGCCAGTCCGCGCAGGAAGCGGGTCTGGGCGGAGGTCAGCAGGGTCGGCATCTGGTCACACGAACGGAGCGGAAAGGGCGCTCAGGGTATCATGGCGTCCCCAACCCCCACCGGGACGGCCGCCCGCTCATGGCGACCCGCAGCAAATCCAGCCAGCGCTGGCTCAAGGAACACTTCTCCGACCCCTTCGTAAAGAAGGCCAAGGCCGAAGGCTTGCGCTCGCGCGCGGCCTATAAATTAGAGGAACTGGTCGAACGCGACCGCCTGCTCAAGCCCGGGATGATCGTGGTCGATCTGGGCGCCGCGCCCGGCGGCTGGTCGCAATGGGTCCGCAGCGAGCTGGACCGGATGAACCCGCGCCAGCCCGGACGGGTCATCGCCCTGGACATCCTGGAGATGCCCGGCTTGGCCGGGGTCGATTTCATTCTCGGCGATTTCCGCGAAGACGAGGTCCTGGCCCAGCTGGAAGCCAGCGTGGGCGGGCAGAGCGTGGACCTTGTGCTGTCCGACATGGCCCCCAATATGAGTGGCGTGGATGCGGTTGACCTGCCGCGGGCGATGCACCTTTCGGAGCTGGCGATGGATTTCGCCGACCGGCACCTGAAGGTCGAGGGCACGTTCCTGATCAAGCTGTTCCAGGGCGTGGGCTTCGACGATTACGTGCGCGAACTGCGCCGTCGCTACGCCAAGGTGTCGATCCGCAAGCCGGCGGCTTCGCGCAAGCGGTCGCCGGAGGTTTACGCGCTGGCGCAGGGCAAAAAGGCCGCGATGACCTGAGCCTTGGGCTAACGGGTGATTGCACCGGGCGCTGAACCGGCCGAATCTCGGCAAGTGCCCGGCGACGGGTGTGTGACAATCTGGGCGTTACCGCCGGCGCACGAGGCGTCGGAGGACACGAGACCCCCCACATAGCCTGTGGGGTCGCAGGGTAGGAAATACATGAACGATTTGGCCAAGAATCTGCTGCTCTGGGTGATCGTCGCCGTCGTGCTGATGGTGGTGTTCCAGGCGTTCGGTCCGCGCACGCCGGGGACCGAAGTGCTCGCCTACGACCAGTTCATCAACCAGGTTCAGACCGACCGCATCAAGGAGGTCAAGATCTCCGATGACGGTGCGACGATCACGGGCAAGCGCAAGGACGACAGCTCGTTCACGACCTACAGCACGCGCGATCCCTACCTGATCAACGACCTGATCAACCATAAGGTCGTCACCGAGCAGACCCCGCCGTCGAGCAGCCCCTCGCTGATCATGATTCTGATCAACGTGCTGCCGTGGCTGCTGTTCATTGGCATCTGGGTCTATTTCATGCGCCAGATGCAGCAGGGCGGCAGCAAGGGCGCGATGAGCTTCGGCCGCTCGCGGGCCAAGCTGCAGGGCGAGGACCAGGTCAAGGTGACCCTGGCCGACGTCGCCGGCTGCGACGAGGCCAAGGAAGAAGTCGGCGAGCTGGTCGAGTTCCTGCGCGATCCGTCCAAGTTCCAGAAGCTGGGCGGCAAGATCCCGCGCGGCGTGCTGATGGTCGGCCCGCCCGGCACCGGCAAGACCCTGCTGGCCCGCGCCATCGCCGGCGAGGCCAAGGTGCCGTTCTTCTCGATCTCCGGTTCGGACTTCGTGGAAATGTTCGTCGGCGTCGGCGCCAGCCGCGTGCGCGACATGTTCGAGCAAGCCAAGAAGCACGCGCCGTGCATCATCTTCATCGACGAAATCGACGCGGTCGGCCGTCATCGCGGCGCCGGCCTGGGCGGCGGTCACGACGAGCGCGAGCAGACCCTCAACCAGTTGCTGGTCGAGATGGACGGTTTCGAAGGCGGTGAAGGCGTGATCGTGATCGCCGCGACCAACCGCCCCGACGTGCTCGATCCGGCGCTGCTGCGTCCGGGCCGTTTCGACCGCCAGGTCGTGGTCGGCCTGCCCGACGTGAAGGGCCGCGAGCAGATCCTGCGCGTGCACATGCGCAAGCTGCCGCTGCACGAAGACGTCGAGCCGATGACCATCGCCCGCGGCACCCCGGGTTTCTCCGGCGCCGACCTCGCCAACTTGTGCAACGAGGCGGCTTTGTTCGCCGCGCGCGAGAACGCCAAGGACGTGCGCATGGAGCACTTCGACAAGGCGCGCGACAAGATTCTGATGGGCGCCGAGCGCCGTTCGATGGCGATGAGCGAGGACGAGAAGAAGCTCACCGCGTATCACGAAGCCGGCCACGCCATCGTCGGCCGCGTCGTGCCCGAACACGACCCGGTCTACAAGGTCACCATCATTCCGCGCGGCCGCGCCCTGGGCGTGACCATGTACTTGCCCGAAGGCGACAAGTACTCGATGAACCGCGTGGCGATCGAATCGCAGCTGTGCTCGCTGTACGGCGGCCGCGTCGCGGAGGAATTGATCTTCGGCGTGGACAAGGTCACCACCGGCGCGTCCAACGATATCGAGCGCGCGACCAAGATGGCCCGCAACATGGTCACCAAGTGGGGCCTGAGCGACGAGATGGGCCCGATCGCCTACGGCGAAGAAGAAGACGAAGTCTTCCTCGGCCGTTCGGTCACCCAGCACAAGAACGTGTCCAACGAGACCGCGCGCCGCATCGACGAAGTCGTGCGCGGGATTCTGGACAAGGCTTACGGCCGCACCTCGCAGATCCTCAAGGACAACCTCGACAAGCTGCACATCATGGCCGACGCGTTGTTGCTGTACGAAACCATCGACGCGACCCAGATCGACGCCATCATGGCCGGCCGCGAGCCGGGCCCGCCGGCGGATTGGGCCAAGTCGGGCAAGGTGTCCAAGGACGACAACCGTCCGGGCGCGATCGGTGGGCCTGCGGCGCAGACTTGATCGGATTGGGCCGCGTAAGCGGACATCGCTGAGAGAACGGGAACGCCGGGGCTTGCTCCGGCGTTTTCTATTTGGGGTGTCCGGTGTTTGAACGAAAAGCATCGGGGCTGAAGCCCCTCCCACAAAAGACCTCGTGCATCCCGGAAGTCTTTTGTGGGAGGGGCTTCAGCCCCGATGCTCTTCGATCAGCCCCCATCGCCCCTTAGCGAACCCACACAGTCCACCAGCGGTTAGCATTCCAATCATCGCCGCCCGCCCGGAACCGCCCATGTTCGACCTCGCCCCGACTCTGGACTGCAACGGCCGCCGCCTCACGCTCGATCGCCCGCGCGTACTCGGCATCGTCAACGTCACGCCCGATTCCTTCTCCGACGGCGGCGCCCACGACACGCTCGAAGCGGCCGTCGCGCACGGCCTGAGGCTGGCGGAGGAGGGCGCGGACGCGCTCGACATCGGCGGCGAGTCCACCCGTCCTGGCGCCGACGAAGTCCCGCTGGAGGAAGAACTGCGCCGCACGATTCCGGTGATCGAGCGGCTGGCGCGCGAGACCTCGCTGCCGATCAGCATCGACACCTCCAAGCCCGAGGTCATGCGCGCCGCGGTCGCCGCCGGCGCCGGCCTGATCAACGACGTCTACGCGCTGCGCCGCGAAGGCGCGCTCGATGCCGCGGCCGAACTCGGCGTGCCGGTGGTGCTCATGCACATGCTGGGCGAGCCGCGCTCGATGCAGCAGCAACCCGAGTACGACGATGTCGTCGCGCAAGTGCACCGCTTCCTGGCCGAACGCATCTTCGCCGCCGAGATGGCCGGCATCGCCAAGAAGCGCATCGTGGTCGATCCCGGCTTCGGCTTCGGCAAGACCCTGCAGCACAACCTGACCCTGCTGTCGCAGCTGGAACGCTTCACCGAACTCGGCGTGCCGTTGCTGGCGGGCCTGTCGCGCAAGCGCAGCATCGGCGAGCTGACCGGGCGCGAGGACGCGCGCGAGCGCGTGCACGGCTCGGTCGCCGCGCATCTGATCGCGGCGCAGCGCGGCGCGATGCTGCTGCGCGTGCACGATGTCGCCGCGACCGTGGATGCGCTCAAAGTCTGGGCCGCGGTGGCGGCGCAGCAGATGCCCAAGCGCGCCGCGGCATCGGCGATGCCGAAGTGGCCTGACGACGAATAACACCGGGTTGCCGGCGATGCCAGGGCGATGGCATGAGTGGTGCGCATCGCGTGTCTGCGGCAAGCGCGTATCTCCGGGTACAAGCGACGCGAATCCAGAGCCTTGACGAAACCGCGATCTCACGGCAGCGACCCGCATCGCTCGCGGAAAATCGACGCCGACACGACGCTCGGAAATTCGCTGCGCACGACGCGAAATCGCCTTGGCTAAAATTTAGCCATAGTGGCCGAGCCCTTGCGGCATAAGGCGTGAAACACGATGCCAATGCGTGTATCCGCAGGTTTGTCCACAGCGTTTGTGGACATAAAAATTCGCTGCGTGAACCCGCCGGCGACGATGCGCCGGCACTCTCGAAATCGCTTGCAATCCACGAACGATTCTGCATCGCGCCGCCGCTCGAACGCATGCGCGCAAACGCGAAAAAGTCAAACGAAATCGTTGGCTAAAATTTGTCCATAGTTACTCGGGCCCTTGTCAGGCAAGGCGCTCAGCGCAAACCGCACATGCCTGTCCGCAGGCTTGTCCACAGGCATTGTGGACAGCGCTCGCGTCCGCGCGGTGCGACGAACAAGCGCGCTCGCCGCCGCATCGATTGCGATGCGCGCTCGATGCGATGCCGACGCGACAGCGTCTTCAAGCATTCATCGCGCACCCGCCGAATCGCATCGTCCTGTCAAGCGATTTGTGCGGTCAAAAAATGTCCAAACATACGCGGCCCCTTGCAGCGCAAGGCCTGCAGCACCGACTCCACATCGGTGTCCTCAAGCTTGTCCACAGACTCTGTGGAAATCGCAATCGACGCTCGCGCGAGCGCATCGGCCGCGCGCGAGCCAACACGCCGATCGCGCGATCGAAGTCAAGAAAATTGAGTGGTCAATTTTTCGCCAACCCTCTTGCAATGCTTATGCCGCAACGCTTCGCGCAGGTTGATCCGGAATCTGTCCGCAGGCTTGTCCACAGGCTGTGTGGACAACCGTGACCGAGTGGTCAAAAAACCGACAAACCGCCGCAAGCCGTTGCGGGGCCTGGGCTGCGGGCGCTTATCAACAGGCTTGCCCCAGTGGTTCTCCACACGATCTGTGGGGAACCGGCCGGACGGCCAGCATCCGCCAGGCGGGGCGTGCCGCGGCTTTCGTCGCGCCCGTGCCTGTGCGAGGCTTCCGGCTCGTTTCGCCTCGCCGCCCGCATGACCGCTTCCTCCGACCCGCGCCCACTCGCCATCGCCCTGATGGGGCCGACCGCCTCGGGCAAGACCGCGCTCGCGCTGGACTGGGCGCAGCGCCTGGACGGGGAGATCGTCAGCGTCGATTCGGCCCTGGTCTACCGCGGCCTGGACATCGGCGCGGCCAAGCCCACTCAGGCGGAGCAGGCGCAAATCCCGCATCACCTGATCGACCTGCGCGATCCCTGGCAGACCTACTCGGCCGCCGAGTTCGCGCTCGACGCGCGCCGGGCCATGGATCAGATCGTCGCGCGCGGGCGGGTGCCGATCCTCGCCGGCGGTACCGGCCTGTACTTCCACGCCCTGCTGCACGGGCTGTCGGACATGCCCGAGGCCGATCCTTCGATGCGCGAGCGGATCAGCGCCGAAGCCGCCGAGCAGGGCTGGGACGCCATGCACGCGCAGTTGGTGGCGATCGACCCGGAGGCCGCCGCGCGCATCCACGCCACCGACGCCCAGCGCATCCAGCGCGCGCTGGAGGTCTATCGGCTGTCCGGCCGCGGCATCAGCGATTGGCGCCGCGCCTCGGCGCAGGCGCCGCGGCTGCCGTACCGCGTACTCAAGCTGGTGCTGGCGCCGGCCGATCGCGCGGTGCTGCACGGGCGGATCGAACGCCGCTTCGACCAGATGCTGGAGGCCGGCTTCCTCGACGAAGTCCGGCGCCTGCGCGAACTGCCGGGCTTGCAGGCGCACCCGCAACCGCTGCAACTGCCGGCGATCCGCGCGGTCGGCTACCGCCAGGCCTGGGAACATCTGAACGGCGCCTACGCCGCGGCCGAGTTCCGCGACCGCGGGGTTTTCGCCACCCGGCAGTTGGCCAAGCGCCAGTTGACCTGGCTGCGCGGCGAGCTTGACGCGCGCTGGTTCGATCCTTTGCGCGACGCGGCGGAACTCGCATACGCCCTGAGGCTGTTCGCGCCCGGGCGGCTGCGCGAAGGGACAGGCGCCGCATAGAATGGAGCGCGCAAACCCGGAACCGGGTCGCAATGTTTGCTTGCACTTGCGTTAACATCGGGCAGTCGCCCCTGTGGGGACAACAGCCGGCGATACGGAAGCACCCGCCTTCGGGCCTCCCGGGGCACACTGGGAACCCGCCGGAGCGGGGCGCGCCGTCCTAATAACTAGAACATGCTGGGGAACTAGAAGATGTCTAAGGGGCAATCCCTGCAGGATCCTTTCCTGAATGCGCTGCGTCGCGAACGCGTACCGGTCTCGGTGTACCTGGTCAACGGCATCAAGTTGCAGGGCACCATCGAATCTTTCGACCAATTCGTGGTGCTGTTGCGCAACACCGTAAGCCAGATGGTCTACAAGCACGCCATTTCCACCGTGGTCCCCGCGCGCAACGTCCGCGTCGGCCCGGGCGGCGGCTATGTGCAGTCCGCCGACGGCAGCGACAACGGCGAAGAAGCCGAATAAACGCCGGAGCGGGCGGTGGAGAATTGAGAAACCGGCGCGGCGCCTCCATATGAGTTCGTTCTGCCTGTTCCTCACTTCTTTGAGCACCCATCCGACTGATGTTCGAGCGTTCTAAAAAGGGCGAACACGCCCTGTTGATCCAGCCTCATGCCGGCGGCGCGCCGGATGAGGACCTGCTGGAAGAGTTCGCCGACCTGGCGCGATCGGCCGGCGCCTCCGTGGCCGCCGTGCTGACCGCGCGCATCGACCGGCCCAACGCGGCCACCCTGATCGGCAGCGGCAAGCTCGACGAGGTCAAGGCCGCGGCCGACGCCAGCGGCGCCGACCTGATCCTGGTCAACCACTCGCTGTCGCCCGGCCAGGAGCGCAACCTCGAGCGCCTGCTGGAGCGCCGCGTGGTCGATCGCACCGGCCTGATCCTGGACATCTTTTCCCAGCGCGCGCAAAGCGCCGAGGGCAAGCTGCAGGTCGAACTGGCCCAGCTCAAGCACATGTCCACCCGCCTGATCCGCGGCTGGACCCACCTGGAGCGCCAGCGCGGCGGCTCCATCGGCTTGCGCGGTCCCGGCGAAACCCAGCTGGAAACCGACCGCCGGCTGCTGCAAAAGCGCCTGGAGCAACTGCAAAAACGCCTGGACAAGGTCGAAGTGCAGCGCACCCAGATGCGCCGCGCGCGCATGCGCAGCGAACTGCCGCGCGTGGCCCTGGTGGGTTACACCAACGCCGGCAAATCGACCCTGTTCAACGCCATGACCGGCGCCGACGCCTACGCCGCCGACCAGTTGTTCGCGACTCTGGACCCGACCGTGCGCCGCATCGATCTGTCCGGCGGCGCCGCGGTGCTGGCCGACACGGTGGGGTTCGTGCGCGACCTGCCTCATGATTTGGTCGCCGCGTTCCGCTCGACCCTGTCGGAAGCGCGCGAGGCCGACCTGCTGCTGCACGTGATCGACGCCGCCGACCCGCTGCGCGACGAGCGCATCGCCCAGGTCGATGAAGTCCTCAGCGAAATCGGCGCCGGCGATCTGCCGCAGGTGCTGGTGTTCAACAAGATCGACCGGCTCGACGGCGTGGCCGCGCGCATCGACCGCCCGGGCGAGGAAAAGAACCGGGTCTGGGTCTCCGCCCGCGACGGCCAGGGCCTGGACCTGCTGCGCACCGCGCTGGGCGAAGCCCTGCAGCTGCGCCACGTGCAGGGCAGCGTGCGCATCGTGCCGCAGGCGGCGAAGCTGCGCGCGCGCCTGCACGAACTCGGCGCGGTGCGCGCCGAGCAGGCCGACGAGCTCGGCTGGCTGGTCGAGGTTGACCTCGCCGTGGCCGACGCCCAGCGCCTGTTCGTGCAGGCGCACGGCGAGGTTTTGCGGCCCTTGCTTGAGGCCGCCCAGGCCCCCACCTAGAATCGACAGGTTCGCGCGCCATGAATGCGCGCGGATCGCCGCGGCGCCCTTGCGCCGGGGGCCGGCCGCGATCAGTGTCGCGGCCGGCGCAGCAGGCAGGACAGGATGTCCCGTCTGGCGTCCACTTCTTTAGGAGCAGGCATGGCCTGGAACACCCCCGGCAGTGACAATTCCGGCGACAACCGACCGTCGCGGCAACGCAAACCCCCAGGCCGCGGCCTGGACGCGCTGATCGAGCCCCTGCGCGGGCTGTTCGGCAACGGGGGCGGCGGCATCCTGCGCTGGGTCGCGCTGCTGATCGGCCTGTGGCTGCTGTTCAACTGCTTCGTCCTGGTGACCGAGCAGGAACGCGGCGTGGTCCTGCGCTTCGGCCAGTTCTCGCGCGTGCTCCAGCCCGGCCCGCACTTCAAGGCGCCGTGGCCGATCGAGAGCGTCACCAAGATCAACGCCACCCAGAGCAAGGCCTACAGCGAGACCATGCCGGTGCTGACCCGCGACGGCAACATGGTCAACGTCGAGATCAACGTCCAGTACCGGATCGAGTCGCCGTACAAGTACCTGTTCGGTTCGCGCGCGCCCGACGACGTGCTCAAGCAGGCCGCGCAGAGCGCGGTGCGCGAGCAGATCGGCCGTTCCGACCTGGACACCGTGCTTGGCGCGCGCAGCCTGCTGACCACCCAGGTGCGCCAGCGCCTGCAGGGTTCGCTGAAGGATTACGAGACCGGTCTGACCGTGACCGAACTCAACCTGCCCAACGCGCGCCCGCCGGACGACGTCAAGGACGCCTTCGACGAAGCCCAGCGCGCCAACGCCGACAAGACCACCTCGATCAACCAGGCCCAGGCCTACGCCAAGCAGATCGTGCCCGAAGCGCGCGGCGACGCGCAGCGCATCCGCACCACCGCCGAAGGCTACAAGACCTCGGTCGTGGCGCGCGCGCAGGGCGACGCGACCCGCTTCTCGCTGCTGGTCGATCAGTACAAGAACGCGCCGGACGTCACCCGCAAGCGTTTGTGGCTGGACACCGTGCAGGACGTGCTGAGCCAGAACCGCAAGATCGTCGGCGGCGATTCGCGCCAGATGATCTACGTGCCGATGTCCGATCGCGGCGGCGTGCCGGTCACGCCGGGCCCGGTCAGCGTGCCGCTGGCCCAGCCCGAGCTGCTGAGCCCGGTCACCGCGACCGACTCGCTCTCCACCGTTCCCAACGTCGGCCGTCCGCCGCGTCCGAAGACCCGCGATGAGGTGATGCGATGAGAGTTCCTGCCCTGATTGCAGCGGGCGTGGCCCTGCTGCTGGCCTTGCTGGGCTCGGTGTTCGTGGTCAAGGCCGGCCAGAGCGCGATCGTGTTCCGCCTGGGCACCATCGTCAGCGGCGAAGAGCTCGGCCCCGGCCTGCACTTCAAGTGGCCGCTGATTGAATCGGCGCGCGTGTTCGACCGCCGCCTGAAGATCCTCAACTCCGAGCCCGAGCGTTACCTGACCGCGGACAAGCTGGACGTCAGCGTGGATTTCTTCGCGCTGGGCCAGATCGACGACATGCGCAAGTTCTTCCAGGCCACCGGCGGCGACGAAGACGTGGCGGTCGAGCGCGTCGCGCCGATCATCCGCGATTCGCTGCGCAACGAGATCAACTCGCTCAAGCTGCTCGACGTGGTCAAGGGCGATCGCGAAGCGGTGATCGGCAAGCAGCTGGAAACCATCAACAAGGGCGCGGCCACGCTCGGCATCAAGATCAAGGACATCCGCATCAAGCGCATCGATCTGCCGCAGGACAGCAACGTGCTGGCCTCGGTCTACAACCAGATGCGCTCGCAGCGTCTGCAGGTCGCCAGCCAGTTGCGCGCCGAGGGCGTGGAGCAGGCGCAGGCGATCCGCGCCACCGCCGACCGCGACAAGACCGTGATCCTGGCCGAAGCCGAGCGCGACGCCCAGCGTCAACGCGGCGAAGGCGATGCCGAGGCCACCCGCCTGTACGGCGAGGCCGCGTCCAAGGATCCGGCGTTCTTCGCCTTCCAGCGCAGCCTGGAGTCGTATCGCAAGTCCTTCGCCGACGGCCAGAGCGTGATCGTGCTCGACCGCGACGATCCGTTCCTGCAATACCTCAAGTCCGATCGCTGATCGGACGTGATCGGCGAATTGATCCGGGCGCTGTGCTTGGTCGCAGTGCTCGAAGGCCTGTTCCTGTTCGTCGCGCCAAACGGCTGGAAGCGCGCGGCCGAACAGTTGCAGGCGTTGCCCGATAAACAGCTGCGCATCGTCGGCGGGATCGTGGTGGCGGTGGCGGTGATCGCGTTGTGGGTGTTGCGCGCGGTCTGATCGGAAAGCCCGCGGGCGCGTCGTGCGTTCGGCGGGCTTGTTCACAGCGCGGTTCGATCGCGTGATTCGGCGCGTCGAATCAGCCGGACGATTCGCTCGCCGCTTCGGCGCATTCATCCCGGCCATCCATTCAATCGTGCGACTCAGCCGTGTAGTAGTCCGACCGGCTGATACACCATGCGTGCGGCTGCAAGGTGCCAGCCCGTGTCCGCTCCGGCACGCACTCGCATAAATCGCCCGCATTCGACAGCGGCAATGGCCGCGGCGTGACCGCGGTCACTCAACTGCGACGATCGCCGGCGACAATGCGAAAGCGTCCCTTTGCGTCCACATTCGTTCCTGCCTTCGCGCTGTTTCCAGCGCGAATGCACGCCAAAAACCGACGGTGATACAGCGAGCGCGGGGCCGGCGTGCCGGCCCTGGAATGCACCGCGCACTGCCCGGTTTTCGTCGCGATCGCATGGCTTCGGGTTGGCGCGCCGCCGCGCTTGAACGGCGGCGGCGCTGGATGCGGTCGCGACGCAACCCCGCTGTACCATCGACCTTTGGAGTAGTCCCATGAAGGAATCATCGTCATTGCGCCGCAGCGCGCTGGCCCTTGCACTGTTGTCGTTGAGCGGTTCGGCGCTGGCCGCCACCTGCGCGTCCGCGCATCCGGACGAGAAGACGCACAAGCTGTATCTGCTGTTTCCGTCCGCGCCGCTGAGCTATCCCTCATTCGGTTTTTCCGCCGCCTCGGCGACCGATCCGGCGGCGCGGTTCTCCGCCGCCGACCTGCCGGGTTTCAGCGGCTCCACCGACGCGTTGCGCGAGGCGATCACCGATGCGGTCGCGCAGGATTACTGCGGACTCAACGTGCAGGTGCTGGATACCGCGAGCTTGCCGCCGGCGATCCACGCTCATCGCAATATCGTCGCGGTAACCACCGCATCCGATGTGTCCGAGGGCTTGTTCGGTTATTCGCAAAACACCGATGTCGGCGATCGCGAAGCGGTCGATTATTCCTACGTCTGGGCCAAGACCTACCAGGACTGGGCTGGCGGCGCGTTGAGCGGCGCCAATTCGACCCTGCAGCGCTGGGCCAACGCGATCGCCGGCACCGCCGCGCACGAATCCGGGCATAACTACGGCTTGGCGCACAGCGCGGCGATCGACAAGGCCGACGTGCGGCAGCATCTGATGGCGGCCGGCAGCGGCATCGACGCGGAAACCCGCGCCGGCGGCGATCGCTATTTCGGCGACAGGGAATATTCGTGGCTGGCCGCCAATCTCGGCCTGTCGATGCAGACCATGTGGAACTGGGAACTGGTCAATCCCAACGCGACCGCGGCGCACAGTATCGAATTGCGCGTGCTGCACCCCTCGCGCACCGCGCCTTCGCTCGACGGTGCTTACGCCGGCTGCGGCAGCCCCTGGCTCGCGCCGGTCGTGACCGGCCCGGTCGGCCCGGCCGAAAGCGCGCAAGGCGGCACCTACTACCCGTATCTGATCACCTGGAGCGCGCCCAATCCGGCCTGGGGCACGGGCGAATGCGCCGGCGCCGCGGGCGCGCCGGGGCAGGCGGCGGGCGGTGCGCGCTTCTATGTCGGCGCTTCGTTCATGGCGAGTCAGTTCGATTTGTCCACGTCCGAATCGTTGCTGCTGCAAAGCGTGGTGCTGCGCGACGGCGCGGGCAAGGCGATGGGTTTGAATCCGCGCGTGCACGCCTTCGACGCCGGCAGCTTCGACGAAGCCGGCAACTGGAACATCGGCGTGTCCAACCCGGGGCCGGTGCCGCTGCGCGTGCAGAACCTGCGCATGCGCGAACTGGCGCGGCCGCTGGCGCAGGAACAGTTGACCGTGCGCGGCCGCCTGCTGGATCTGCACGGACGCGATGTCCTGGTCTGGCCGGGCGGCGATCGCGACTTCGGCGGCACGACCACACCGCCGGCGGAAGCCTGGACGGTGCCGGCGGGCAAGGTCGGGGAGGAGCGGCACGACTACGACGTCGTCGATACTTCCGATTGCGACGACAGCTTCCTGCGTATCGTCGACACGAAGCGATGCGGCAGCGGCGCGGTGGTCGGTCTGTTCCCGTCCACGGCGGTCTATTTCACCGCCGACAGCACCGATCCCCAGGCGACGTACTGGGACCCGGGCAAGCGCCAGTACCTGCGCGGCGCGCTGACCACGCGCACTTACTACCAGCTCAGCGGCCATCGCCTGGACCGCAACCGCAACGGCATCGACGACTACATCGAGGCGCGCCAGGCCCGGTGACCTGAGCGATGTGAAGGCGCGCCGCGCGGATCGCGGCGCGGCGGCGACTCGGCGCAAGGCCGGGTTCGCGTTTGGTCGCGCTTGCGCGTCGGGCGCTTCCACGCCCGGCGCCTCCGTCGCGAGCCGCCGTAATCGCGCCCGCCGGCCGCTCACGCAATCTCTCCGCATCCGACGCCGATCAAGCCGGCAGCGAGACCCGCATCACCGCCGCGCAATCGCGCTCGCGAAACCTTCCCGGCCTGTCCCGGGCGCGACCCGGTTTCGCCCTGTCGCGCGGACCATCGCAGGCCTAGAACGGAACACGGCAAGGACGCGCTCGACGACGGCAACGGCCGCTCGGCCCCGCGCGCATCGCGCCGTTTCCGTCGCCACCGCCCACGCCAGGCCATGCGACCCGCCGCGTCCGCGCGACGGCTCCGGCGCGAGCCCGCGACGCATACCCAATGCAGCACCTACACGACCATGGAGTAGCGTCATGAAGGAATGCTTACCTCTGCGCCGGACCGCGCTCGCGCTCGCCCTGTTGTCGCTGAGCGGATCAGCGCTGGCGGCCACGTGCCCGGCCTACAACCCGTCCAACAAGGCCAACAAGCTTTATCTGGTGTTCCCGACCGCGCCGTTGGCGTACCCCTCGTTCGGCTTCTCGGCGGCGTCGGCGACCAATCCGGCCGCGCCGTTCAACGCCGCCGACCTGCCCAGCTACACCGGCACCACCGCCGCGCTGCGCGGCGCGGTCAAGCACGTGGTCGAACTCGACTACTGCGAGTTCAACGTGCAGGTGCTCGATCAGACGACCTTGCCGCCGACCACCTTCCCGCGCCGCAACACGGTCGCGGTGACCACCAAGTCGGACATCACCGACGGCTTGTTCGGCATCGCCCAGGCAGTCGATACCAACGATCCGACCGCGGTCGATTACGCCTACGTCTGGGGCAAGACCTACCAGGACTGGACTGGCGGCCCCGGCGGCGCGCTCAACGGCGCCAACTCCACCTTGGACCGCTGGGCCAATTCGATCGGCGGCACCGCCGCGCACGAAGCCGGGCATAACTACGGCCTGGCCCACAACACCACGGTGGTCGCCGGCGAAGACACCTACAAGCACCACATGATGCCGGCCGGCGGCAGCCTCAACGCCGAGGACCGCGCCGGTTATCGCCGTCATTTCAGCGATACCGAATTCTCCAGCCTGGCCGCCAACCTGGGCCTGTCGCTGCAGACCATGTGGAACTGGGATCTGGCCAATCCGAACGCGGCGCCGGCGCACAGCCTGGAACTGCGCGTGCTGTATCCGCTGGCGACCGCGCCGACCATCGACTGGTCCTACGGCGGCTGCAACAGCCCGTGGATCACCCCGACCGTGATCGGCCCGATCGGCCCGGCGGAAACCTTCCAGGGTGGCACCTACTATCCCTACACCGTCAAATGGAGCACGCCGAATCCGGCCTGGGGCACCGGCGGCTGCGTCGGCCTGCCGGGTCCTCCGGGACAGGCGCCCGGCGGCGTGTTGTTCCACATCGGTGCATCCTTCGCCGGGGTGAACTTCAATTTGTCGACCTTGAATCCGATCGTGATCAAGGACATCACCCTGCGCGACGTGTCGAGCACGGCGATGGCCTTGAACCCGCGCCTGCACGCCTTCGACGCCGGCACCCTGGACACGGTCAACGGCACCTTGAACCTGGGCGTGTTCAACGTCGCCGGCGCCGCCGCGCGGCCGTTGCAACTGCAGAACCTGCAGATGCAGGAACTGCCGCGCGTGCTTTCGCTGGATGAGATGGTCGCCAACGGCCGCATCGCCGATTTCACCGGCGCACCGTTCGAGCCGTGGGAGAAGACCACCCGCACCTTGGTGCGCATCGCCGAGACCTCGCCGGGCAAGGGCATCAGCGTGCCGATCGCCAAGCTCAACCAGCCGCGCCACGTGTACGAGGTGATCACCGCCGACGATTGCAAGAAGGCCCAGGCCGACAGCTTCCTCAACGGCCCCGATACCGCCGACTGCCGGCCGGGCACCAACATCGATCTGTTCCCGGCCACCACCGTCTACTTCACCGCCAACACGGTCGAGCCCGACGCGACCTACTGGAACGCGGAAAAACGCGAATACGTGAAGGGACCGCTGACCACGCGCACCTACTACCAGCTCAGCGGACGGCGCCTGGATCAGAACAAGAACGGCATCGACGACTACATCGACGCACGCCAGGCGCCCGCGCCGGGCAAGTAAGGACCGCAAGCGTTTGAGATCGCCGGGCGCGTCGGACCGCGCGGCGATGGCGGGCCCGGCGCAAGGCCGGGCCCGCGTTTTACCCGGGGCCAAGAGCGGCCGGGTAGCCTCGGTTTGGGCCGCCGCGGGCCGCGTTCGCGGCCCCTGAGCATGAACGGAACGGGACAAACACCGCCGATCGTGCGGCTGCCGACCGTTTCGGACCGTTTTTGGGGTGGCCTTGGCCACCCGAAGTCCGGATAATGCACAAAAGCCGGACGGGGCCATCCCCGCCGGCTTTTTTCCGTTCATGGCCCTGTGGCGCGGCATCGGCTGCGACTGGCCCATGGCGGACCTCGCGGCCAAGGCCGCTTTCACAGCAAGCGCAGGAGTTTGGACTCATGGGTCAGTCAGTCGTCGTTCTCGGTGCCCAGTGGGGCGATGAAGGCAAGGGCAAAATCGTCGATCTGCTGACCGAGCAGATCGGTGCGGTCGTGCGGTTCCAGGGCGGCCACAACGCCGGCCACACCTTGGTGATCGGCGGCAAGAAGACCGTGCTGCATCTGATCCCCTCCGGCATCCTGCGCGAAGGCGCGCTGTGCCTGATCGGCAACGGCGTGGTGCTGAGCCCGGCGGCGCTGCGCAAGGAAATCGGCGAGCTGGAAGCCACCGGCGTGGAAGTGCGTTCGCGCCTGAAGATCAGCCCGGCCACGCCGCTGATCATGCCGTACCACATCGCCCTGGATCAGGCCCGCGAAAAGGCCGCCGGCGGCAAGGCCATCGGCACCACCGGCCGCGGCATCGGCCCGGCCTATGAAGACAAGGTGGCGCGCCGCGGCATCCGCGTGGCCGACCTGCATTACCCGGCCCAACTCGCCGAGCTGCTGCGCAGCGCGCTGGATTACCACAACTTCGTGCTGACCAAGTACCTGGGCGTGGAAGGCGTGGATTACCAGCAGACCCTGGACGAAGCGCTGGCCTTCGGCGAATACGTCGAGCCGATGAAGTCCGACGTCGCCGGCATCCTTCACGAGCTGCGCAAGCAGGGCAAGCGCGTGTTGTTCGAAGGCGCGCAGGGCTCGTTGCTCGACATCGATCACGGCACCTATCCGTACGTCACCTCGTCCAACACCACCGTCGGCGGCGCGCTCGCCGGCACCGGCGTGGGCGCGGATTCGATCGACTACGTGCTCGGCATCGCCAAGGCCTACGCCACCCGCGTCGGCGGCGGCCCGTTCCCGACCGAACTCGACGACGAAATCGGCCAGGGCATCCGCGACCGCGGCCAGGAATACGGCGCCACCACCGGCCGTCCGCGTCGTTGCGGCTGGATCGACATCGTCGCGCTCAAGCGCGCCGTGGCGATCAACGGCATCACCGGCCTGTGCATCACCAAGCTCGACGTGCTCGACGGCATGAAGACCTTGAAGATCTGCATCGCCTACGAATACCGCGGCAAGCGCACCGAATACGCGCCGCTGGACGCGGCCGGCTGGGACGAGTGCACGCCGGTCTACCTGGAGTTCCCGGGCTGGGACGAAAACACCCACGGCATCACCGAGTGGGACAAGCTGCCGCCGGCCGCGCGCGCTTACCTGCGCGCGTTGGAAGAACTCGCCGGCTGCCAGGTGGCGATCGTCTCCACCGGCCCGGACCGCGACCACACCATGGTGTTGCGCGATCCCTGGGCGTAAGCCTGCGGCGTTGCCGTTTCATCGAAAAGCCCCGCGAAAGCGGGGCTTTTCTTTTGCGCGGCCTGGGCAGGCGTTGAGGCGGACGGCGGCGCAATGTTCGCGCCGTTGCCGCCGTTACCGCGTCCGTCGATCAAGGCGGGGCTGCCGAATGATTGGTTCCTGATAGTCCCCGATGAAGCGTCCGGGGCGAACCCTGCGTAGCGCGATGCGCCTGTATCGTTGGGCCTCTCGAATCTTCCCTGCCATCGCCATGAACTCCGAATCGCCGCAAACCGCCACCGACTCCAAACGCGTACTGATCGTCTACGCCCATCCGGAACCGGCGTCGTTGAACGGCGCGCTCAAGGACGCGACGCGCGAGCACCTGCTCGCGCGCGGGCACGAGGTCGAGGTCAGCGATCTGTATGCGCAGAACTGGAAGGCCAGCGTCGATGGCGACGATTTCCCGTTGCGCGATGCCGCCGCGAAACTGGTCGTTCCCGCCGATTCGCGCCGCGCCTTCGACAGCGACTCGCTGACCGGCGACGTGCGCCGCGAGCAGGACAAACTGCGCTGGGCCGATGCGGTGATCCTGCAGTTTCCGCTGTGGTGGTTCTCGATGCCGGCGATCCTCAAGGGCTGGGTCGATCGCGTTTACGCCTACGGCTTCGCTTACGGCGTGGGCGAACATTCCGACCGGCGTTGGGGCGATCGCTACGGCGAAGGCCGGATGGCCGGCAAGCGCGCGATGCTGTCGGTCACCGCCGGCGGTTGGGAAGAGCACTACGGCCCGCGCGGAATCAACGGCCCGATCGACGACATGTTGTTTCCGATCAACCACGGCGTGCTGCATTACCCGGGCTTCGAGGTGATGCCGTCGTTCGTGGTCTACCGCACCGATCGCATGGGCGAGGATCAGTTCGCGGGCGTCCGCGAACGGCTGATCCAGCGCCTGGATGGTTTATGGACCGACGTGCCGATCGCGTTCCGCCAGCAGAACGCGGGCGATTACGAGGTGCCGTCGATGACGCTCAGGCCCGGGTTGGAACCGGCCGGAACGCAAGGGTTCGCCCTGCATGTGGCGGCCGGGCGGGACTGATCGGTCGCGATTGATACACGCCGCGATGGCCGCCCGCGCCGGCGCCGGGCGTTGTCCTGAGCGGGAAGGCACAAGGAGCGGGCCGTGGTCGCGTATTCATCGTGGTGGGGCAAGCGCGGCTTGCCGCTGGCGTTGTCGTTGATCGTCTGCGCCGCCGCCGCACCGGCGCGCGGCGCCCAATGCGGCATGAGCCTGTCGTTCCAGCAAACCGACGGCAACGCGCACGGCGGCCGCACCGCGGTGTGGGCCGATCCGCAGTCGGCGTCGCTGTTGTTCGTGGAAGCGCTCAACGTCAACACCGACGGTACGCGCCGTTCGTATCGCGTGGACGATTTTTGGGGCGAGCGGGTCGCGCTCAACAATCTGTGCAATGCGATGAGCGATGCTTGCGCGGGTTTGTCCAGCGCGCAGCTGCGCGCGCGACGCATCGCGACCGAGCAGGCCAGCGCCGCCGGCTGGCCCGCGGCGCAATTGCAGGCGACGCGGATTTCCTCTTCGATCATTCCCTTCCGCAACGGCAAGCCGTGTCCGGCGGTCGATGGCTTCCTGGTCTCGGCCACCGCGCTGCATGCGCCGGGCATGAGCGATGCCTGCGACATCGGCAACTACGTCGATGCCTTGCTGACGCCGGCGCTGGTGATTCCCAAGGCGCCGTCGCCGTTCGCCGCGCGCGCCAAGGTCGGCGATCTGGCGGTGACGATGGTACCCGGCACGAATCGCGTGGTGTTCGCGGTGGTCGGCGATTCCGGGCCGTCGCGGCAACTGGGCGAGGCGTCGATCGCGTTGAACGGCAAGCTGCTGGGCCGCGAAGGCTTGCCGCAGAACTATCTGGAAGTGCGCGGCAAGCCGCCGTTCCTCGGCCGCGGCTGGACCGTGCCGCGCGCGGCGGTGTTGATCTTCCCCGGCACCCGCGACACGCAACGGCCGTTCATGACGCCCGAGCGCATCGACGCGGCGGCGCGTGCCCGCTTCGAGCAGTGGGGCGGGGTAGAGCGGTTGTCGAAGTGCGTGGGCGATTATTCGTCCTGAGCTCGGGGCTGACAAAGCTATCTGCTGATGACGGGAGCCCGTTTGAGCCCCTCTCCCGCGCGCGGGAGAGGGGTTGGGGTGAGGGCGCGGGTAGTCGCAGAAATCCAAGCAAGAGCAATCGCGCCCACGGCGCTCACCCCCTCACCCCAGCCCACCCCGGCCCGAACGCATAGCGGTCGGGTGTTCGGTGCCGCGCGAGCCGGTGGCTCGCAAGCGCGGCCCGTCACCCCCGAAAGCGGGGAGGGAGAGGGAGAGGTCGCGGTCTTAGGCCGTTGCAGCCCTCGCCTTCGGGCCTGGCCGGGCCCCTGCGTCCCCCGGCTCCTACACAATCCTCACGCTTCCTCATCTAAAAAGTGTGCTGTCCGGCACATTTTGACCCGGACTCAAGTTGATTCCGGCGGCGTCTGGTCGCCTGCAGATCGAGGGGGCGACCGCCGCGAGCGGCGCCGGCCCCGGGTCCGCCGACGGCGGCGGACGATCCTGCGGTGGCTGCGCGCCTGCCTCACAGGGGGAGTAGGCGGCTCATGGTTACAGACAACGCGTGGCGCCCTGCGCGCCGAGGGTGTGCGGCCGCGCTGGCCGCGTTGATCGCGGCGGCGGTATTGCCGGCGCAGGCGCAGGTGCAGCGCACCTTCGTCAATCTCGGTTTCGAACAGCCCGATCTGGGCACCGGCGCCTGCGTCGCGTTCCTGGTCGGGCCGCAACAGGTCACCGGCTGGAACACTACGCACCCTTCTGGCATCGCCGGCGGTTGCGGGGTGACGCCCAACCCGGCCAGCGGGCCGGTCGTGGAACTGTGGGGCAACAGCTTCAACTCCACGCCCGCGCGCGCCGGCAAGCAGCACGCCGAACTCAACGCCAGCCAGGCCTCGCGTATCTTCCAGAACATCTGCCTGACCAACAGCGAAGTGATCAGCTGGCGGCTGAGCCATCGCGGCCGCAACTCGGCGACGACGCCGGACGTGATGAGCTTCGGCGTCAACGCATCGGGCAGCACCGCCACCGCGGTGACCAGCCCGATTGCCCAGATCGGCACCACCAACAACGGCACCGATCGCGTCGATACCGCCGGCACGCCGTCCTCGGCCAGCCAGGGCACGCTGAGCATCGGCGCCAGCAGCAACGGCTGGCGCGACTACAGCGGCAGCTTCACCTACACCGGAACCTCGGGCGTGCAGCAGGTCGGATTCGCCGCGGTCAGCAGCAGCGGCGCCATTTCGCTGGGTAATTTTCTCGACGAAATCCAGATCACCCTGCGCCCTTACATCGAATTCGACGCGGCCAACTACAGCACCCGCGAAGGCCAGGCGGCGACATTGCCGCGGTTGCGCGTGATCGGCACCGTGCCGGCCGGCGGCATCGTGGTTCCCGTTCGCATCACCGGCGGCACCGCCGCGCTCGGCAGCGATTTCAGCGTGACCAGCGGCAGCGGCAACATCGTCAACGTCAGCATTCCGGCCGGCAGCTACGACAACACCAGCTTCGACTTGCCGATCAGCATCACCGACGACGCGGTGATCGAGGACAACGAAACCGTGCAGTTCACCGCGCAGCCCAGCGCCAACGACTACACCCTGACCTCCACCACCAGTTGCGCGAGCGGCAGCGCCGGCCAGACGACGGCGACGCTCACCATCGTGGACAACGACGTCGATCTGCAGGCCGCCAAGCAGGTCGATAACGCCGCGCCCACGCCGGGCGGCAACGTGCAGTTCACCGTCACCTATCGCAACAACACCGCGCGGCCGACGGTGGGCGATACCAGCGCGCACGACGCGGCGGTGAACCTGTCCGACGCGGTGCCGGCCGGACTCACCTTCGTCTCGTGGACCTGCACGCCGATCGGCGCGGCGACCTGCCCGGCCGCCAGCGGCAGCGGCGCGATCAACGCCACCGCCACCTTGCCGGCCGGAAACGCCGCGGCCGGCGCGGGGCTGAGGTACACGATCAACGCGACCCTGGGCGCCGGCCAATGCGCGGCCATCGTCAACACCGCCACCATCGCCGCCCGCGCGCCGTTCGCCGAAGGCAGTTCGGCGCAAGCCGGTTTCGTCACCCCGGCGCCCGGCGGCAGCGCCGACAACAGCGCCGCGGCCACGGTCGATGCGGTGTGCGTGTCGTTGTCGCTGAGCAAGAACGACAACAACGTGAGCTACACCCCGGGCGGACAGGCCGACTACATCGTGCGCGCCTGCAACGCCAACGGCCCGGATGCGGCCAGCGGCGCGACCATTCGCGACAACCTGCCCAACGGTGCGCTTCTGCGCGCGCCGTGGTCGTGCGCGCCCGGCAGCGGCGGCGGCACTTGTCCGGCCGGCGGCGGAGCGGTCAACGACAACGCGATCGCGGTAACCGGCGTGGTGTTGCCGGTGGGCGCATGCGTGGACATCACCGTGCCGGTGCGCTTCAGCGCGAATCCCGCCGATTACTGATCGGCCCGCCGCCGCGCCGCGGATTTCGCGGCGCAGCGGCGGCGCTTAAGCTCGTGCGCAACTGCCAGGGAACCCATATGAAAGCCGGCGATTTCATCATCCTGCAGGACGACAACGGCGACTGGAATACGGTGCGTATTCTCGAAATCGACATCTGGCCCGATGGTAGGGAAGTCTTCCATTGCACCGGTTACCGGCCGACGCGCGAGCGTCCCCACATGGATGCGCTGCGGATGCTGGAAGTCGCGGTGCATCACGCGCCGATCGACGCGGCCGATTTCAAGGCGCGCTGGAGCGTGCTGCATTCGCAGCCGCTCACCGACGCGGACAAGGCCGGCTTCTTCGAATACCTCAAGCACACCGATTTCCCGCGCTATGTCGAAGCCACCGGCCAGGATCTGAGCGCGCTGATCGCCAGCGCCAACGCCGAATACCGCCAGGGCTGCGCGTTGAGCGAACAGGCCCAGCCGCAACGCGCGATCGAACATTACCAGCGCGCCTTCGATCTGTTTCCGCTGTTCTTCGAGGCGATCGACAACCGCGCTTTCAGCTTGATGGAACTGGGCGACTACGCCGCGGCGTTGACCGGCTTCGAGCATTCCCTGCGAGTGAATCCGCAAGGCCATGCGGCGAGGTTCTCGCGCGGCGAATGCCTGCTCAAGCTCGGCCGCTACGCTGAAGCCGAAGCGGTGTTCCGCGACGGCGCGCAGCGTCCGGGCGAGCATCAGGCGCTGTATCGGCAATTCGAAGAAACCGCGCGCAATCAGCGTTGGTTGGCGGCGCGCGGCAAGTAGTCCGGCACGGATCGGCCGACCGGATCGAGCGCTTAGCGACGATCCCTATCACCCGATCACGCACTCGATTCCGTATCGGTATCGAGGCCGACATTCGCGCCGTCGCACGCCGCGGAATCGCCCGCCTGCATGCCATGCGCCGCAAAACTGTGACGCAGTCCCGGCTGCAACGTCACCCAGTTCTTGCTAGGCTCCCCGGGCCACGGTACGTGGCCGTATGTCGCAAGGCGCTACGGCGGGGGTGTACGTGCGCTTCGCAAGACCTCCCGCCTTCAGGCGGGCCTCGGGGAAAGTCCGCAAGGTGCTCAGGAGGAGTCCAAAGATGTCCGAAGCAGTGACGCATCAGGTATTCGCAGATCCGCGCGTGGCCGAGCTGGCCGACGCCGTCGCCGCGGGCGATCGCGCCGATATCCGCCGCCTGGCCGCGGGCGTGGATCTGTCCGCGCGTGGCGACAGGCAGGTGACCCTGCTCGAATGGGCGGTGTTCAATCAAAGCCTGGACGGGTTGAGCGCGTTGCTCGAACTCGGCGCCGATCCGGCCTGGCCCGGCGTGGACGGCGGCACCGCCGTGCATCTGGCGGCGATGGCGAAAGATCCCGCGTTCCTGGAGACCCTGCTCGCGCACGGCGCCGATCCGGACACGCGGCATTCGGTGACCGGCGCGACACCGCTCAGCGCCGCGTTGATGGGCGAGAGGCCGGTGCAGTTCAAGCGTCTGTTGAGCGCGGGCGCCGATCCCAATCACGCCGATCGCATGGGCAATACCGCGCTGCACGTGGCCGGCAAGATCAACCAGCCCGATCACGCGCTGGAACTGCTCAAGGCCGGCGCCGACGCCAACGCGCGCAACGCTCAGGGCGTGACGTTCCAACGCTACGCCTTCATGACGCCGCCGAGCCTGCTCAACGCGCGCACCCGCGCCGACCGCGATGCGCTGCATGCGTGGCTGCGCGAGCACGGCATCGCGCTGGAACGCGGTTGAGACCTCGGCGACATCGCGCCGGACATCAGGAACTACGGCACACCAAGGAATTCAGGGAGACCGCAGCATGAGCCAGTCAAGCCAACCGCCCGCGGGCGAGCAGCCGCAATCCTTCGCCGATCAAGTGCGCGGCCAGCAGGCCAAGCCGATCGACAAGACCCTCGCCCGGCTGATGGACGACCTCTACGATCTGGGCCCCGGCATCGACGGCTTCAAACCGTTGAACGCCGAGCAACTGACGGCGGCCGGCATCGATCCGTCCAGCCTGGAAAACAAGGACTCGGGTTTTCTCGCGCGCATCTACGGCGACGAACACGGCCACTACGTGCTGGCCTATTCGGGCACCGACGAAGGCAAGGACTGGGTGACCAATTTCCGCCAGGGCCTGGGCTTCAAGGATGCGCAGTACAACCAGGCCATCGCGCTGGCGAGCGAAGCCAGCGTGGCGTTCGGCGATGAGGTGGTGATCACCGGTCATTCGCTCGGCGGCGGTCTGGCCGGCGCGGCGTCGATCAGCAGCGGCATTCCGGCGGTGACCTTCAATGCTTCGGGCGTGCACGACAAGACGCTCGAACGCATCGGCATCGACGCCGACGCGGCCAAGCGCGAGGTCGCCGAGAACGGCCAGATCCGCCGTTACGCGGTGAAGAACGAAATCCTCACCGATCTGCAGGAGCACAGCATTCCGCTGAAGTGGGCGATGCCCGACGCGGTCGGACACAAGATCGAACTGCCCGATCCGGACCCGCAGTCGTTCTGGGAGCGCATGGTGCCCGGCAACGGCATCAAGCACGGCGTGCAGATCCACTACATCGACGCGGTGATCAAGGCGCAGGAAATGGCCATGCCCGGCCCGGGGCAGCACGACGCCGGCCGCGGCCGCGTCGCCAGCGAGCCCGGCGCGGCGCTGGCGCCGCAGGCCCAGTCCGGGCCCGCGGACCCGGCCCATCCCGGCCATGCGCTCTACGGTCAGGCGCTGCGCGGTCTGCGCGGCCTGGAGCCGGGCGCGCTGGATTTCCGCGGCGAGCAGGGCTATCGCAACGCCGCCAGCCATTGCGCGCTGGACGCGCGCGCGCAGGGCATGGAGCGCATCGATCACGTGATCCCCGGCCGCGACGGCGGCGGTTTCTTCCTGGTCCAGGGCGGACTGGACGATCCCGGCCATCGTCGCGTGTTCCTCGACCAGCAGCGCGCGGTGTCGCAACCGCCGGACAACGCCGCGCCGGCCCAGCCCGCGCCGGCCGAAGCGCCCGCGCACAGCGAGCAACGCCGCGCGATGAGCAACTGAGCCGCATCGCCGGCGGCGGCCGCGGCCCCGCCGGCTTGTTCGAGTTCACGCTTTGCCGGTTCCGATCCGCGCGCGATACGGGATACGGGGCCGTTGCTTCGTCTGCATAAGGAAGTCCATCTCCCGACAGGACGTTCCCGCGTCATGACGCCGATTTCCTCGCCCGACCTGCCGCGCGCGCAGGCCGAGCTGCTCAAGCCCGATTCCAGCAACAGCAACCGCCGTCGCGTCGCCGACGCCCATCTCAAGCGCTATCCGCGCGATCCGGTGGTGTTGTACGCCTACATCGCCAGCCACATGCGCGACACGATCAAGTGGAGCATCGGCAACGACGACCGCACCCGCTATCCGTGGGCGCTGGGCCGCGCGCTGGCGACCGCGTTCGAAGTGCTGGCCCAACCCGATTCGCAGGCCTCGCCGATCCGCCCGGCGCTGGCGCGCGCGACCAACGTCGCCGCCGCGCTGCTGGCGCTGGAAGACCGCCCCGACGCGGCCGCGCTGGAACAGGCCGGCCTGCGCCTGGATGCGTACAAGGCCCTGGATGCGCAGCCGTTCCAGGACTACGAACGCGAGCAATGGTTTCCCGACAGCCACTACCGCGCCGCGCGCGGACGCTTGCGCGCGTGGCAGGCGGTGCTGGACAGCGAAACCCGCGCGCAGCCCGAATTCGGTTTCCTGGCCGACTACATCGAATCGCGCGATCTGCGCTGGGCCTTCGATCCGCTGGTGCTGCGGCCGCAGTTCCAGGCCTGGGCGCGACGCGAACTGCGCGAACGCCGCGGCAGCCGCGGCGGCGGCGCGATAGAGTTCGATTGCGTGGATTCCTATCGCAATCACGCCACGGTGCCTGAAAAGCAGATGTCGGCCTTGATCGTCGGCCGCCTGCTCGCGGCCTTGCTCGCCGGCATGCCCAATCTGGTTTCGAACGCGTGGCGGCTGAGCCTGTTCAAATTGCCCGGCACGGCGATCTATCTGGATGCCTTGTTCGCCGCCGGCCTGGACCCCAACGCGACCATGCGCGACGGCCATCCCTTGCTGCATTACGCGGTGGAGAAGGGCGATACGGTCGCGGTGCAGGCCTACCTCGCCGCCGGCGCCGATCCGCTGCGCGAAGTCGGCAACGACAACGCTCTGGACTACGCCAATTCGGTGGCGGTGAAAAAATTGCTGGAAGACGCCACGCGCCCGCGCGCGGCGCCGGCCGATGTGGCGCAGCTGCAGTCGGGCGCCACGCGCCTGAATCCGGCCGAGGCGGATTTCTGGGCCGGTTTGTACGGCGACAGCGCCGGCGACTTCGACGCCACCCTGGCCGAGTTGCAGCGCACGCCGCCGGAGAGTTGGAACGACGCGCTCGGCGGCGCGCTGTCGCAGCGCGCGCCGTGGCATCACCTGTTGCTGGCGCGCAGCCTGGCGCTGGCCGGCGTGCGTCAGTCGCCGTGCGGAACGCCGGGCCGCGAACCGATGTGGGTCTGCGGCGATCTGCACATCAACGGCCCACTGGAGCTGAGCCATCCGCTGGTAGTTACCGGCGATCTCACCGTCGACGGGCCGATCCTGGACTGCGACGAAAGCCTGCTGGTGGTGGCCGGTTCGCTCAAGGCGCGCGCCTTGATCACCGAAGGCGCGCTGCTGGTCGGCGGCGATTGCGAACTGGGCGAATTCCTGTGGGGCGATTACAACGATCAGCAGTTGATCGTGCGCGGCGGCTTGTCGGTGCCGTTGCTGGTGTTGAGCGATCACATCGCTCGCATCGGCGACGAAGACCGGGTCGGCTATCGGCTCGACGATCCGGATCAGGCCGGATTGTCGGACTGGTTCGTGCGCCAGGCCTTCGAGAACGAATGGTTGTCGCGCGACCGCATCGCGCGCTTGTTCAAGTCCGGACAGCCGGTGCTGCGCGCGCGCAACGCGCCGACGCCGGTGTTCGCCAGCGCGCTGTCGTGTTCGCGCATGTGAGCGCGTGCGCGGCGCGTCGTCGGCACCGCACACACGCCACGTTGCTGCTCACGCCTTCCAGACGCCCACCGGCTGCTTCACCGCGACGTTGAGCCGGTTCCAGACGTTGATGTTGGCGATCGCCACCACCAACGCGGCCAGCGCGGCTTCGTCGTAATGGCGCGCGGCTTCGCTCCAGATTTCGTCCGACACCGACTCGGGGCGATCGCTGATCCGGGTCAGCGCTTCGGTGAGCGCCAGCGCCGCGCGCTCGGCGTCGTCGAAGTAGGGCGCTTCGCGCCAGGCCGCGACCGCGAACAGGCGCTCATCGGTTTCGCCGGCCTTCTTGCCGGCCTTGGCGTGCATGTCCACGCACGCGCCGCAGCCGTTGATCTGGCTGGCGCGCAACTCGATCAGGATCAGCGTGGCATCGGGCACGCCCTTGCGCTCGACCGAGGCCTTCAGCGCCCACAGCGCTTTCATCGTTTCGGGCAGCACCACGGCGGGGTGATTCATGCGGGCTTGGAGGGTCATGGGTGGATCTCCTGTCTGGGTGAGGGGTGTTGAATCGGGCGTTCACTGGTCTGACGAAGCAGGCGCCGCGAACGTGACATCGGCTTGGTGAATATTTCCGCCACGTTCGCATCGGCCTTACACCGGGTCTGACGAGGCAGGTATCGCGAACGTGACATGCCCCCAAAAAGAAAACGGCCGTGCATCGAGCACGGCCGTTTTGGTGTGTTGCGTGGCGAGCGAAAAACGCCGAAGCGGGTTTGCCGCTTACTTCAAGCGTTGCAGCAACTCCTTGCCTACATCCGCCGCCGAGGCCGGGTTCTGCCCGGTAATCAGTTCGCGGTCGACCACCACCTTCGAAGTCCACGGTTGGGTATTGCTGCTGTAGCGCGCGCCGGCCTGTTCCAGCGCGGTCTGCGGATAGAACTTCATCTCCCCGCCCTTGAGCTGCGGCTTGGCGATGGTCTCTTCCTGATTGCTGATCACCGTGACCCGATAACCGGCGTAGATCCACTGCGCCGGCGTCGATGCGCGGCCGCCAGTGGCGAGCTGCGCGGTGAAGCTGGCCGCGTCGGGCAGGGTGGACAGCAACGCGATCGGGCCGTGGCAGACCAGCGCGGTGGTTTTGTTCTTGGCATGGAAATCGCTGAGCAGGCGGCCGAGCGCGGGGCTGTTCAACAAGTCCTGCATCGGCGCGTGGCCGCCGGGGATATAGACCGCGTCGTAGCGGTCGTAACCGGTTTGCTCGATCCGCGCCAGACTCACCACCGGCGATTTTTCCGCCGAAGTCAGCGCCAATTGATCGAGCAGCGCCTGATGCGCGCGCAGCGCTTCGGCGTCGCCGCCGAAGTACATCGGATCGGCCGAGCTGCGATCCAGCGTCGGCGCGCGGCCCTGCGGCGTGGCGAACGTGATCTGGTGGCCGGCGTCCAGCAAGGCCTTGACCGGCTGCATCAGTTCGTTGAGATAAAAACCGGTGGACAGCGTTTTGCCGTCCTTGAGATCGAGGTGGTCGGCATCGGACAGCACGATCAGCACCGAGCCGGCGTGGGCGCTGCCGAACGACAAGGCGAGGGCGAGAGAAGCGGCGAGTACTTGCAGGGATTTCATCGGAGGGCTCGTAGACAGGGGGGCGCCGCAACGGCGCGGGAATGCGTGGATCAAACGGCGGTGCGCGTCAGCAGCAGTTCGCGCAGCGCGGCGCCGACGGCACCGGCCGATTGCGGGTTCTGTCCGGTGACCAGGCGTCCATCGACGACGACCTGGCGGCTCCAGTTCGGCGCCGGCTGATGCAGCGCGCCGCGTTCGCGCAAAGTGCTGGCGAGCAGGAACGGCACCACATCGCTCAGGCCGACCGCGGCTTCCTCTTCGTCGGTGAACGCGCTCACGCGTTTGCCGGCGACCAGATACGCGCCGTTGCTGAGGGTGACGTTGACCAGCGCCGCCGGGCCGTGACACACCGCGGCGACCGCGCCGCCGGCTTCGAAAATTTCGCGCGTGACCCGGCGCACCGCGTCGCTGACCGGGAAGTCCCACATCGCGCCGTGGCCGCCGGCGAAGAAGATCGCCGAGTAGCGCGAGGCATCGACCGCGTCCAATGCCCGGGTGTCGCGCACCGCGGCGCGGAAGCCGGCGTCGTTCCAGTAGCGCGCGTTGAGCGCGTCTTCGACCTCCAGGCCGTCCACCGGCGGCTCGCCGCCCTGGATCGAGGCGAACTCCACCGCGATCCCGGCCGCTTCCAGTTCGGCCAGCGGATGGGTGACCTCGCCCAGGTAATAACCGGTCGGCTGGCCGGTCGAGCCTTTGACGCCGTGGCTGGTCAGCACGAACAGCACGGGCTTGAGGGAGGCGGAGGCGTTCGGGCTCATGGCGGTGTCCAGCGGGGAAGGGAGAGTGCGGGCACTGTATTGGCTTCTTCGGCGGCGATAAAATCCTGTAAAAACAAATCATCTGTTCTTCAGGAGCAAAGATGAGCCGTCGATTCGACCACCTGGGCGATGTGGAAACCTTCATCGCCGTCATCGAGCACGGCTCCCTGACCGCGGCGGCGGTGGCGCTGGCGACCACCCCGTCGGTGATCAGCCGCGCCATCGTCCGCCTGGAAAACCGGCTCGGCACCCAACTGCTGCGGCGGACCACGCGCCGCCAGGGGCTCACCGACGCCGGCCGCGTCTATCTGGAACACGCGCGTTCGGCCTTCGCTCTGATCGACGATGCCGAGCGCGCGATCCAGGACCAGAACGGTGAACTCAGCGGACGGGTGCGGCTGAGCGTGCCGACCACCTACGGCCACTACCGTCTGCCGGCGATGCTTCAGCGTTACGCGCAGCGGTATCCGCGGGTGTCGATCGAACTCAACATCGCCAATCGCAATGTCGATCTGGTGGCCGAGGGCTACGACCTAGCGATCCGCCTGGGCCAGTTGCCCGACAGCGGTCTGGTCGCGCGCAAGCTCGAAGACGCGATGCTGTGCGTGGTCGCCTCGCCGGAGTACCTTCAACGCGCCGGCATTCCGCAGGGGTTGGACGATCTCGCCGCGCACGTGTGTTTGCCGTTCGAAATGCCGAGTACCGGCCGCATCGCGCAGTGGCAGTTCCGCGATGGCGAGCGCGACATCGACTGGACGCCGGAATCGACCTTGCGCGTTTCCGACGACGTGCTCGGCGTGGTATCGCTGGCCGAGCACGGCGCCGGCCTGTGCCAGACCTACGACTTCATCGTCGCCGATCGCCTGCAGCGCGGGCACCTGGTCGAAGTACTGCCGCAACTGCGCGGACGCTCGCGTCCGTTTTCGTTGATCTACGCGCCGCATCGGCGCTTGTCGGCCGCTTCGCGTGCGTTGATCGATTTGATGGTGGGGGAGGCGTAAGGGGGCTGTTCTACGTCTTCAACGTTTCGGCTTCGAGTGTGGCGCACCTGCTTTTTTTGTTCGTCATTCCCGCGAAGGCGGGAATCCAGAGACTTCAGCGCCATGCCTCCAGTCCGTCATTCCCGCGAAAGCGGGAATCCAGCGACTTCAAACGTTCTCGCACGAAAGGCACTGGATTCCCACTTTCGCGGGAATGACGTTCTGAAAGAAGACGCTGAAGTCTCTGGATGTTCGGCTCCGCCGAAGTAAAGCGGAGCCCGCCTTCGCGGGAATGACGAGCAAAAACGAAGATGCTCCGCACCTGAAGCAGCTACGTTGAACCAACTCCAAGAACGGACACGATCTCGCCAGGAAGCAGCGCACTGCGCGGACCGTCGCGCAACCCCGAACGCCGCGCACGAACCAACCGCATCGATACGCCCCCGTGTAGTGGCACGCCATCCCGCCGCGACGCGGCGGTTTCCCTAACGGCCGCTAAACCCAAACGACCTTTCTCGTTTTATATGTCGGCAAAGCGACCGGGTTTAAAGAACTCTTAAACCGCGCTCGCTAGCATCGCGTGGTGCGAAGGCCGCGTCGCGTTCCTCGCGCTCCCCACTCTCCTGACAGGACTATTTCATGCGCATGGTTCGCCTCGTATCGCCGTTGCTGTTGTTGCTTCCCTTCGCAGTGTCGGCCCAGGTACGCCAGGAGGGCGAGGAGCGCGCCGACGTCGCACCGTCCAACTGGAGCCTCGGCATCGCCGGCGGCATCCGCACCGAGCTGTATGCCGGCGAGGGCAATCACACCCGCGCCATTCCGTTCTTCGGCTACGAAGGCGAGCGCTTCTATTTCCGCGGCATCACCGCCGGTTACCACCTGGTCAAGAGCGACAGCTTCGTTCTCGACGGCTTCGTCTCGGGCCGCCTGGACGCGATGGACGGGGACGATTTCGGCCGCCGCGAACTGGCGCGCCGCGGCATCAACCGCGACCTGCTCGAAGATCGCGACGACAGCGTCGATGCCGGCGTTTCGGCCAGCTGGCGCGGCACGGCCGGCGAAATCCAGGTGGAAGTGAAGGCCGACATCGCCGATGTCAGCGGCGGTTACGAGGCCGATGTCAGCTATCGCTATCCGATGCAGGCCGGCGGCTGGCTGTTCACGCCCAGCGTCGGCGTGACCGCGCTGTCGAAGGATCTGGCCAACTACTACTACGGCACCCTGGACAAGGAAGTCGCGCGCGGCGTGGTCAGCTATCGCCCCGGCAGCGTGACCATTCCCCACATCGGCGTGACCGTGGCCAAGCCCTTCGCCGAGAAGTGGCGCTTCATCGCCAACCTGAGCTATCAGGTGCTGCCGGACGACATCAGCGACAGCCCGCTGGTGGCGGAAAACACCGACGGCGTCGGCCAGGCGTTCTTCGGAATTACGCGCAGCTTCTGAGTGCGGCGCGCGTTACCTGAGTTGAACGAGGCAAGGCTCCGGTTCTCGCCCTTTGACGGGCGAGAGCCGCGAGCGATTTCGTAACCGGTGTATGTCATCGAGCGACTGCCTTCGCCCGTTAGCGGGCGAAGGCGCCCGAAGAGCCTGCCCCGCGCCAGCGCGGGACGGATGAGGAGGCTCTTCGCAATCCATTGCGATCGAATCAGGAGTCCGTACTCATGCATCAATCCGCATTACCCGCACGACAGGCGCCCGGCGCCGGACTGTTGGAACGGGCCTTCACCCGCTTGCTGATGCGGCCGGTGCAGATCACCTCGGTGCAGGCGCCCGATCCGGATTTCCGCCTGATCGCGATGCAGGGCGACGCGCTCAAGCGCGGCGCATGGTCGCCGGGCGACAAGATCCAGCTCAAGCTCGACGGCGGACTGCAGACGCGCACGTTCACCCCGATCGAACTCGATCCGGCCAGCGGCCGCATGCGCATCCTCGCTTACTGCCATGGCAGCGGCCCTGCCTCGGACTGGGCGCGCGGCGTGGCCGAGGGCGAAGTGCGACAGATCTTCGGCCCGCGCGGTTCGCTGAATCTGCAGAACCTGGCGTCGTGCACGGTGGTGTTCGGCGATGAGACCTCGTTCGCGCTGGCGGCGGCGTTGCAGCGCGACGAGCCCGGCCTGCGTTGCGTGTTCGAAGTCGCCTCGCCGGCGCGATCGCAACGGGTACTGGACCTGCTGGGCATCGGCCGAGCGCGTTTGATCGAACGCCGCGCCGACGACACGCATCTGGATCAGACCCTCGATGCGATCCAGCGCAGCGCCGAGATCCGCACCAGCTTCGTGCTGACCGGCCGCGCGCCGGCGATCCAGCGCATCGGCCGCGCGCTCAAGGCGCAGGGCCTGGGCGGCGGCGCCTTGCGGATCAAACCGTACTGGGCGCCGGGACGCACCGGGCTGGATTGAACGCTTGCTTCGCCGCAAGCGTTCGCAGTCGCGCAAGCATTGCCGCCGCGCGCATCAGTACAACGGCGTTCCCGCCTGATACGCCTCGACGAAGGCCTGCCAATCCAGCTGAGTCTGCGCGGCGTAGTCGAACGCGAACGCGCGTAGTTCCGACTTCAGCCCGCTCTTGCTAGTCGCCGCTTCCGTCACCTGCTTGTCGATGCTGTAGCTGACCACCGACACGTCGTAGTCCTGATCGGCCAAGGCATGCGCGCTGGCCAGCGCCTGGCCCAGATACGTCGCCGCGGTATCGAACTTGCCGGCGCTGTCGAGCTTGCTGACATCGAAGTCTTCCTGGAACGGCGACTTCTCATGCACGTAATACGGCTGGCCGGCGATGCTGGCATAGCCGATCAGCACGTCGGCATCGATGGTCTGCGCCTTGGCGGTACGCGCCACTCGCTGGCCCTGATGATCGCCATAGGCGGTGGCCGGCATGCGGCCGGGCGCGGCGATCGCGACCACGCTCGCGGCCTGCTGCTTGAACTCCAGGATCACATCGTCCGCGGTCGAAGCGGTCGGTCCTTCGATCAGCACGTAATAGCGCAGCTTGCCCAGGCTGCCGACGCCGGAGCCGAGCTTCTGGCGCACGTCCTTCACGGTGTAGTAGCTGCTGGCATAGCGCTTGGACGCGGCGATGGTGCCGACGTAAGCGGCCATCGAACCACTTACCGCGCTGTAACCGGCCGCCGGCAGCGCGACCAGATTGGACAGGTTCTGGAAGCGGCGAGCGCTGCCGCTGAGCGCGGTGTATTTCGACAACAGACTCGCCCGGGTCTTGCCGTCGGCCTTGGCGATCAAATCGTCCACCACGCCGGTGGTGTTGTCCTTGCTCAGGCGCAGGCTGGCTTCGCCGTCGCTGCCCTTGAACGCGGACATCTGATCCAGATACGCACCGACCAGGGTGTCGATGGCCGCGCCGATGTCGCTGTCGCTCAGGCCGTTGTCGCGGCCGGCCAGGACCATGCTGGCGGCGAGCCGGCGCAGGTCCCACACGTATTGGCCCAGATAGCCTTCGTCGTAGTCGGCGGCCTTGAACACGGCCTTGCCGCTGGCGTCGCGCGCGGCGTCGAAGTTGCCCAGGTGGGTGTCGCCGCCGAGCCAGGTGTAGCCGGTCTGCGCGCTGGTGTAGGCCGAGGCCGGACGGGTCAGCATGTCCTGATAGAACAGATGATCGGCGCCGCGATAGAAGTCGTAGGCGCTGCCGGCCATGGTCGCCAGCTTGGTGTCCAGCTCGTTGCTCGCGGCGGCGGCGTAGGGATGGTTGTAATCGCGGATCTGCGCGACCACCCAGCTCTTGCGCGCGCCGGCGGCGTCGGCGTCGGGAGCGTTGGTGCAGGCGGCGAGGGCCAGGGCGAGAGCGAGCAAGGGAGCGCTGCGAGGCGGCATGCGGGCGGATCCGGACGGAAGAAGGGGCGCGCGCCGGCCCACGGAAGGTTCCGATGCGCCGCGACAGTCGACCATGCGTCCATGTCAGCGGCATGAATCCCGCCGCCGGCCGCCATGGCGCCGCGGCGCGAACTGCGGTTTGATGGAGCGCCGGAGCGGTTCCGGCGACGGCAAGGAGGCTGGACCGTGCGACGCCTGCGACATCTGCTGTATCTGCTGCTGATCCTCGCCGCGCTCGCCGCCCTGGCGCTGGCCCTGGTCGTGCAGCCCTTCGTCGCGCCGCGGCCCTCGCATCCGCCGGCCGCCGACCCGCAACGGCTGCGCGCCGACGTCAAATATCTGTCGGTGGACCTGTATCCGCGCAGTTACGATCAGTTCGACAACATCGATCTGGCCGCGTGCCACATCCATGAGCAACTGCGGCTAACCGGCGCGCAGGTGAGCTATCAGGACGTGGTGGTGGAAGGCGTCACCTACCGCAACGTCATCGCGCGTTTCGGTCCGCAGAACGGGCCGCTGCGGGTGATCGGCGCGCATTACGATTCCTTCGCCGATGTCGGCCGCGACAGCGACGATGAGCGCGGCTACTCGCCCAAGACCCACACGCCCGGCGCGGACGACAACGCCAGCGGTGTGGCCGGATTGTTGGAGCTCGCGCGCCTGCTGGGCCGCAGCCCACAGACGCGGCCGATCGAACTGGTGGCCTACACCCTGGAAGAGCCGCCGCATTTCCGCAGCGAACACATGGGCAGCGCCTGGCACGCGCGCGCGCTGCGCGAGGCCGGCCGCGAGGTCGAGTTCATGCTGTCGCTGGAAATGATCGGCCGCTTCAGCGACCGCCCCGGCAGTCAGCGCTATCCCGTGCGCGGCATGCACTGGTTGTATTCCGACCGCGGCGATTTCGTCGTCGTCACCGGCCGCATGAGCGACTTCGGCGCGACCCGAAGGATCAAGGCGGCGATGGCCGGCGCCGGCGACCTGCCGGTGTATTCGATCAACGCCCCGCCGCTGCTGGTGCAGGGCGTGGATTTCTCCGATCACCTCAGCTACTGGCACGAAGGCTATCCGGCGCTGATGGTCAGCGACACCGCGTTCCTGCGCAGCAACACCTACCATCAGGCCAGCGATACCTACGACAAGCTCGACTACGCGCGAATGGCGAAGGTGGTGCAGGCGGTGTATGCGGTGACTCAGCAGCCGTGAGCGGCGAGGCGGCGGGTTTTTCGCACCGCCTCGTTCGCGACATCAATCGATGCGATAAACCCGCGCCTTCGGCGTGTCTTCATCGACCTGCAGGAACCAGCGGCCGGCGACGCCGGGGATGACCACGATCTCGGGCTTGACCATCGGCTTGGGCAGTTTCATCGCGCCCTTGAGCACCTTCCACTGCTGACCGTTCTCCAGCTCGAACACCGTGCCCGGCTCCCAGCCGGCGACGTCGTGCTTCAGGCGGCTCTTGATCGGCTCGTCGTTGAGGCCGATGAACTGGCCCGCGCCGGGGCGGTGAGCGGGCGGCGCGCCGGCGCCGACGGCGGGATCGGCGGGACCGGCGGCTTGCGGCGCACCCGCGCCGATCGCCGGGCCGGGCGCGTGCGGCGCGGCTTCGGCCACCGGCGGCGCGGTCTTGTCGTCGGCTTCGCGCAGCATGCGGTTGAGCGTCGCCAGCTGCTCGGCCGACAGGCCGACTTCGCGCAACTGCTCAGGCGTCAGGCGTTGTTCGATCTCGACATACGGCGGTTTGGCCAGGGCCATCGGCGACAGCAGCGCCAGCGCCAGCAATACGGAAACGAGTTTGAACAAACGCATGGGGGAAGGGCCTGTAAAGAGAACCGGCGACCGGACAGGTCCAAAGCGGAGGCTGCCGTCGTGGGATGACGGCAATTTATGGCTGTTGCGTGACAATTCGAAGACAAGGGGCCGGCCGGGCCTGTCTGACCGCTACCGAAGCCGCGACAAGGCGGCAGCCCCCGATGCCCCCGGGGCGGGGCGAGGATCAGCGCGGCGGCGCGGTGTTGCCGCGTTGCGGCGCCGACCACGGCCGCACTTCCACGCTGAAGCCGTAGTCCAGACCCGGATGGCTTTCGGCGACGCGGGCGGCTTCGTCGAGATCGCGCGCATGCAGAAACAGCAAGGCCGTCACCGGCGGCGCCTCGGCTTGCGTAGCGGCCGTCTGCGGGCCGCGATAACGGCCTTCGGCCGCGAGCAGATGCGGATCGAGTCGATGGCCGGCCTGGTTTTGCGCGGCGGCCCAGGGGCCGACGGCCTGGTTCAGACGTTGTTGCTCGGCGTCGTCGAGCGCGGCGCGCGGGCGGCGGAACAGGATGACGTAGGTGTTCATGGCGACAATGGCTCGGGTATCGGGAGAGGGCGCGGCGAGGGGCGCGGCATGGCTGAGCGGCGCGGCGATCGCAAGCAGATACAAGGCGAGTAGCTGCAACGATCGACGGCGCGGCCGCTCGCGGTGAAGGAGATGAAGTGAGTGCATGGCGCGCACTGTGCCGCGCGCGGATCGCGCCGGCTTGTAAAAAATCGGCGTGCCGCCAGCGCGCGGCCGGGCAGATCAGCGCGATACGGCGGCGTCGAAGAACGCGGTCGGCGCGCGGCCGGTGGCGCGGCGGAAGTCGTGATTGAAATGCGCCTGATCGTAGTAACCGGCGGCCAAGGCCAGTTCGGCCAGATCGGCGCCGGCCGTATGCAGGCGCACCGCGCGCTGCAGTCTGAGCATGGAAGCGAACTTCTTCGGCGACACGCCGACCACACGCTTGAAGCGGCGTTCCAGCGCACTCTGGCTTAGGCCGATATGCCGGGTCAGGGCGTCGATGCGCCGCAGCGCCGGTTGCCGCTCAAGCCATGCGACCGCGGCCGTCATCAGCGGATCGGGCGCGGGCTGGCGCAGGCGCGCGAGCAGAAATGCTTCCAGCAGGCGCACGCGCTGCGGGTGATCGAGGGCGAGCGCGAGCCGTTCGTGCAGCGCGCGCAGTTCGTCCTCGCGTCCCAGCACCCCGCTCAGGTCGGTGGTGGTGCCGGCGAATTCGGCCAGCGACGGGCGCAGGAACGCGGCCGCGCCGACCGGCGAGAACGAGGCCAGCAGCACTGAGTGGCCGGCGTCGTGGCGATGCGCGCGCAAGGTATCGCGCAGGCCGGTCAGCGCCGACAACGGCACCGGTTCGCCGGCATCCAGCAGGCAGCGGCCGCGAAACGAAAACGCCGCGACCGCGCCGGTGTCGGGCAGATGCGTGTCGTCGTGCGCGCTGGCGAACTCGACCACCATGAATCGGCGCACGAACGGCCGCAGCGGCGCGCTGGGCGCCTGCTGGAACACCTGCATGGGGGAATGCGGGATCGGATGCATGCCAGAGGCGGTGACCGTCGGCGATGCATGCATGGTATCGAGCCGGAGGTTCGGCCGATAGCGACTGGCCGCCGCCGGCCGCGTGGCCGGCTGACGGCGGCAGCCGCAGCGCTTAATCTGTCGGCACTCGGCGCCTGCTTGCGCAAGCCCGCGCGGTTTCAACCTCGGATGCGAAATGGGCGGAAGCGACAATACACAGCCGATCGCGGCGCCTGCGCGGCATCGCGACGGCGGCCGAGGCCGATGGGCATGAGCGAGGCATTGCTCGCTCTGATCGAGCGCTTGCGCGGCGACCTCACATTGGACCGCCCCGAGCGCCTGCGCGAACGCGTGGACGCGCTCGACCGGATCGAGCGGCTGAGCCTGTACCTGTCCGATGCGCCCGACACGCTGGCGCTGAGCGCGGACATCGCCGCCCAGCAAGCGCGTCTGGACGCGGTCAACGAACGGCTCTATCGGAACCTGCGCGAGGCCATCCGCCGCGGCGACGGCGCGCACTGCCTGCGCGAATGGATGCCGCTCGCCGGACACGCCGACGCGGACACCAGCATCGCGCAAGGCGAGGGCTACGATCATCTCGACGCGCTGCTCGGCGGTATCGCGCAATGGCACGAACCCGCCGACGACGTCGCCGCGCTGGCGCCGGAGATGGTGTTCTATCAACCGACACCGGCCCGGCACATCTTCGATCTGATCCGGCGCCTGGCTCCGGGTGCGGACGATGTGCTGCTGGACGTGGGTTCGGGCCTCGGCCACGTTCCCTTGCTGGTCGGCGCCTGCACCTCCGCGCGCTGCATCGGCGTCGAACTGGAACCCGCCTACGTTGCCAGCGCGCGCGCCGCCGCCGACGACTTGCGCCTGAGCCGGGTAAGTTTTATCCAGGCCGATGCGCGCGCGGCCGATCTGTCGCAGGCGACGGTGTTCTATCTGTACACGCCGTTCACCGGCGGCGTCCTGGGCGAGATGCTCGAACGCATCCGCGAGCAGGCGCAGCGGCGCGACATCCGCCTATGCAGCCTCGGGCCGTGCACACAGGTGCTGGCGGCGCAGCATTGGTTGCGAGCGATCGACGCGGAACTGCACAGCGATCGCATCGCCGTGTTCGTGCCGCGCGGGAGCGGCGACTCCGCATCGTGATCGCGCGCTCGCCTCGGCGGCGCGCACCGGAGAGGCCAGCGCCGCGGCGGTCAGCAGCGCCACCGCGATCCAGCAGGCGATTTCGTGCAGCGAACGCCGCCGCCGCTTCAGCCGCTCCGGATCGCGTCCGGCCAGCTTGAGCCGATACAGGTGGTCGAGCCGGCTGGTATCGCGGACCGGCACCCGCCGGCGTGAATCGGCTTCGTCGATCGTTTGTCCCGGCAGTACCCGACTCGCACCGCGCAGGCGGTAGTCGTCTTGGTCAAACAGTTCCATGTTCCCCTCCCGCCGTGCGGCCGGTCGGTCCTTGCATGACCTAGACAACGCGGGGGATACGGCGGGGCGGACAGTTCAATTTTGCAACGTGCGGGGTTTCGGCTGGAGGCGCGGGATTGAGCGTGAACCGGCTAACTAAGTCTCTCCATTTCTCTCCCTCTCCCGCGAGCGGGAGAGGGGCTCAATCTGCGGTCCCTCGTTATCGCGCCAACGCCTTGCAATCGACCCCGACCGCATCGTTCTTATCGCTGACGCACAGCGTGAACCCCGGCGCGATGTCGATGATTTCGCGCGTGGCGCCGGCCGCCAGATCGAACCGTTCGAACGCGCTCTCGGTGCAATGCGGGGCCTGCGCCGGCTTGGCCTTGGCGTTGGCGCACTGGCTGCGGAACAAGGAGTAATGACAGGTGCCGCTGCGGCTGGCGCGGCATTCGAACTTGGCGATCTGCTCGCTGATGCGCACCTGGCTGTCGATGATATCCACGCCGCTGTCGTTGCTGCGATTGACGATCGTGGTTCCGCCGACATCGCACCCGAGCAAGGCGCACAAGTAGTACAGCAAGGCCATCATGTTACGCATGTCCAACTCCCTGGTCTGCTTTGAATGAATCGTGGCGCCGTGCAGGCCGCATGGTTCGAGCGGGCTTGGAAACCTGTCGCGTCGCCGCGCCGAGGTTCCCGAGCCATTGCCACGCGCAGCGATCTGCGCAGACGCTGTCCGCAGACGCGACGTGGTCGAGGCCGGATTTGTGACCGGGACGGTGCGGCCGCGCGCGCGGCCGGCGTCCGGGTGGACTACATCGTCTTGAACAAGGCCATGAACGGTTGGCTCACCGTCAGGGTTTCGGGCCGGTTGCGCAGGCGCACCGTGCCCTTGCCGCTGTCGTCGCGGACGATGCCGGCGATGGCCTTGAGGTTGACGATGGTGGAGCGGTGAATCTGCTTGAAGCGGCTGCCGTCGAGCACGTCGAGCAGTTCGCGGATCGGCTTGCGCAGCAGCGCTTCGCCGTCGGCGGTGACGACGGTGGTGTATTTGTTGTCGGCGCGGAAATAGGCGACGTCGTCGATCAGGATCAGGCGGGTTTCGCGGCCGGCGCTGGCGGTGATCCAGGTCAATGCCGGCTTGTCCTCGCGCGCGGACTGGTTGGCGGTCAGGCGCTGGGCCAGTTCGGTCAGCGCATCGCGCTCGCTCTGGCCGCGGTTGCGGCGCGCCTGCAGGCGCTGCACGGTGACCGCCAGCCGCTCGGGCGTGACCGGCTTGAGCAGGTAATCGATGGCGCCGTGTTCGAACGCGTCGATCGCATGCTGATCGTAAGCGGTGACGAACACGATCTGGGTCTGCGGGCTGACATCGATGGCGGCGGCGGCGACATCCAGGCCGGTCAGGCCGGGCATGCGGATATCGAGGAAAGCGACGTCGGGACAATGCTCGGCGAGCGCTTCCAGCGCTTCGGCGCCGTCTTCGCACTCCGCGACGATGCGCAGCTGCGGCCAGGCCACCTGCAGCGCTTCGACCAGGGCCCGGCGCAGCAGGGTTTCGTCTTCGGCGACCAGTGCGGTCAAGCCCGGCGCGGTGTTGGCGGAATCAGACACTTTGCGTCTCCGTAACCGGCTGCGCCGGCACGACGATGGTGGCGGCGACGCCGTTGGGGAAATTGGCCACGATCGACAACTGCGCCTGCTCTCCGTAGACCAGCTGCAAGCGTTCGCGCACGTTGCGCAGGCCGATGCCGGTGCCGGAGTTGAGCACGTTGAATCCCAGGCCGTCGTCGGCGACGGTGATGGCGATCGAATCCTCGTTGCGGCGTGCCAGGATCCACACCGTGCCGCCGCCAGGCTTGGGTTCCAGGCCGTGCTTGATCGCGTTCTCGACCAGGGTCTGCAGCATCATCGGCGGCAGCGCGATGGCGCGCAGTTCGTCGGCGACGTCCAGTTGCAGCTCCAGGCGCGGGCCCATGCGCAGCTTGAGGATTTCCAGGTAAGCGCGCGAACGGTCGAGTTCGTCGCCCAGAGTGGACAGCGCGTCCTCGGTGCGCGGCAGCGAGCGGCGCAGGAATTCGATCAGGTGGCCCAGCATTTCGTCGGCCAGCGGCGGATCGTTGCGGGTCAGGTACTGCGCGCTGGCCAGGGTGTTGTAGAGAAAATGCGGCTCGACCTGGGCGTGCAGCAGGCTCAGCTTGGCCACGGCGAGTTCTTTCTCGGTCGAGGTGCGCGCGGCGTCGGCGCGTTCGTTGCGGCGGCGCTCGGCGATGCGGCGGTTGACCGCGCGCACGATCGCCTCGGCGTTTTCCAGGTTGGCGCCGTGATCTACGCGGAACCAGTCGCTCCATGCGCCCGATTCGGGCTCGCAGATCAGGGTGATGCGGCTGATCTCGCCGTCGGGGGTGACGGTGGCGAGAATCTGGTTGCGGGTCGTGCTCATCCACCAGTTGTAGAGATTGGCCGTGCCCAGCGCGCTGTGCGATCCGGCCTCGGCGCTTTCGACCTTGGCCCGCACCTGCAGGCTGTCGCGCGCGCTTTCGACGTTCTGTGTGCGCGGCAGTTCGCGGATCGCCGCGTCGAGCAGGTGGAAGGTTTCCTCATCGTCCAGCGGCACGTCGATCTGGCGGCGCTGGCGGTTGCCGATGGCGTTGGCGTCGATGCGCCCGCTGATCAGGCGCACCCGGCGCAGGTGCGAGAACGCGGTGATCACCACGAGGATGGTCACCACGGTAGCGATCAGGAACAGCGGCCCGGTGTCCTGGTGCTGCAGCACCGGCATGGCCTGGGCGAGTATCGCCAGCATCACGAACAGGCCGAACCATGCGGCGGCGAGACGTGCGACGAAGAACAGGCTGCGAATCACGTGGAGGTCCGGGAGGCGTGTGGCTTGGTACGCAGCATAGTGATCCCTCGCGCCAGGGGAAGCCGGGGCGCGACGAAGTCGGGCCGGGCGCGATGAAACCGGGATGCGGGGGAGCGAAACCGGGGCTCAAGATGCCCATCGGCGAGGCGCGGGCGCTCGGGCTGCTCGATTCAGTCGGGTCGGGCCCGTTAGCTCGGGCTCAACCGGGCCCGCTGAGTGCGCCGGCACGGCGACAAATCGCCCGCGACCGCGCCGGCTCAGCCGCTGGTGCCGGCCTTCTTCGAACGCTTCATCCGATACATCGCCTGATCGGCCTTTTCCAGCAGCACGCCCAGGTCTTCGCCGTCGTCGGGATAGACCGCGCAGCCGATGCTGGCGTCCAGCGTGATCGGACGGTCTTCGAATTCGAAGGCGAAACGCAGCGATTGCGCGATCCGCTGCATCTGCGCGGCGACGCCGTCGCGGTGTTCGACCCGCGGCAGGATCACCGCGAACTCATCGCCGCCGATGCGCGCGACCGTGTCGCCGGCGCGCGCGCTTTGCTTCATGCGTTCGGCGAATTCGCGGATGGCGGCGTCGCCGGCGCGATGACCCAGGTGATCGTTGACCGGCTTGAGCCCGTCCATGTCGAGATTGAGGATGCCGATGCGGCGCGATTCGCGATGCGCCTGGGCCAGGTTGTGGCGCAGGCGGTCGTAGAACAGCGCGCGGTTGGGCAGGCCGGTCAGGGCGTCGTGGGTGGCCTGGTAGAACAGCTCGTTGGTTTCGTACTTGGCGGCGTGGTACATCGCCGCGGCGATCAGTCCCGACATCAGGTCGAGCAGGCGCAGATCGTCGTCGCTGAAGGCGTTCGGCGTGCGCGCCATCACCTTGAGCACGCCGACCACCGATTCGTGATGCTTGAGCGGAACCACGATCATCGAACGCAGGCCGACCGCGCGACAGGCGTCGAGGTCCACCCGCGGATCGGTTTCCGAATCCTCGCAGCGCAGCGGCGCGCCGTCGCGGACGCAATGGCCGGACAGGCTGGCGTCGCGGCGCAGGCGCATGCCCAGGCTGGACTCGGCGATGCCGGAGGCGGCGCGATAGACCATCTCGTCGCCTTCGGCCAGCTCGACCACCGCGCCGACCGCGCCGGTTAGCGCCTGCGCGCGCGTGGCGACCAGATCCATCACACCGCCCAGGTCCAGCCCGAGCTTGGCGATCTCGGTCTGGGTCTGGATCACTTTGAGCAAGCGTTCGGAGAACGCCTGCAGTTGTGGTTCCTGCATGTTCATTCCAATCACCCCCCGGCGACGGCCGCAGTATATCGCCGGCTGCGTGAGCGCCAGCGCGGCGCGCGGTCCGCATTCAGGCTGAACCGCGCGGTGCGCGGCCGGGGCGCGCCGGATCAGGCCGGCCAGTGCACGTGGCACGGCCGCACCTCGATGCCGCCGCCGAAATAGCGGCCCAGGTGCGCGCCGGGATGCAGTTTGGCGATTTCGATCGCCTGTTCGATGTCGTCGGCATCGACCACGAAGTAGGCGCCCCAGGGTTCGGGCGTGTCGGCATAGGCGCCGCGGGCGACGGTGGGGCCGTTCTCGCCCGGACGGATCACCGCGTAGTCGGCCGGCGCGGCGAGCGAGCAGATCACATCGACATGGCCGCTGCCCTGCAATTGCTGGTCGCGCGGCGCGCAGATGGCGGCGACCGCCTGGAAATCCTCCGGCGTGCAGGCGGCGAACCTGGCTTGGTCGTAGTGGCACAGGCAGATGAATTTCATGACGGCTCCGGGATCGAGGTGGGTGAAGGCGGGTGCTTGCCTATACGACGAACCGCGACGGGTTGAATCGACATCGACGGCCCAGGTTGGCCGCGCGATCGTCTCGACGCCCGCCGGGGCGGCGACTAAGCTCGGCGGCTTGAGCCCGAACGATGCGGTCATGGACAGAGAACACGAGGCGTACCGGGAGATGTTTACCGGCGTGGTGAACCAGGGCGATGTGTTCTGGCTGCCCGCCGACCCGTCAAAGGGCTCGCTGCCGGGCGTCGCCCATCCCCACGTCGTGGTCCAGGACGATCTGTTCAACCATTCCCGGATCAGCACCGTGGTGGTGTGCGCGCTGACCTCCAACCTGGGCCGCGCGAGCGAACCGGGCAATGTGTTGCTCGATGCGGGCGAGGGCGATCTGGCCCGGCAGAGCGTGGTGGTGGTGTCGCAGGTGGCGTCGATCTACAAGCATCGCCTGGGCGAACGGATCGGCTCGCTGTCGGCGCAGCGCGTCGCGCAGATTCTGGCCGGGATGCGTTTTTTGCAGGCATCGTTCTTTCGTCGGCGATGAGCGATTGCGCGCGGGGTCGCCGGCCCTGCGCGCATCGAACAGACATCGCACTTTCGGCCTCGGGCCAGGGATTACGGATACCGCATGAAACTATGGAAGAAGATCGCGATCGCGACGGCAATGGTCATCGGCGTCTCGTTCCTGGTGCCCGACTTCACGGAGGAATCTGCGCAAGTCGATGAGAACGTGATCGCGCTCAAGTTGAACCGATCCGGCGATCGACTGTTGCTGAGGACCGTGCGGCAGGATTACGAGTTCGCCCTGCCGGCCAACCGTCTGAACGATCTTCAGCCGCCGCTGTTGTCGGCGCAGCGCGAGGCCTTGCTCGGCCTGGGCAATCTCAGCCTGAGCGCACTGCAGGTCGAGCCCGCGGGCGTCACCGGATCGTTGCAGATCAGGATCGGCGGTTACGATCCCAGCCTGCGGGAGACCAAGACCGTCCTGTCCGAAGACGAGCGGCACGCACTGGCCGAGCTGGGCTTCAAGCCGTCGAACGGCAACATGGTCGGCGATATCGAGCCGTCGCTGTACATGGCCTGGCGCACGGATCTGCGCGGACGTAAGCGTCCGGCGGCGCAAGCGCAGAATCGGGACCAGGTGTTCGCCGGCGCCGACCTCACCTCGCTGGCGCCCTCGCAGGTGCGCGTGGTGGAGGTGATCGACGAAGAAACGTTGGCGCGCAATCGCAGACTCAACCAGATATTCCGGCCGCTGACGATGGTGCGCGAAGCGGTCACTGTGATCGTGATCGTGCCGTTCCTGCTGCTCACCGGTTTCACCCCGGGCAGATGATGACGCGGTGCTTGCAGGCAATCGCACGCGACGAAGAAGCTTCTTCACGCACGTCACCGCGCGATCCCTGGGCCCACCACTCGGCGATAGCGCAGGGCCAATCGGAGAGCCCTTTCGACGGTCACGTCCAGTTGCAGTTCCAGGTGCGGGCCCATACGCAGCTTGAGGATTTCCAGGTAAGCGCGCGAATGGTCGAGTTCGTCGCCCAGAGTGGACAGCGCGTCCTCGGTGCGCGGCAGCGAGCGACGCAGGAATTCGATCAGATGGCCCAGCATTTCATCGGCCAGCGGCGGATCGTTGCGGGTCAGGTACTGCGCGCTGGCCAGGGTGTTGTAGAGAAAATGCGGCTCGACCTGGGCATGCAGCAGGCTCAGCTTGGCCACGGCGAGTTCTTTCTCGGTCGAGGTGCGCGCGGCGTCGGCGCGCTCGTTGCGGCGGCGCTCGGCGATGCGGCGGTTGACCGCGCGCACGATCGCCTCGGCGTTTTCCAGGTTGGCGCCGTGATCTACCCGGAACCAGTCGCTCCATGCGCCCGATTCGGGCTCGCAGATCAGGGTGATGCGGCTGATCTCGCCATCGGGGGGGGGGCGGTGGCGAGAATCTGGTTGCGGGTATTGCCGAGATTCCAGCCGGAGAAATGGCTGGTATCGAAAGCCGCTTGGCCCGGGCTGTCGGGGCGCTTGATCTTAGCCCGCGCTTGCAGGCTGTCGCGCGCGCTCTCGATCTGTTCGCTGCGCGGCAGCTCGCGGATCACTTCGTCGAGCAGGAGGAAGGTCTCGTCGGCATCCAGCGGCACCTCGATCTGGCGCCGCTGGCGATTGGCGATGGTGCTGCCGTCGATCCGTCCCGCGACCGGCTTGACCCGGCGCAGGTGGGCGAAGGCGGTGATCGCGACGACCACGTCCACGATCACGGTCACCAGGAACAAGGCGCCGGTGTCCTGATGCTTCAACACCGGCATCGCCTGGGCGATCAGGGCCAACACCACGAACAGGCCGAACCATGCGGCGGCGAGACGGGCGATGAAGATCAGGCTGCGAATCACGGTGGGTCCGAGGCGGGCGCTTGATCGCGGCGCGAGTGGAAGCGGGGGCGCGACGAAGCGCGGCCGGAGCCGATGAAACCTAGAGCCTGGGGCGCGAAACGGGGACGCGCGCTGCGCCGGACGGACGGTCCGTGCGCGGACCGCCAGGGCCGGGCTGGCCCGGACGCCGGAGGTTCGGCCGGGCGCGATGCGAGTCGCGGCGCGGGGGGATTCGGTCGCGGCACGGTCGCGCTTAGGTCGTATCAGTTTGGCCGCGCCGGTCCGGCGCGTTCGCTCAATCGGCGGCGGGTTTCTTCAGGCGCTTTACCCGACGACATGGCCTGGCCAGCCTTCTCCAGCGGTGCGCCCAGGTTCTCGCCGTCGTCGGGAAGCCTCGCGGCGCCGATGCTCGCGACGGCGCGGAGGGCTGGGCCGTCACCTTGCGTGCTTTGCGTAACTTGGCGGAATCGCCGGCGCCATGTCGCAAATCTTGATCTGTCTATGCGATAGGCGATTATTCTGGCCCAGGGGACAAGGCGTGCCGAAGGCGGGCAATGGACCGTCGTTCTTTCATCCGAAGCGACGCCGACGCAGAGATCGCAGTGCGATCCGAGGCATGGCGACGTTTCCGGTCGCTGAGGTCGCAAGCGTGCGGATTCGAGCGCGATCAATGGAGCTTCATTAGCAAGGAGATATCGGTCATGCCGGGTTACTCAGCGTAAGGCCTCGTTCCTCCACTCCCGTATTCCAGCCGTAAGGCCTGTGCCGGTTTGCGTTCGTGCGGACCGGCACGGTGTTCACGTGCGCGGTCGATCGTAGACGAAGTCGGTGTGCACCCTCTTGGTCCGCGCTCCGGCCGGTCTTAGCAGCATTCAGTCAAGGACCCGAAGTGATCTCAATTCCTCTGTCCGCCCGCGCGTTGTCGGTCGCCATCGCGATCTGTTGCGCATCCGCCGGTAACGCCTGCGCCGCCATCAGCAGTCCGACAGTGCTGGAAGACTACGACGGCTTGACCAAGGGCATACCGGTGACCGCGTTGACCGATGACGGCATGTTCGGCGACAGCATCAGCTTGTTCGACGGAGCGACTACGTTCACCGCGACCGATGTGTCCTTGAAGACCAACAGCGCTTTGACCGTGTCGATCGGCCGCAAGCTCAGCAACGCCGGCCTGTCGCTCAATACTTGGCGTGGTGGCGAAACCTCAGTGTTCGGCCGGTATTGGGTACTGGACATTCCAAATATCCACGGCACCTTTGACAAGCGCACCGGCTGGGTCATCCGCGACCGCGATTACAACGGCCCTCAGTTCCCGGACACCTGGATGGGGTCCACTCAGCGTTGCAGCGGTGGCGATTATTCGCCGCCGACGATGCCCGACAACGATCTGAGCGATAGCAAGTCCCACTACGATGCCAGCGACTACTGGGCCGGCAATCACATCAGTATTCCGGGCATGGGTGAAGAGCTGATGCTCAACCTGGGGGCGGGCCACGTCCGTCCCAGCGACGGACTCGCTTACTACGGCGGAACCAAGTCGAACTGGAAGGTCGCTTGTCTGCCAAGCGTCCGCAACGGGGCCGGCGAGGGCTTCCTGGTGGTGCTGCCCAATGGCCAGCGCTATACCTTCGATTGGATGGTGACTCGGAGCAGCAAGGGCATCCTCGGAACGCCCGGCGAATTCGGTGGAGGACTCGGCATCAAGCGGGTCGAGGTGTTCCTGTACGCCACGCGGGTCGAAGACGCACAGGGCAATTGGCTGGCCTACGAATACGATCCGGCCAATCCTCACCGGTTGTTGGGGATTCGTTCCAATGACGGCGTGGAGGCCAAGCTGACCTACAACCCCGCCGGCAAGATCGACACGATTTCGTCCGCCGGACGGGTATGGACTTACGAGTACGCGCCTTACAGCCAGGGTGGCACGACCGTCGACAGCGACTGGTTGAGCGGGGTTGTGCTTCCCGACGGCGGGCGTTGGGGTTACCAGTACGGCGATCATTTCGATTTCATGCATTACGAGCCCAACGGCGTCTGGATGGGCTGCTCGCCCAACCCCGGCACGATGAGGTCGGCGGTCGACCCGGATCCGAAGGATGTCGGCGTTTTCACCATCAGCCATCCCTCCGGCGCGGTGGGCGAATTCAAGTTCCGGAAACTGCTGCACGGCACCCACCGCACCGCTGGTCATTGCTTTCCGCGCCAGGAACAATTCTGGACGCGGCTGAGCGGTAATCCGATGGCTTACGCCGTGGGGTCGTTGTATTCCAAGACCATCACCGGTCCAGGCGTGGTACCACAGGCCTGGAGTTTCTTCTACACGCCGACCTGGAGCTGGGCCGAGGATTGCACGGCCTCCGGTACCTGCATCACGCCGGCCGAAACGCGGGTAACCAATCCTGATCGTTCGGTGAACTTCTACAAGTTCAACAACGACTTCACTTCCAACGTAGGCGAGTTGATCGAAGAGTCGGTCAAGGACGCCGCTGGGCAAACCGTTCGCACCACCACCAGCGCCTATGTGCAGAGCGCGGTCGATCAGCCGTTCCCGCTGATCAACGGCGTGGTGCCGGTATCGATCTCGGGTACCCGAGGCTATCTCAACAACCGTCCGTTGAAGACCCGGCAGATCATCCAGGACGGCGTGAGTTTCGTCACGGAGAACAACATTTTCGACGGGTACGGCAGGGTGTTGCGCTCCACCGGCTATAACACGCTTGGCTATAGCCGCAACGAAGGCACCGAGTTCTACGACCATGCCGGCAAGTGGATCCTCGGCCAAGTTGCGGCGACATCGGTCAACAACGCGGAAACCGGTCGCGCGCAATTCGATCCAGCGACCGCGCGGGTGCTCAATACCACCGCATTCGGCAAATTAAAGAACGCCTTTACCTATTACGCCGACGGCACCTTGGAAACGGTCAAGGACGGCAACGGCAACACCACCGTGTTCAAAGGCTGGAAGCGCGGTATTCCTCAATCGATACAGCGTCCGGCGACTCCGGAAAGTCCCGGCGGCGCGACCGAAAGTGCGGTGGTCGACGATCGCGGTTGGGCGACCTCGGTTACCGATGAGAACGGCTTCACTACCCAGTACCGTTACGACGGCGCCGGGCGCCTGGCAGGCGTGATCTATCCGCAGGGCGACACCGTCGACTGGCAGCCGATGAGCCAGGAGTTCGTGCGCGTCGCCAGCCCCGAGTACGGTCTTGAAGCCAACCACTGGCGCCGCATCGCAGTGACCGGCGAGCGCCGCTCCGATACATACTACGACGCGTTTCTGCGGCCGGTGCTGGAAATGGAGTTCGATCTGTCCGACGCCTCGCGCAACACGCAGACGCAGGTGTTCACTCGCTACGACAGCGAGGGTCGGGTGGCGTTCCGCTCGTTTCCGACCCGCCACGTCGACGATTTCCGCCAGTCGATGCCCGGTACTGCCTATACCTACGACGCATTGGGCCGGGTGACCACGGCTACGCAGGATTCCGAGCTCGGACCTTTGACCACTGGCACCGAGTACCTCAGTGGCTTCAAGCGCAAGATCACCAATCCGCGCGGCCTTGCCACCATTGAGACGTTCCAGGTGTTCGGCCAACCCGAGTACGAGAAGCCGGTAGTCATCGATGCCCCGGAAAGCGTTCGCACTCAGATCATGCGCGATGCCTTCGGAAAACCTCTTGAAATTCAGCGCGTGTCCACCGCGCAATGATGCCGCACGCCCGCACCGAGACTCTTAATCGCCGCAGCGCCCGCGACTGCATAGCGCCGCGCGCGACGACGGTTGGGGAAACGTTTTTTACAGGATACGAAACGATGCGATACGGAAACAGCGGAGGCGCCGCCCGCCGCGGCGAACCGCGATTGGCGGTACGGATGCTGATGGGATTGCTGTGGCTTCTTGCCGCGCCATGGGCCATCGCGGCACCAGCGACGATCAGCTTCACCCCGCCGCCGCAGACGTCCTATACGGTGCCGGTGTCTTTCGAGTTGAACGTCACCTCGAGCGACGGCATGCAGGGATCCAGCGTCGAGACCATCCACGGCGTAAAAATCCTGCGCAACGAGCAAGTGGCCGCAACTGGACTCAGAGGTATCAAGTTCCTCGAGTCGGGGCTGGCGCCGGGCACCTACACCTATTACGCCCAAGCCACCGCGATCAGTATCTATCGCGAAGAAGAGCGGCAGCGCACGCTACGCACGCAGCCGTTCACCATCACCGTCAATCCGCCGCCGCCGCTTTACAACGAAGCCGAGTTCGTTTCGCAGTCGTTCCCGGACGGTGTGGTTACGATGTACTCGGGCCAAACGCTGGCGATGAGCGTGCAGATGCGCAACACCGGTACGACGACCTGGTCCTCGTCACGGGCGTATTCGCTGGGCACCTTGAACCCGCAGGACAATACGTATTGGGGCATGGGTCGCGTCGGATTGCCGCACGACGTGGCGCCGGGGCAGAGCGTCACCTTCAACATGACCCTGACGGCTCCTGTGGTGAACAGCCGCATGATCAACTACAACGTGCAATGGCGCATGGTCCAGGACGGCGTGGAGTGGTTCGGTCAGACCACGCCCAACCGCTACGCCTATGTCAGCCCGGTCCCGGCCGGCACTATCCACGCCGAGCCCAATCCTTGCGAGTTGACCGCGAGCGCGACCAGTTGCGGAACCACGGTGAGCTGGACCGCGAACACCGCAGGGTCGGAATTGTGGCGCAGCCGGATCGACGGGAGTGGGGCTACACGCCTCATCGGTGTCCCGCAAGGCGATAGCCGCTTGAACGTCGCCGACATTACCGAAGCCGGAAGCCGGATCGAAGTGCGCGGCGATAACCGCGTGCTTGCCTCCATCGACGTCTACGCGCGTCGTCCGCCGCCGGTGATCATCGGCAACATCGACGGCTTGACCGCCGACAAGAGCGTGCTGATTGGCTGGGCCTGTGCAAGCACCCGGCAGACCCCTGTAGATGTGCATCTGTATGCCGGGGGGCCCGCGGGCACGGCCGGAGCGGTGTTCATCGGCGCTTACACCGCCAATCGAGCCAGCGAGGCGGGGGTTGTCGCATCCTGCAAGGTCGACAGCGGTAACTTCCGCTTCGCCATCCCGATCAGCAACGAAGTGCGCGCGCAATATTCGGGCCGCTTGATCTATGTGCACGGCATCTCGCCGGTGGGAGGCGCTAATCTGGCGATCGGCAACTCCGGCGGGATTGCGATTCCCTCGCCGCAGACGCCGGTGCAGCAGCCCAACACTCGCCGTTATGTCTACGACCAGCATCAGCAGTTGTGCAAGATCATCGAGCCGGAAACCGGTGCGACAGTGATGGCCTACGACGGCGCGGGCAATCTGAACTGGAGCGCCAGCGGCTTGAACCTGCCGGCGACCGACAACTGCAACACCGCCGAAGCTGCGGCGTCCGACCGAGTCGTGGCCCGTGGGTACGATGCGCTCAACCGACTCAAGACGCTCGCCTTTCCCGACGGCCGCGGTAATCAAAGCTGGGAATACACGCCCGATGGCCAGCCGAGCAGGATCGTCACCTATAACGAATCCGGCAACGCCGCTGCGGTCGAAAGCACCTACACCTACAACAAGCGCCGTCTGTTGATCGGCGAAGCCGTGGCTCAGCCGGACTGGTACCGCTGGGACCTGGGCTATGGCTACGACCGCCTCGGCAATCCAGCCAGCCAGGTATATCCGACCGGTTTGGCGGTGACTTTCGAACCCGATGCATTGGGCCGGCCCAAACGGGTCAGCAGCCCGGGTGCGGTGTACGCTTCGGACATCGAGTACTACCCCAACGGCGCGCTGCAACGCTTCGTCTACGGCAACGGCGTGGTCCACACCATGGCGCAGAACCTGCGTCAGTTACCCCAGCGCAGCACCGACGCCGGCGTCATCGATCTGGAGAACGTCTACGACGGCAACGGCAACGTCAATATCATCTATGACCGCGCGCGCGGCGACCACTACAGCCGGACCATGGAATACGACGGCCTGGACCGATTGAAGTCGGCCGGTTCGTGCAGCTTCGGCGGCGATTGCTGGCATCGGTTCACCTACGATGCGCAGGACAATCTGCGTTCGTGGGTGCTGCCGGGAGTTAAGGACTATGCGGCTTACGTCTATGATGAACATTCGCGCTTGACCAATATTCGTAACAGCGCGGGCGAATCGATCGTAGGTCTTGGCTATGACGTGCAGGGCAATCTGGAGAACAGGAACGGCCAAATTTATCGGTTCGATTACGGCAATAGGCTGCGGGAAATTGTAGACAAGGAAACATATCGTTACGACGGTTTAGGGCGGCGCGTAGCGAGCTTTTCCGGTGGCAATCAACAGCGGCTGTTGTCGCAGTACAGCAAGGCCGGGCAGCCGCTCTACATGGAGAATAAGCAGAAGGGTTTGGATATCATCAATATTTATCTGCGAGGAAGCCTGTTGGCCAGCCGCGAAAAGGCGAAAGATACTGGCGCGGACGTCGTCCGTTATCAGCACACTGACAGTTTGGGCAGCCCTGTCGCCGTATCTAATGAAAGAGGTGAGGTGCTAAGTCGCGCCATTTATGAGCCCTACGGTAATGTGATCGAGCCCTCGGCTTACGACGGCATCGGATATGCAGGGCATATCATGGATGCGGCAACCAACTTGGTCCAGATGCAGCAGCGTTACTACGATCCCACTCTTGGGCGATTCCTGAGCATCGATCCGGCTGTGGTTGGCGACAAGACCGCTGATAACTTCAATCGATACAGTTATGCGAACGATAATCCGTATAAATTCGTCGATCCCGATGGTCGCGCTGCGATCGTTACCCGGTTGAAGGACGGAACGATTCAGGTGGACATTCCTGCCAAGTTCAAGGGAACGGGTGCCAGCGAGGGAAATATCTCGAAGGTCAAAACACAGGTTCAGGGTTTGTCCGGTACGTATAAAGTGAATGGTCAGGACACGCAGGTGAATTTCCGGGTCACCGATATCACGAAAGAGACTCCGCGCGCCGCTAAAAACACGATTACTCTCACCGATGGGCCCACTTCACGCAGAGGCGGGCTGAGCTACGCGGTGCTCGGCGGAAAGAAGGCTGAAATCGACATTCAAGATAGATTCGTCCCGAACGGTACCGCGCCTCACGAGTTGTTGCATTTGGCGGACGTCAACGACAGGTACGACACCGTTACTCGGAAGGCAGATCCCGCGTGGGGTAATAACATTATGAATGTGGTGCCGGGCGTTCTTGAGGGTAGAAATATTCCCGAGATCCTCAGCAGCAGGAACAACGTGCAACGTGCCGAGGGCAATTGATATGATGCGATCAAGTATTGCGCAAGCAATTATGCTTCTGCTTCTTATTCCTTCAGCTGTATTCGCCAGGGATCTGTCGAAATATCCCTGTACGGTCTTTAGCTATGATGTTTGCTTTCGCCTCCCGGCGGGCGCGCATGCGGATTATTCGATTCCGGCTGACTTCGATGTCTACAGGATCTCAAAAGGCAGCGCTACCTTCGCGATAATTTACATTGGCGATGCCGCGCAGCCGCCCACGAGCGCCAATGTTGCTGTAGTGAAGAAGACGAAATACGGGACCATCAGCATCCACACAGCCGATTCTTCATCGTCTAATGGCGCGGTGGATATCTATATTGTTCCGAATGCAAAGGATGCTTCTACGGTGCACATCTCGGCGGATTCTGTTGCCGCGGATGACGAGGTTCTGGGTGAGCTCTTGTCTAGCTTTAGACCATGTGTGCCGATCAAGACAGGCGGCCAGAGATGTCCGGTCAATGATGTTTGGAGTCGAGAGCTGGTTCAGGCCATTCGATAGACATCGTAAGCCGTGCCTAAATGATCATTTCAATGCCCGGTGGATAGTTTCGCGTCCGGCTTGTGCGGAAGACGGCGGCCCAAACCGGCGCATAGTGACGAATCAGACGCCCAAAAAAGACCCCGCGCGAGCGGGGTCTTTCATTCGAGCGAAAATCGCGCAGCTTACGCCTCGGCTTCCTCTTCCCTGTACGCATCGATCGGAATGCACGCGCACATGACGTTCTTGTCGCCGTAGACGTTGTCCACGCGCGACACCGGCGGCCAGTACTTCTGCAGCTTCAGCGACGGCAGCGGGAACGCAGCCAGTTCGCGCGGGTAGGCGTGGGCCCATTCGCTCGCGGTGACTTGCGTGGCGGTGTGCGGGGCGTGCTTGAGCGGGTTGTCCTCGCGGTCCAGGCGGCCGTCTTCGACCGCGCGGATTTCGTCGCGGATCTGGATCATCGCGTCGATGAAGCGGTCCAGTTCATGCTGCGATTCGCTCTCGGTCGGCTCGACCATCAAGGTGCCGGCGACCGGGAAGCTCAGGGTCGGAGCGTGGAAGCCGAAGTCGATCAGGCGCTTGGCGACGTCCTCGGCGCTGATGCCGGTGGCGTCCTTGATCGGGCGCAGGTCGAGGATGCATTCGTGCGCGACCAGACCGTTGCGGCCGGTGTAGAGCGTTTCGTAATGCGATTCCAGGCGCTTGGCGATGTAGTTGGCGTTGAGCAGCGCCACCTGGGTGGCCTTGCGCAGGCCCTGGGTGCCCATCAGGGTGATGTACATCCACGAGATCGGCAGGATGCTGGCCGAGCCGAAGCTCGCCGCGCTGACCATGCCGACCACGCCTTCGCCATCCACCGTCTTGGGCAGGAACGGCGCGAGGTGCGACTTCACCGCGCACGGGCCGACGCCCGGGCCGCCGCCGCCGTGCGGAATGCAGAAGGTCTTGTGCAGATTGAGGTGCGACACGTCCGAGCCCCACTTGCCGGGCTTGGCCACGCCGACCAGGGCGTTCATGTTGGCGCCGTCGGTGTACACCTGGCCGCCGTGCTTGTGGATGATCTCGCAGATCTCGACCACCTCTTCCTCGAACACGCCGTGCGTGGACGGGTAGGTCATCATGATCGCGGCCAGGCGGTCGCTGTACTTCTCGGCGTTGCGGCGGATGTCTTCGACATCGACGTTGCCGTTGCTGTCGGTCTTGGTCACGACCACGGTCATGCCGCACATCTGCGCCGAGGCCGGGTTGGTGCCGTGCGCCGAATCGGGGATCAGGCAGATGTCGCGATGGCCTTCGCCGCGCGAGCGGTGATAGGCGCGGATCGCCAGCAGGCCGGCGTATTCGCCCTGCGCGCCGGAGTTGGGCTGCAGGCTGACCGCGTCGTAACCGGTGCATTCCACCAGCATCGCTTCGAGCTCATCGATCAGCTGCGTGTAGCCGGTGGTCTGCTCGGCCGGAGCGAGCGGATGGATGTTGCCGAATTCCGGCCAGGTCACCGGGATCATCTCGGCGGTGGCGTTGAGCTTCATCGTGCACGAACCCAGCGGGATCATCGTGCGGTCCATCGCCAGATCCTTGTCGGCCAGCGAGCGCATGTAGCGCAGCAGTTCGTGTTCGCTGTGGTGGGTGTTGAACACCGGGTGCTGCAGGAACGCGGACTTGCGCACCAGCGCGGACGGGATCGCGTCGGCGGTGGAGGCGTCGAGCGCGTCGATGTCGAGCGTGGCGCCGAACAGGCCGGCCAGCGCGGTCAGATCGTCGCGGTTGACGGTTTCGTCCAGGCTCAGGCCGACGCTGCCCGCGTCGATCGCGCGCAGGTTGATCGAGGCGGCGCTGGCCTTGGCGTGGATCGCCTTGGCATCGACGCCGCTGATGTGCAGGGTGTCGAAGAAACCGTCCGCGACTTGCACGCCGGCCTTGCGCAGCGCGGCGGCGAGGATCGCGGCCTGGCGGTGGATGCGGCGGGCGATGCGGGTCAGGCCGTCGGGGCCGTGGTAGACCGCGTACATGCTGGCCATGACCGCCAGTAGCACCTGCGCGGTGCAGATGTTGGAGGTGGCCTTCTCGCGGCGGATGTGCTGCTCGCGGGTCTGCAGGGTCAGGCGGTAGGCCGGCTTGCCGTCGGTGTCGACCGACACGCCGATCAGGCGGCCCGGCATCGAGCGCTTGTACGCGTCGCGGCAGGCCATGAAGCCGGCGTGCGGGCCGCCGAAGCCGAACGGCACGCCGAAGCGCTGGGTGTTGCCGACCACGATATCGGCGCCGAATTCGCCCGGCGCCTTGAGCAGGGTCAGCGCGAGCAGATCGCTGGCGACCGCGACGATGCCGCCGCGCGCGTGCACCGCGTCGGACACGGCCTGATAGTCGTGCACGCCGCCGAAGGTATCCGGGTATTGCAGCAGCACGCCGTAGGCTTCGACCTTGAGCGCGTCGGCGTCGTCGCCGATGTGCAGCTTGATGTCGAGCGGCTCGGCGCGCGTGCGCAGCACTTCCAGGGTCTGCGGATGGATGTTCTTCGAGACGAAGAAAGTGTTGGACTTCGACTTGGCCGAGCGCTTGGCCAGGGTCATCGCTTCGGCCGCGGCGGTGCCTTCGTCCAGCAGCGAGGCGTTGGCGATCTCCATCCCGGTCAGGTCGGCGATCATGGTCTGGAAGTTGATCAGCGCTTCCATGCGGCCCTGCGAGATTTCCGCCTGGTACGGCGTGTAGGCCGTGTACCACGCCGGGTTCTCCAGGATGTTGCGCAGGATGACGTTCGGGGTGTGGGTGCCGTAGTAGCCGCGGCCGATGAAGCTGCGGAACACCTGGTTCCGGGTGGCGATGGCGCGGATCTTGGCGAGCGCTTCGACTTCGCTGATCGCCGCCGGCAGGGCCAGCGGTTGGGTCGATTTGATCGAACCGGGGACGATGGCGTCGGTCAGCGCTTCGAGCGAGTCGTAGCCGACCTTGCCCAGCATGTGGCCGATCTCGGCGTCGTTGGGGCCGATGTGGCGCTCGATGAAAGCGTCGTGGTGCTCGAGAGCGCGCAGGGATACGTTCGTCATGGGCAGGGGGCGTCCTAAGGCAACGTGCGGTGCCGCACGCGAGGCGCCCCTCTGTCCTTTTGCCTGAGAGTTTGGAAGCGTGCTGCGGTCAGGCAGCCGGGGGAGGGGAGGGCCGTGGGGCCGCACCTGTCCGCGCTCGCTTCGTGCCCCTTCGGCGCCGGTTCCGTCCGGTTGTTGCTCGGGCGGTCGGTCTCTCCAGAGTTTTGTACACGCGGCGGTATGGGGCCTGAGCGATTACGGGCGTTGCGCCTTCGGCAGCGGGCTCTGGCTTGAAGGCCGGGCCGCTTCTCCCACCGGGTGTTTCAAGACCGGGATTATAGCGGTTGATGGGGCGGGAGGGGACGGGGTGGGGCTGTTCAGGTGATGGGGGTGGGGGGCGGCGGTTGGGCTGAGGGGGGCTGATGCGGCCTTGCCAGATTCGCGACCAGCCACCCCACGCCCGTCATTCCCGCGAACGCGGGAATCCAGTGTCTTTCGGCCGGAGTGGTTCGTAACCTCACATGCGCGGACGTCAAAGTCGCTGGATTCCCGCGTTCGCGGGAATGACGGCTGTGGGCGACGGGGACTCAGCCGTGAATTGCGTTGAGCCTTGCGCCTGCAGCCGGCCGCCGCCTGACAGCCGATACCAACTCCCGACTCCCGACACATAGAAACAACTTCGCAACCCGATCGCGCACGCCCGCGGCGTTATGCTGTCGGCCCCCCTCAGCCCGCAACGGATGCCCGCATGAGCGCACGGCCGTTCCAGCTATTGCAACTCGACCACGTAGTGCTGCGCGTGCGCGACACCGCGGCGATGATCGCCTTCTATTGCGATGTCCTGGGCTGCAGCGTCGAGCGGCGCCAGGACGCCATCGGCCTGGTGCAGTTGCGCGCCGGTTCCTCGCTGATCGACCTGGTCGATGTCGAAGGCAAGATCGGCCGCATGGGCGGGGCCGCGCCCGGCGAGCAGGCGCGCAACATGGATCATCTGTGCCTGCGCGCCGAACCCTTCGATCGCGACGCCATCGTCGAGCATCTGCAGGCCCACGGCGTGCGCATCGGCGACTTCGGCTCGCGCTACGGCGCCGAGGGCGAAGGCCCGTCGCAGTATCTGTTCGATCCGGAAGGCAATCTGGTCGAACTCAAGGGTCCGCCGGACCAGGTGCCGATCGCCACCCACGCCCCCAACGCAGCGACCTGATGAGCCCCGACGCCGGAACCTCCGTAAAAGCCCCGTCGCTGCGCCGGCTGACCTTGTTGCTCGGCGGCCTGGCCATGTTCGGGCCGTTCTCGATCGACACCATCTTCCCGGCGTTCGCGGTGATGGGCACCGAGTTGAACGCCGACAAGTTGCAGATGCAGCAGACCATCAGCGTCTATCTGGCCGCGTATGCGCTGATGAGCATCGTGCACGGGCCGCTGTCGGATGCGATCGGGCGGCGCAAGGTGATCATCGGCGGGCTGACGGTATTTACCCTGGCGTCGGCGGCTTGCGCCTTGTCTACGGATCTGCCCACTTTGCTTTTTTGTCGCGCGATCCAAGGGCTGTCGGCCGGTGTCGGACTCATCGTCGGCCGCGCCGTGATCCGCGACCTGCTGCACGGCGACGATGCGCAGCGGTTGATGAGCCAGGTGATGATGGTCTTCGGCATCGCTCCGGCGATCGCGCCGATCATCGGCGAATGGATCCTGGGCCGGGCGCATTGGCCGGCGATCTTCTGGTTCCTGGTCGCCTTCTCGGTGTTGCTGCTGGCCTCGGTGATCTTCCTGCTGCCGGAAACCCATCCGCCGCAGGCGCGGCTGGCGCTCAAGCCCAAGCGTCTGCTGCGCGACTATGTCGCGATCTTCCTCAATCCGCGGTTCCAGCGCCTGACCGCGGTCGGCGCCTTTAATTTCGGCGCGCTGTTCCTGTACATCGCCTCGGCGCCGGCGTTCGTGTACGACCTGCTGAAGGTGGAGTCGCTGGCGTGGTTCTTCGTGCCGACCATCGGCGGCATGGTGCTGGGCTCGTTCGTATCCGGGCGCGCCGCCGGCAAGATCAGCGGCGACCGCCTGGTCAACTTCGGCTTCGGATTCTGCGCGCTCGCGCTGGCGATCAACCTGGGCTACAACCTGTGGACCGATACGCCGCAGGTGCCGTGGGCGGTGCTCCCGATGTGCATCGGCGCGTTCGGCATCGCCCTTGTGTTTCCGATCGTGACTCTGTCGATCCTGGACATGTATCCGCATCAACGCGGCTCGGCCTCGTCGCTGCAGGCCTTCGCCGGGTTGGTGGTCAATGCGCTGATGGCCGGGGCGATCTCGCCCTTGCTCAGCGACAGCGCGCTGCATCTGGCGATCGCCGCTTCGGTGTTGACTGCGGTGGCTTGGGGGTTCTGGCGTTGGGAGGCTTGGGTGTCCAAGGCGGCCTGCGCGCGTATTCCGGAGGATGCGGTGGTGGTGGAGCCGCAGGATTCGATTTGAGCGGCTCTCGAACGCGGAGCCAGGAAATTTTCCCCGCCACGGGCGAGGAAATKTGCCCCCTTTGAAAAAGGGGGCGGCGCGCTGCGTCGTACGAAGCGCGAGGTAGATCGTCCGCGGGGGGGATTTGCTTTTGCTTGATCGAAGAGCAAAAGCAAATCCCCCCCACCCCCCTTTTTCAAAGGGGGGAACCGCTTCGGGCTTTCGATGGGGCGGATCAGATCAACCAAATGCGGGCGAGGGAATTTGCCCCCTTTGAAAAAGGGGGCGGCGCGCTGCGTCGTACGAAGTGCGAGGTGGATCGGCCGCGCGGGGGATTTGCTTTTTGCTTTGCGCTGGAGCGAAGGAAGAGCAAAATCGAATCCCCCCTAACCCCCCTTTTTCAAAGGGGGGAACAGCAAGGAGCAATGCGAGGCGAGGAAATTTGCCCCCTTTGAAAAAGGGGGCGGCGCGCTGCGTCGTACGAAGTGCGAGGTGAATCAGCCGCGCGGGGGATTTGCTTTTTGCTTTGCGCTGGGCGAAGGAAGAGCAAAAGCGAATCCCCCCCTAGCCCCCCTTTTTCAAAGGGGGGGGGGGACAGCTTTGGGGTTTCGACGGGGTGGGGTGGATCAGATCAACCCAGGATCGGTGATGCCATGCTCACCGGTCTCCAAGCGCCCCGCCACGCGGCGGTAGTACTCCGGATCGTTCGCATCGGTCAGCACGAAGTCGTACCACTGCTGGCTTTCGTCCAGCTTGATCGCGCGATAACGCAACGCGCCGGCGCCCAGCCGCTCCAGGCGCGATTCGTACAAGCCGTATTGATCCGCGATGTCCAACCGCAGCGGCTTGCGATGCGGGTTGCGCAACGCCAGGATCAGCTTGCGACGGCGCAGGCGCAGGTCGGGTACGGTGGTCACGCTCGGGTTGACCCCGTGCAAGGAGCCGCGGAATTCGCGGTAGAAACCGTTCGGCGCGAACACCTTCAAGGCGTAAGCGCGGGCGCCGTCGGTCTTGAGCGACCACTCGCCGTGCAGCGACTTGCCCGGCTCGACCGTGTAGCGGCGCGGGATCGCATTGGGATCGAGCAAGTCGTAAACATGGAACACCACCGCCACCCGGCCGCTGTTGCCGAAGCTCAGGCGCAGGCGGCGGTTGTCGCGGTCCACGCGCTCGCCGACCTGCAAGTCGTACGGCAGCGCGCGCGAAGGCTTGATTCCGCGCTCCTGCTGCGGCGCGCCGGACACCGCCGGCGGCTTCGGCGCGGGCAGGCGGCTTTGTTCGGCGACGATGCGATCGGCATCGCTGGTGTCGGGCAGGCTCGGGATCGGTTCGTGGTTGGGATCGAAGAAGTTGAACGCGGTGGTGAGGTCGCCGCAGACCGCGCGGCGCCACGCGCTGATGTTGGGCTCGACCACGCCGAAGCGTTTTTCCAGGAAGCGGATCACCGAGGTGTGGTCGAACACCTGCGAGTTGACCCAGCCGCCGCGGCTCCAGGGCGAGATCACGTACATCGGCACGCGCGGGCCCAGGCCGTAGGGACGGTTGTAGTAGATCGCCGGATCGCTGGAAGTGCCGTGCGAGGGGCCGCTGCGCGCGGTGTGGTGCTCACCGCGCAGATCGACCGTGGAGCCGCCGATCTGCGCATTGTTGGCGTCCAGCGACGGCGGCGCCGGCGGCGGCACGTGGTCGAAGAAGCCGTCGTTCTCGTCGAAGTTGACGATCAGCACCGTGCTCGCCCACACGTCCGGATCGGCGGTGAGCGCGTCGAGCACGCGCGCGGTGTAGTCCGCGCCCCAGATCGGCGCCGACGGGCCGGGATGCTCGGAGTACTTGGCCGGCGCGACCAGCCACGACACCTGCGGCAACTGGCCGCTGCGCACGTCCGCAGCCAAGTCTTCCAAAGTCCAGGTTTTCAGGCCCTTTTCGGCCAGCCCCGAACCCGGCAGCGCGGCGCGGAACTGGCGGAAGCCTTCCAGCGGGTTGTCGGAAAAGTTGTCGTCCATGTCCTGGTACAGCTTCCAGCTCACGCCGGCCTGTTCCAGGCGCTCGGGATAGGTGGTCCAGAAATAGCCTTCGCTGGCCGGGCCGGAATCGTCGAAGGTGTTGACGATGGCCGGGCCGCCGCGGTCGGCGGCCGGGTTGTTGGTGCCGGTCCACAGGAACAAGCGATTGGGATTGGTGCCGGTCTGCTGCGAGCAGTGGTAGGCGTCGCACAGGGTGAAGGCGTTGGCGAGCGCGTATTGGAACGGGATGTCGGCTTGCTGGTAATGGCCGAGCGAGCGTTCGGTCTTGGCCGGCAGCCACTTGTCCATCAGGCCGTTGTTCCAGGCCGCCTGCGCGTCGGGCCAGGTGTGCGGGGTGCCGCCGATGCGCTGCGCGCTCGTGGTCTTGGTGTCGATGTGATACGGCTGGATCTCGCGGCCTTGTGCGGTGGCCTGCTGCCACACCGGCTTGCCGCTGGGCAGCGGAATCGGGAAGCGATCGCCGAAGCCGCGCACGCCGCGCATCGCGCCGAAGTAATGATCGAACGAGCGGTTCTCCTGCATCAGGATCACCACGTGCTTGACGTCGCGGATGGTGCCGGTGACGCGCGCGGCGGGGATCGCGAGCGCTTTCTGGATGGCGGGCGGGAACAGGTTCAGGGCCACGCCGGCGGCAGTGGCGCCGGCGGCGCCGCGCAGGAAGTCGCGGCGCTGGGTGTCGCGCGGGGAGTCGGGCTGGTCGGTCATAAATATCCGGGCAAAAGCGGCTGGGGGAGCGGCGGGCGACCGCTGCCGCAGCGTGCTGCGCGCAGATGGCATCGCGGTTACCGCTTGTAGACCCGTGCGCGGACTTGTGCGCTAGCTCGCGGAACCCTGCGATCTTTGTCGCAACCGCAGCAGCAGATGAACAGGCAAGCCCGCCGCGACCAGCAGCGCGCCCCACAGCAACGCCTCGGCGCCGATGCCGGCCAGCGCGTAGACGCTGAACGCGAGCGCGAAGGCGGCGACGATGCGGCTGCGGCCTTCGCCGCGCCACAGCCAGGCCGCGCTGCCGGCGACATAAGGCAGCAAGGTCGCCGCGGTCGACAGCAGGATCGAGAACACGAACACCTGCACCAGCGAGCGGCTGAAATTCGCCAGCACCAGGATCGAGGCCAGCGCGCTGCCGATCAACACACCCAGCCACGGCGTGCCGCGCCGATCGACGCGGGCGAAGAACGCCGGGAACACCCCATCGCGCGCGGCCGCCAGCGGCAACTGCCCCGACAGCAGCGTCCAGCCGTTGAGCGCGCCCAGGCACGACACCGCCGACACCGCCGCCAACGCCAGGCCCGCGCCCGGCCCCCACAGCAGGCTGGCCGCGTCGGCCATCGGCGATTGCGATTGCTTGAGGCTGTCGGCCGGCAACAGACCGACCACCACGCTGCAGGCCAGCACGGTGGCGATGCCGGCCAGCAAGGTTCCGAACACGGTCGCGCGCGGCACGTTGCGTTCGGGATCGCGGATCGAACCGGCCGGCACCGTGGCCGCTTCCAGGCCCAGCAGCGCCCACAGCGTCAACGCCGCGGTCGCGTGCGCGGCTTGCGGCAGCGATTGCCCGCTGGGATTGAACGGGCGGAACGCGTGCGCGCCGTCCAGCCACCACAGCGCGACCGCGCCGAACAACAGCAACGGCAGCAGCTTCAGGGCGGTGGTGACGATCTGCACGCGGCCGGCCTCGCGCACGCCGAGCAGATTGATCGCGGTGCACAGCCACAACGCGGCCAGCGCGCACGCGGCCGCGCGCGCCGGCGTCGCGGTCAGCGCCGGCACCAGCGCGCCGATGCTGCCGGCGAAGGCGACCGCGATGGCGGCGTTGGCGCACCACAGCGAAATCCAGTAACTCCAGGCGATGACGAACCCGACCGTGTCGCCGAAGGCGCGATGCGCGTAGGTGTAAGGGCCGCCGCTCTGCGGCCAGCGCATGGCCATGCGGGCGAAGGTGAAGGCCAGCAGCAGCGCGCCGCACAGGGTGATGGCCCAGCCGATCAGACTGGCGCCGCCGTACGGCGCCAAGGCCGCGGGCAGCAGGAACACGCCGCTGCCAATCATGTTGCCGACCACCAGCGCGATCGCCGCCCATAGCCCCAGGGGGCGGCGCTGAACGGGATCGGACAAAGGATTTTCCACCAGCGACGGATCTGCCGAGCCGCCAGCGCTCATCGTTTCAGCCTTGTCCCGGAACGCACGCGGCGCGATAGGCCTCGCGCAACAGTTCCTGGAAATGATGCACGGCGTTTTCGCGCAACGGGTTCAAGCGTCCGGCCACGTACGAGCCCGAGTTCAAACCGCGCTGCACGTCTTCGCAGATGGTCAGGTCTTCCAGCTGCACTTCGTCGCTGAAAGCCAGATCGGCTTCGCGGCGCGCGCGCGCCTCGCCGGAATCGTCCGCGGTGTAGTAGAAATCGAACTCGACCCGGCAGCGGTCCACGCCGACCGGCACGATGCGATTGGTCTGCAACCGCCCGGGCAGGATGTTGAGCATGGTGTTGGGCCACATCCAGTAGTACAGCGCGTCGCCGCTGCCGTACAGGCTGTCGCCGCTTTCCAGCGGGCTCCACTGGTAGGAATACCAGCGCGCGGTCTCGGTGACGTAGCTGCGGTAGTCCAGCAACCGGTTGAGGCCGGGATGGATGTGCGGGACGTGATAACCCTCCAGGTAGTTATCGACGTAGACCTTCCAGTTGCAGGCGACGTCGTAACCGACCCGGTGGTGATGGCCGTACTCGGACAGGCCGCGCGCATCGCCGATACGCTGCGCGATGCCTTCCACGAATTCGTCGAAGTCCAGCGTCGCAGTCGCGGAGGCGGCGAACACCAGCCCCTGCCACACCCGCACCTGCAACTGCGGCAGACGCACCTGGCTGGGATCGAAGTCCGGCGCGTGATTCATTTCCGGCGCCGAGCGCAGCACCCCGTCCAGGCCGTAGGTCCAGCCGTGATAGCGGCAGCGCAGCGAACGCGCGGCCAGGCCGTCGCAGCTGGCGATCGGCCCGGCGCGATGGCGGCAGACGTTGTGGAAGACCCGGATCTCGCCATCGCCTCCGCGCACCGCGATCACCGGCAGGCCGGCGAAATCGGCGACGACGTGGTCGCCGGCCTCGCGCAGCTGGCACAGGTGGGCGATCAACTGCCAGCCGCGATCGAACACCGCCTCGCGGTCGAGCGCGGCCATGCCGGCGGCGACGTAGTAGCGCGCGGGCAGGGCGGTGGCGTGGCTCAGGGGCTGCGGCGCGAGATCCGGCTGTCCGGGCGCGATGGCGGCGACGACGTTGGCGGCGGGCTCGGTCATGGCCGCAGTATCCGCCGCGCCGGCGCGGCGCGCAAAGCCGGCCGTCGCGGTATGAGCGCGGTCCGAGCGTGGCCGCGGCCCGCGCACCCATGGCCCGGTCGTGGCTATACTCCGGCGCATATCCAATGCAAGGGAATGCCATGAATCAGCCCGTCATCCCCGATGTCGCCCTGGTGGACAACACCGAGCAGCGCACCCCGCTGGTCCTGGTGCTGGACTGCTCCGGCAGCATGATGGGGCCGCCGATCCAGCAGTTGAACGAAGGCCTCAAGCTGTTGGAGACCGAGCTCAAGGGCGATGTGATCGCGGCCAAGCGCGTGCGCGTGCTGGTCGTGCGCTACGGCGGTTTCGACCATGCCGAAGTGGTCGGCGACTGGTGCGACGCGATGGATTTCAGCGCGCCCAACCTCGAAGCCGACGGCACCACCCCGACCGGGCGCGCGATCGATCTGGCCCTGGTCGAGGTCGAGAACGAAAAGCAGCGCTTCAAGGCCGCCGGCATCGCCTACACCCGGCCGTGGCTGTTCCTGATGTCCGACGGCACGCCGACCGATGCCTGGGAAGCGGCGGCCAAGCGCGCCTGCGACGCCGAGCGCGCCAACAAGGTGGCGATCTTCCCGATCGCGGTCGGCGAAGGCGCCGACGACGCGATCATGAGCCAGTTCAGCAGCAAGGGGCCGGGCGGCGTGAAGCGCCTGCACGGTCTGCAGTTCCGCGAGCTGTTCCTGTGGCTCAGCGCGAGCATGCAGGTGGTGTCGCAATCGCGTCCCGGCGGTCAGGCGCAGTTGCCGTCGACCGACACCTGGTCGGCGGTACCGACCTGAGCGGCGGGGTCGCGGGCATGAGCTGGCGAATTTACGCCGCATCGGCGACCGGAACCTCTCACATCGACAAAGGCATTCCCTGCCAGGACTCTTTCGCGTTCCACGCGGCCGGCGATGTGCTGGTCGCGGTGGTCTGCGACGGCGCCGGCTCGGCGCCGCGCAGCGATGAAGGTTCGCGCCTGCTCGCCGACACCGTCGCGCGCGCATTGGGCGATCGCTGCGAGCGCGAACCCGAATGCCTGGGCGGTGACACTGATGTCTGGTTCGCCATCGCCGCCGATGCGGTGACGCTCGCGCGCGATGCGCTGATCCAGACCGCGCAGGCCGCGCAGGCGCCGCTGTCGAGTTATGCCGCGACCTTGGTCGGCTATGCCGGCGACGGCCAACGCGGCTGGTTCTTCCATATCGGCGACGGCATCGCCGTGGCCGAACCGGCGGCGGACGACGACGGCGAAGACAACGGCACAGCGTGGGTGTCGCTGCCGTCCAACGGCGAGTACGCGAACGAAACCTACTTCGTCACCGGCGAGTCCTGGCGCGAGCATCTGCGCGTGTTGCCGGTGCCGGCGCCGATTACGCATCTGGCGCTGATGTCCGACGGCGCGATGCCGTTCGCCATGCAGAAGAACAACGCCGGCCTGTTCAAGCCGTTCTTCGAACCGGTCGCGCGCTATCTGGCATCGGTGGACGAAGACCAGGGCAGCCGCGCGCTGCTGGCCACGCTCGAGGACCCGCGCACGCACGGCATCACCTCCGATGACAAGACTCTGCTGATCGCATTGCGGAGCTGAGCGCGGCGATGAGCAGCCCCAGCACCGGCAGCCGCATCCAGATCGGCACGCGCCCCAGCCGGCTCGGGCCGTTGATCAAGAGTGGCGGCGCCGGCAGCGTTTATTTGTTGCCGGACTATCCCGACAGCGTCGCCAAGATCTATCACGCGCGGGTGGACCCGCCCAGCTACACCGATCGCGTCGAGGCGATGCTGCAATTGCGGCCGAAACTGCCCGATCAGCTGGAAGGCGGCAAGCGCTACGTGCAGATCGCCTGGCCCGACGCGGTGGTGCGCGACGAGCGCGGCCGCTTCATCGGTTTCACCATGCCGGCGCTGGACGTGGACTCGACTTCGGAAGTCGAGCAAGTCCTGCAGGAGCGCCAGGCGCGCGCCGCCGGTCTGCCGGTCGGCCTGGGCCACAAGGTCACTCTGGCGGCGAATCTGGCCTCGGTGCTGGCGGCCTTGCATGCGCAGCATCACTACGTGGTCGATCTCAAGCCGGTGAACCTGCGCTTCTATCGCGCCTCGCTGTATATCGCCTTGCTCGACTGCGACGGTTTCAGCATCCAGGGCCTGGGCCGGCGCTTTCACGCGCCGCAGTTCACGCCCGACTATCTGGCGCCGGAGTACCAGGTCCACACGCTGACCGAAGCCGGCGAAGAAACCCAAGACCGGTTCGCCCTGGCGGTGGTGATTTTCCAGTTGCTGAATTTCGGTATCCATCCCTACAGCGGCCGGCCCAAGCACGATCGCGTGCCCACCGACGTGCCCGGGCGCATCCGCGAACGCTGCTACGCCTACGGCCGCCGCGGCAATCCGGCGATGGAGCCCAACCCGGTCAGCGCGCACGCGATGATGCCGGTGCAACTGCGCGACCTGTTCGATCGCGCCTTCGGCGATACGCCATCGGCGCGGCCGAGTTCGGCCGAGTGGGGCGACGCGCTGCGCGCCTACGCGCAGCCCTCGCGCGGGCTGATCGTGGTGTGCGCGAAGCATCGCGAACACCAGCATTACGCCGGCCAGTCCTGCGCCTCGTGCATGCGCCAGGAACTGTTGACCCGCACCGCGCGCAACGCGGTGCCGCGGCCGAAGACGGTGTCGCCGCTGCCGCCGATCTGGACCGCGGCCACCCGCGCCGCGGCCGCGCGCGGCGCCCGGCCCACCCGCGCGCAACTGCAGGCGCAGTTGCAAGCGCAATTGCAGTTGCAGGCGCAAATGCAGGCGCAAATGCAGGCGGCGCAGGCCAAGCCGGCGCCGGCGGTTTCGCGCGCGCCGGGCCGGATGTCGCGCTTCTCCAGCCGCATGCGGGTGGTGCTGGCGTTGCTGTTCCCGCTGGCGTTCGCCTTCATCGCGCAGTTCGTCCAGGGCTATTACGCGGCCTTGCGCGCCGCGCCGCAGTCGCCGTTCGACGGATGGATGAACGCGATCCTGATGACGTTTCTGGGTTTGGCCTTCGTGGTCGGCTGTTATTTCTTCGTCGTGGCGGTGCCGCGCAGGTTGAACAACCGATGAGCTGGCGCGGGCCGCCGTCGCGATTGCAGCGCATGCGCGTGCCGACGCTGTTCCCGTGGCTGAAGGTGGCGATCCTTAGCTTTTTCACCGTGCTGGTGATGGCGCCGATCACCGGCTGGCTGATGTCGCTGCCGATGTGGGCGATGGACGTGCTGGGCTATCTGTTGTCTTCGCCGCTGCATACCCAGTCCGAGCGCTGGTTCCGCGCCGGACTGGTGCTGGCCGGCGTGCCGAGCCTGATCGCGGTGGGCTGGCGCGCGCGCCAGGATCGCGATTTCGACATGGGCGTGATGACCGCGATAGCCACGCTGGTGCTGATGGTGGGCTTGATCGCGCATTACCGCTGGATCGAGATGAAGCGCGGCGGGCGCGCGAACGCGGTGATCGAGCAGATCGAACCGCGCGCCACCGGTGTCGCCCCGAGGTCTTTTGTAGGAGGGGCTTCAGCCCCGATGCTTTTCGATCCGAAGCGATGGATCTTTCAGACCTGAAAGAAAAGCATCGGGGCTGAAGCCCCCCTACAAAAGACCTCGGGCATCGCTGCGCTCATTGAATCGCGATGCCCGGCCGATGCGCGCCGGCCCCCTGCCGTACGCGCATCGGCCGGATCGCCGGAGCCGGCTCCTGCGAGCCGCGCCCCCGACTGACCGCCGATACGCAACGCATCGTCGCTGTACGATGCCTGCCCTTCGTTCGGATCACCGCGCATCCGCTGGGCTGCACGCGATGATCCGGGCGGTCAATTCTTCGATCCTTTTTGTCTGTGGCTTTACATTGTCGTAAAACAGTCCGTCATTCCCGCGAACGGGGGATCAGCGACTTCAAGCGTTCTCGCACGAAAGGCCCTGGATTCCCGCGTTCGCGGGAATGACGACTTGGTAGTGACGCAATCACACCGACGCATTAGGCAACTCCGAAACCGTAGCCCCGATAATCAACGGCCGCCGCGAAGTCGTGGTGCCGCTGAACGTCTGCGTCGCCGCATCGGCCTTCCACCCAGCGGCTATGCTCCCGCCTTCGGCTTCGAACGTGAAAGGCCCCACGCGCAATCCGGTCGCGGCCTTGAACGGATCGACGAAGCGGCGGAAGGTCGAAGTGGTGGTGCGGATCACGAACGAAGGCTTGTAGCCCACGCACATGCCGTTCTTGATCAAACCGAAGAAGCCTTTCTCGCCGAACACCGGCTGGCCGCGGGTCTCGATCGAATCGCCGCCGAACGGGCTGTAGCCGGGCATGAAGGGGCCGTCGATCATGCTGCGGGCGAACTCGCCGTCGAACCATTCGCCCGGGCGGATGCCGATGCGGTCCACCGCCTGGAAATCCAGCGACAGTTCCAGCTTGTTGTCGAATTCGAATTCGTCGATGCGCTCCCAGTGGCCGTTGATGCGCACCTGCCAGAACAACTGGCGGATGCGGCCGCGGCGGCCGGCCCAGGTCTGGGCGAAATCGTACGGCGCTTCGCGATTGCTGAAGCCCAGGGTGACCCCTGCCGGACCTTCGCCGGCTTCGACCTTGGCCACCCAGTCGGCCGCGTTCTGATCGATCTGCCAGTCCGGCACCTTGGGCAGGCGGATCAGGTTGAGGTCGGCGTAGCGCACGTGGAAGTCTTCGTTGCCGCAGCGGCGCTGAGCGTCACCGAGCTCGGGCTGCTCGCACTGGGCGATCAGGTTGCTGTAGTGCGCCTGCGCCTGATTCATCGCCACCTGCGCGGCGACGATGCGGTTCTGGTAGCTGCGTCCGCGCGGGCTGCCCAGCCATTCGCTGAAGCTCGGCGGATGGTCTTCGACCTGGTTGGCGTAGGCCGAGGCGGCCGAAGTGGTGGCCAGGGTGTAGTGATTGGTCGCCACCACCAGCGCGTCGTCGGCGTCGTGCAGGTGCTGGCGCAGGCTGCGGTATTCGGTCTGCGCCGGGATCACGTTGAGGAACTGCTGATAGGCCTGATGCACGGTGTCGCCGCTGGAGACATAGGCGCCGATCGCGCTCCACTGCGGCGCGGTCGCGCAGAAGTCGTACTGGGCGGCGGGGATGAAACCGGCCTGAGTGCGGCTCCAGTCCCACTGGGTGGAGGGGTAGGTCAGCTGGAAGTCGTCCGGCGACAGGCCGATGGAATCGATCAGCGCGCGGTACAGCAGCCCCCACGGCTTGTCGTCGAAGTCGCTGTTGGCGGCGATGATGCCCGCGTCCAGGCGCGCCAGTTCCAGCAACCGCCGGTCCTGGGCGCCGTGGCGGAATTGCGAGAGCGCGCCGACGTCGTCCTGGGAATTCAGCGTGTCGTCGCTGCCGGTGAAGGGAAATTCGGACTCGGACATGGCCTGGCTCCTGCATCGCCGCGAAGCGGCGTTGCGTGCCGGGTACCGCGCGCCCTGGGCGCTTCGGCTCCGGACGCGGCACGCGGCGATCCGGGTGGAGCGCAGGGTGGGCGCGCGATCCCCAGATCGCCTTACGGCAACCTTACGGAGTTCGATCGCCTTTCGATTCAACGACTTGGGGCGATCGCGGCGCGCTTTCGTCAGGTTCGGACAGGCGCGATCGGGCGCTTTCGCGACGCCCCGCGCAGTTTCGTGGTGAGCCGGAGCAGGGCCAAAGTGAGGCTGAGTGAAGCGGCCGGCGCGCGGCCCGGCCCGCCGGCCAACCGTAAGGTTGCGGTAAGGCGCGGCCATGTCCAGGGCGGCGAGGGTGTGCGGGCGGCCTATGCCGTGGTGCGCAAGCCGACCGGAATCGCCGGGGCCCGCGCCTTACTCAACCGGAGAAACCCATGAACGCCACGCTCGCGAAGTGCATGCTGTCCGCCGTAATCAGTCTCGCCGCACTGCCCGCGATGGCGGGCGACCCGCCGCAGTGCGTCTCCAAGCTGCCCAAGAGCGTGCAGAAGATGGTGGCCTCGTTCAACGACTGCGCCCGCGCCGACAACCCGACCGCCGCATGCGAAAAGGTCGAACTCAACGCCCGCGGTTACGACAACGCCCAGGGCCTGCTGCCCAAGCTCGGCGCGCTGGGGCCGAAGTACTGGCGCGCCGCGCCGCGTCTGCTCGGCTCGCCGCAGGGGCTGGTGTATCTGGTCCAGGAAGGTTCGCAGGGCAAGCCGATCACCCAGCGCTATTACACCGCCGACCAGTTCGCGAGCTTCTGCCGCATCAGGTAAGCCGCGCCCGCGCAGCGCGCATTGCGCGGGAGTCGGGTCGGCCTTGCGCCGGCCCGATCCCGTATTCGGCGCCAGGCCGGTCGCCATGACCGCGCGTTTTCACGCCGCCGCCGCTCGCGCGTTCTGCAAGACGTTCCACCCCTCATTCAAGGAGTTTCGCCATGAACGCCCCTTACCGCTATGCGGCCGTCTTGTGCCTGGGCCTGCTCGCCGCGCCCGCGATGGCCAAGCCGCCGGTCTGCAGGACCCTGCCGCCGGACATCAAGGAAGCGATGCGCAACATGTCGTTCTGCATGACCGTGGCCGATCCGGTGACCGAATGCGGCCGTACGGGCATGGACGTGCAGGTATTCGGTAACGACGAAGGCAAACTGCCCAACCCGAGCCGCGGCCAGGAGTACTGGGAAGGCAAGATCCGCCACGACGGCGAGGCCGGTACGCGCCGGCTGGTGTATCTGATGGGCATGGGGACGCGCAAGAACGTCGTCGTGAAGCGTTACTACACGCCGGATCATTACGCGACGTTCTGCGAGATCAACTGAGCCGGCGGGTGCGGTCGTATCGCGCGTAGGGCTGCATCTGTGGGAGGGGCTTTGGCCCCGATGCCTTTGATCGAAAAGCATCGGGGCCCAAGCCCCTCCTACAAAAGACTTCGCGGCTTTCGCAAAATCTTGCGATTCCCGATTCCCGATTCCCGATTCCCAGTTCCCAGCCCCAAACGCAGGCGGCTGCGCGCCGCCTGCGCGCGGAACTCAGCCGCGCTTCTTGCGCCCGGGGATGACCTGCGGATCGTTGCCGACCTGCGGATCGCAGGAGATCAGGTCCACATCGTTGTAAGCGCTCAGCGAGTCGCGCACCAGCACGGTGAAGAAAATCAGCGTGGAGACCGAGTTCTGGTTGCGCATGCGCACGCGGCGGCCATCGTCGAGAATCTCCGGCGCGCCGATCTGCTTGTAGGCATCGGAGTTGAGCACGTTGACGATCTCGAAGCGCGAGGGCACTTCATCTTCGAATACGTATTCGAGCGTGATCGGGGTGCTGGTCTGCACCGTCACCACGTCCGGCGAAAAGCTGTAGAAATAATGGCCCTTGCCGGCGTTGCCGCCGAATCCGACGTGAGCCAGCGTCAGCTGGATGCTTAGCACCGGCACGTCTTCGCGCTTGCCTTTGCCTTTCTTGCTCTTGCTTTGCTTGCTCTGCTTGTCCGAAGCGGCGTCTTTCTTGCTGGCCATGTTGAGTTCCTGTCGTTCATGGGTGCTGCGGATCGGCTTCGTAGAAAGCCACGAAGCCGGGATTTCGGTAGCCGATGCGTTGCAGCCAGGCGATCTGGCGCGCGGCGCGGTCGCGCGCGCCCAGCCGTATCTGCGCGCGCGCCCAGGCGTCGAGGACGACGCGGCTGCGGCTGTCGGCGACGGCATCGGCCAGCAATTGATCGACCCGGCGCCAGTCCTGGCGCGCGCGGGCGGTGTCGCCGGCGGCGGCGTAGAACTCGCCGCGCCAGGCCAGCGCGCGGCCGAGGCCGGCGCGATTTGGCAAGTCGTCCGGCGCGGCGCGATACAGCTTTTCCAGATCCGCCACCACCGTGTCGGCTTGTGCGGAGGTGGTCAGCGGATCGGCCTGCGCCAGATGCAGGCGCACGTTGGCGTCCAGCAGACGCCATTCCGGCGGCGGATCGGTCTCGCGCATGATCGGCGCGAGCGTGCGTTGGGCCGCGCGCAGCCGCTCCACCGCGCGTTCGCGCGCGCCGGAGAGCGAAGCGACCAGTCCGGCGTGCGAATAGGCGTGGCCGAGATTGCGCCGCCACACTTTATTGTCCGGCTGCTGCTCGACCAGGGCATCGAGCAAGGTCACCGCTTCGTCGATCTCGGTCTGCGCTTCATCGAGCCGTCCGCGATCCAGCGCCAGCACCGAACTGCGCAGCAACGAGGTGGCGAGCTTGCGCCGCCACTCGTCGGCGTCGGGTTCGCTGTCGATCAATTCGCGCAGCATCTGGGTTTGCGCGGCGTAGCCTTGCGCCGCTTCGCTCAGCAGGCCGCTCATGTCCTGCGCGCTGCTGAGCCAGGACAGGCTGTCTACCAATTCGAAACGCAGCGATTTGTCGCCGGGCTTTTTCGCCAGCAATTGCCGCTTGATCGCGACCGAGCGGGCGAACAACTCGCCGGCCTCATCGCTGCGCTGGCCGCTGAAGGCCAGCGTGCCCAGATTATTGAGCGCGTAGGACAACTCCAGTTGCCAGCGCGGGTCGTTCGGCGCGCGTTCGACCAGACGCTCGGAGGCTTTCAGATACGCCTGCCAATGGGTGCGCGCGCCGTCGAATTTCTTCTGCTGGTAGTCGTGATAGCCCAGCCAGTACGCGGTGGTGCCCGATTCGGCCAGCGCATCCAGCGATTCGGGCGCGCCGGCCAGGGCCAGCGAGGAGGCTTCATTAGCGCGTTCGAACGCCGCGCGCGCCTCGGCGAAACGCGCCTGATTCATCAACACTTCGCCGACGGTGCGCAGCGCGCGCGCATGGCTGACCAATTCGCGCGGCTGCATGTCGGCTTCGGGCATGTACTCCAGATAGGCCAGCGCCTGGCTGCCGACGCTGTCGAGCAGTTTCAGATTGCCGATCGGCCGCAGTTGCTCGGCCAGATCGCCGAGCATGAAGGCGACCAGTTGCTGCGCCTGATCGCGCCGTTGCTCGGCTTCGCGCCGCGCCTGCCAGGCTTGCAGGCCCAGGCCGATGGAGACCAGCGCCAGCACGCACAGCGCGCCGATCGCGCCGACCCGCAGCCATTGCTTGCGCCGCTGCTGGCGCTCGGAGGCGTGCAGGAACTTCAGATCGTCGGCATCCAGATCGTCGGGCAGGCGGCGCGCGGCTTCGCGCGCTTCGGCCAGCGGACGGCCGGGGTTGAGCAGGTGATCGGCGCGGCGGCCTTCGGTGACCCAGCGCCGCGCCGCGCGTTGCAGGCGTTCGCGCGCCTGCAGCAGATGGCGGTTCTCGCGCACCCATTCGCGCGCGCGCGGCCATTGCCGCAGCAAGGCTTCGTGCGCGACGCCGAAACCGGGCTCGCCGCCGCTGAGTTCGCCGACGAACAGGCGCGCACGCACGAAGGCTTCCGCCAACTCGCGCGCGGCCGCGTCGTCCAGGCTCGACCACAGCACGCGCCGGCCGGTGACCGCGTCGCTGTCGGGGCGGATCACGATTAGGGCCGCGAGCACGCGCTCCACGCTGGCTTGCGCGGCGGCCGGCAATTCGGCGTAGACCTGTTCGGCGCGATGCGCCAGCGCGCCTTCCAGGCCGCCGAGTTCGCGATAGGTGGACAGGCTCAGCACGCCGTCGCTGCTCTGGCGTTCGTACAGCGCCTGCAGGGTGTGCTGCAGCAACGGCAGCGAATCGGGGTGTTCGGCGGCGGCGTCGCGCAGCACATCGTCCAGGCGGCTGGAGCCGTCCGGGTCTTCCTCGAAACTCAGTCCGGCCAGCGCGGCCGGGGCGCGGATGATCTGACCGATCTCGCCGAGGCGCGGTGTCAACAGATCGATGTGGCCGTCGCCGGCCTTGAGTTCGGCCAGCCCGGGCACGCCTTCGATCAGCGCCGGATAGAAATCGCTGCGGGTGATGGCGATCGTCGCCACCCGCGTGGACGCGCACAGCGCGGTCAGGGCCACGCCCAGGTCGCGGCGGTCGGCGTCGGTGATGCCGGGCGCGGCGACCGCGGCTTCGGCGTGGTCGACCACCAGCGACAAATGCGCGCGTTCGGCCAAGGGCGCGGTGTGGCGCGCGAACGCGTCGTCGATGCGCGCGTGCAGCGCGGCCGGCGATTCGCGCAGTTGCCGGGTCAGCCATTCGCTCTCGCCCGGCAGGAACACCGGCCGCCCGTCCAGCGACCAGTCGCACAGCGATTGCGCCAGCCGGGTCAGCAGATCGCCGCCGCGGCACGCGCCCAGATCGAAGTAGGCGCTGGCCAGCGCGTGCAGGCCGTCGAAGCCGCCGTCCTGGCGCAGCAGCGGCATCACCCCGGCGCGCAGCAGCGAGGTCTTGCCGCAGCCGCTGGCGCCGGAGACCAGGACGAACCGGCGCTGGCTGTCCATCTGTTCGCGCAGCGTCGCCAGCAATTCCGCGGTGGCGCGGCTGCGGCCGAAGAACACGCCGGCATGGGCTTCGTCGAACGAGCGCAGGCCGACATACGGGCTGCCCTGGGTCCACGCCGCCGCGCGCGGCAGGCCGCTGCGGTAGTCGTCGGGGAAACTCACCCGCGCGACCAGCCGGTAGCCGCGCTTGCGGATGGTTTCGACATAGTCCGGCTCGCGGCTGCTGTCGCCCAGGCGGCGGCGCAACTGGGCGATGGTCTTGTGGACCGGGTTGTCGCCGTAGAAGGTGCCGCGCCAGATTTCGATCAGCAGTTGTTCGGCGCTGATCACTTCGCCGGCGCGTTCGGCCAGGGCGATCAGCACTTCCATCATCCGCGGTTCCAGCGCGGTGACCACGCCGTCGCGCACGATCGCCAGGCGGTCGGGTTGGACCAGCAGCGCGCCGATGCGGAACTGCGACACCGCGGCCAGGTTCTTGATCCGATCGATGCGTTGGGGCATCGCAGCGTTCGCTCGCGTGTGCTTGTCAGCCGTCGGGGCCGGTGACGCATGAAGCCTCATGCGCGCCCCGCATCTGCGACGTCCGGCGACGGTAAGCACCGTGCGGCGTGACAGGCGAGAGGCCGCCATCGTCGTTGCGCCCCATCGCAACGTCAGGCGGGGTGTATTGCCTCACTAAAACTAACAAACCTTGCGCGTTTCGTCTGTAACGAGAGAGCCAAATCGGTGCCGATCGGCAATATGCGCACGCGGCGGCTTATCGGTGTCCGGTGCCGGTTGCGTTTTACGTATCGCGCGCGGGCGCGTGCATCAATCGGGTCTGCAGTCGAGCCGGCCTGCGTGCGCGGCGGCGCAAGCAGCGGCTGGCGGCGACGCCGCGGTCGCGATCTTCGCGACCGGACGGCATCGCCGCCGCACGGGAATAAAAAAAGCCGGCCGGGGGCCACCCCCCGCGGCCGGCAGAGGCTTGCAGCCGAGGGGGATCAGCCGCAGCAATAGCAAACCAAAGGACGTCCGGGACCGCCGGGACCGAGATCGCCGCCGAATTCGGCGCACTCGCTGCGGCAGGCGAAGGCGTTGCACGATTCCGATTGCGTCGCCACGCCGCCGTTGCCGGCGACTACCTGGAAGGCGCCGAATCCCATCGCGGCCGTGAACAGCAGGCTCGCCAGGACGACTCGTACACCACGATTACGCTTGAACATTGCGCAGCTCCTGTCGATGTCGCCGCATCCATCGCCGAAAGCTCGGCAGGCGCGGCGGTGGCGCCGGCCCGGCATCATCGCCGGTCCGGTCGGGCGGCGAGGCCGTGCCGTGGCCTCGCCCTACACCAGTAACGAAATCCTGAAGCTGCCGGCGGCGCCATCGCCCGAACCGCGGCGAGAGCCCGTCGCGATCGCGCCTAACGGGCCGCGAGCGGTCGTTGCATTGTGGTCGCCGGCGCGGGCCGTGGCTGTGCCGCCGCCATCAGTTCGCGCAGGGTCTGTTTGTCGTTGATCTCGCCCACGTGCTGGTAACGCACCCGGCCGTCGCGGCCGATCACCAGCAGCGACGGCACCTTGCGCGCGCGGAACAGCGCGGAGGTGCGGCGGTCGTCGTGGGCGATCAGCGGGAAGTCGAGCGCGTGTTCGCGCGCGTAGGCGGCGGTCTGCGCGGGCGTGGCGAAGGCGACGCCGATCAGCTCGGTGCCGCCGGCATTCGCGCGCAACTGCTCGGCCGCGCGCTTGAGCGGCGGCAGCGAGGCGCGGCAATGCGGGCAGGTGGTGGTGAAGAAGAACAGCACCTGGGTGTCGGCGCGCGGCTGGCCGAGTTCGCGGGTCTGTCCGTCCAGCGAGGTCAGCGCGACCTTCGGCACGTACATGCCGACGTAGGGCTGGGTGACGCGATCGACCAGCCAACGCTGATCCGCGCGCATGCGTCCGACCTGCCAACCCAGTGCGAGCACGAGCGCGGTGGCGAGCGCCAGCGCCGCCCACAGCAGGCGTGGAGCGAGCCTGGAAACCGGATTTTGAGTGTCGGGTGGCGGCGACATGCCTGCGACCCTAACAGCGCTCGCCAGCGGCGAACTTGACGCGGCTCACAGTGGCGACGCGGACGCGCGCGAGCGGCGTTCGGCGCCGACCAAGCGGGCGCGGCGGCCGCGGCGCTCGCGCCTGACTCGGGAATCCGGCGCTTTCCGGTGCGTGCGCACACAGCACTGCGCGACCCGGATCGCCGGGCCGCGCAGTGCGTTGTCATGACGATTGTCAGGCGCGGCCGGTGTCAGCCGTTCGCCGCGCCAGCGACTGCGCCGCGGTCAGCCCGCGCACTCGCGCGTTTGCAGTGCGAGCACCGGCTTCTGCCGCAGCGCCTGCGCCGTCGCCACGCCCAGCAGGGTCAGGCCGCCGCCGATCCAGTGATAGGTCTGCAAGGGCTCGCCGAGCAGCAGCACCGCGAACACGGCGGTGAACACCGGGGTGAGGTTCATCAGCATCGCGGTCTTGTCCGCGCCCAGCCGCAGCAGGCCGTGCATCCAGAACCACGGCGCCAGGGTCGAGGCGAAGATGCCTGCGTACAGCACCAGCGGCAGGTTGTGCGCAGTGAGCGCCACCGACGGCGCCAGCAGGAAACCCGGCAGCAACAGCACCGTGCCGCAGACGATCTGCAGGTACAGCGACTCGCCGTTGGGAATCGGCAGCGCCCAACGCTTGACCAGCACGCCGTACAGCGCATACGAGCACGCCGCCAGCAGCATCATCAACTCGCCGCGGCCCAGGCCTTGCTGCAGCAACTGCGCCGGATGGCCGCCGCTGAGCAGCCAGCTCAGCCCGGCGAAGGAAATCACCGCGCCGATCAACATCCCCGGCGACGGTCGGGTCTTGAGCACGGCCATGCCGATCAGCATCGTCATCGGCGGAATCGCCGCGACGATCAATCCCATCGACATCGCGCTGACGCTGTGCGCGGCGAAGTAGGCCAGCGACTGATACATCACCATGCCCAGCGCCGACAGCACCAGCAGCTTGCGCCAGTACGGACGCACCTGCGCGCGCAGCTTCCAGACCCGCGGCAGCATGTACGGGGTCAGCACCAGCAGCGCGACCAGCCAGCGGTAGAACGAGATCGCGGCCGGTTCGATGGCGCCGGCCGACAGCTTGCTGACGATCGTGTTTCCGGCCCAGATCAGCGTGGCCAGGATCGGCAGTAACAGATGCATTGCGGGATTCCTTCGTACAACCGGTACAACAGTGGGGCGGCCTATTCTAGAATGTCGGGTAATCGGCAGATGCCGATAACCCGACACGCCGTAGCGAAGCCCGGACAAGATGCGCCGCAGCCGCCAGTTCCATTACCCCTACCGCTCGTTGCCGGGCCCCTTGCTGCTGCGCTACGAGGCGCTGGCGGTGGATACCGAAAGCGCGCTGCACCAGCATCCCTGGGGCCAGCTGGCGTTCGTGGAATCGGGCAGCATGGCCTTCGTGGTCGAAGGCCAGCCGTTCTTCGCGCCGCCCGGCTACGCGGTGTGGATTCCGCCGCGCATGGATCACACCTCGCACAACCGCCGCGAGGTGAAGTGCCGGCTGATCAATATCGCCGAGCGCTACACGCCGAGCCTGCCCAAGGCGCCGGGCATCGTGCGCCTGCATCCGTTGTTCATCGCCGGGGTCGAGGACTTGTTCGATCGCGGCGTGGAGATCCCCGACACCCCGGCCGACCGGCGCCTGGCGCGGGTGTTGATCGACAAGCTGCTGGCCACGCCGATGCTGCAGCGGTTCGTGCCGCAGAGCGAGGACCGCTTGCTCGGGCCGATTCTGGACGCCTTGCAGCATGCGCCCGGGGACAACAGCACGTTGGAGGAGTGGGCGCAGCGGGTGCATACCACCGAGCGCACTTTGAGCCGGCGCTGTCGCGACGAACTGGGCATGTCTTTCAGTCAGTGGCGGCAGCGTTTGCGGTTTCAGCAATCGATCCCGCTGTTGGAGCAGGGCCGCAGCGTGCAGCAGGTGGCGGCGCAGATGGGGTATACCAGCGCGTCGGCGTTCATTGCGATGTTTCAGCAGTTCAGTGGGACTACGCCGCAGAAGTTTCGGAAATAGAGCAACAGCCCTCGCTGTACCCCCTTAACAGTGCCCGTGCTGTTCCCCCCTTTGAAAAAGGGGGGCAGGGGGGATTCGCTTTTGCTGTATCCGCATGATCTGCCGGTAAAAGCAAATCCCCCCTGCCCCCCTTTTTCAAAGGGGGGAACAGCAAAGGCGGGGAGGGAGGCGATGCGGGGCGTGTGGGTCTGCGCGTGGGTCGCCTTGCCGATCTCACTCCACCTCGGCCGCCACGCGTTTACGCACATCCTCCAACATCGCATCCAACGCCTTGCGGTCATAAACCTTGCCGCGCAACACGAAGGTATCGATCTTCCGGGTCGCCCCGATATCGAGCAGCGGATCGGCATCGAGCAGAACGATATCGGCGGCCTTGCCCGCCGCCAGCGAGCCGTGCAGCTTGTCCTGCCCCATAAAGCGCGCGCCGTTGATCGTCGCCGCGCGCAAGGTCTGCAGCGGGGTCAGGCCGCTTTCGACGAAGCGCTGCATCTCGTCGTGCAGGCCCACGCCGGGGTAATTGAAGGAATTGAGGAAGCCCGCGTCGGTGCCGGCCAGCAGGTTCACCCCCGACTGCTGCAGCAGCGGCAGGATCGCGGCGTCGTGCTCGTAGCGCGCATGCCGGCGCTCGATCGCCGCTGCGTCGTCCTTGGCCGCGCGTTCCACCCGCCAGGCGTAAGTCGCGCGCAGGCCCGGGCCGATGTACTTGAGGTAATCGTCGCCGCGGTGATCGTTGCGATCCAGATAAGTGGTCACGAAGCTGCCGTTGAGCGTCGGGGTGACCGCGGTGCCGCGCCGGGCCAGGCGCCGATATACCGCGCGCGCGGTCTTTTGGTCGAAACTGGCCTGGATGCGGTTCCAGCCTTCCTTGGCGTCGATCTCGCCGCGCCGGACCATCGCGCCGATTTCGGCCTCCCGGGTCGAGCCGGCCTTGTACGCGTAGTCGATGTGCTCGATCGAACTCAGGCCGGCCGCGCTGACCTCGTCGATGGTCAGCGAGAACGGCACGTGCGCGGACACGCGCAAGCCGCGCGCGTGCGCCTGCTTGAGCGCGTCCATGAACAATTCCGGCGAAAGGGTGTTGTCGGTGATCTTGACGAAATCGACCTTCCAGCCCTGCAACCGGTCCAGCGCCGCGGAGATTTCTTCGTGGCTGCCGACTTCGATGTCGCCCGGCCAGATCGATTTGTAGCCTTCCAGCTTCGGGCCGGAGGTGAAAATCGTCGGGCCCTGCAGCGATCCGGCCGCGACCGCGTCGCGCCATTCGAACACGCTCGGACTCAGGTCGCCGGCCGCATCGCGCACAGCGGCGATGCCGTGGGCCACGTACAGCGGCAACAGATTCTTGTTTTCCTCGATCAGCTTGTCGCCGCCGCCGAAATGCACGTGCATGTCCCACAGGCCCGGGATCGCGTACTTGCCTTGCGCATCGATGCTGCGCGCGGCGTCGAAAGCGGCGGCCTTGGCGTCGGCTTCGATCGCGACGATGCGATCGCCGCGCACGGCGATCAACCGGTCCGCACGCAACTTGCCGGCGACGACGTCGATTACCGCGGCGTGACGGATCAGCAGATCCACCGGCTCGGCGGCACTGGCGGCGGACGCGCACAGCAACAGCAGCGCGGCGGACACACGGGATTCAATAGGCATGCGGGCTCCTGACAGGGCCGGTGGACGGAAAGCGGAAACGGCCGGCCCATTCTGCCGCAGCGCGACCGCGCGCCGGGCCGGCGACCGCCAACCCGGTCTTATTCCGCCAGACCCGGTCATGTCCATAATGGCGGCCGTGCCGCGACGATGCGGCCGGGCCCTGTTCCATCCGATCAGACCAGCGCCGGCATTGCGGCGCCATGCCCACGGGAGGGGCTGAATGAGGAGAGTCAAACGCATCGCGACGCCGCGTTCGCTCAGGCGCCCGGAGTTGCTGGACTGGGCGCACGAGATGACGGGCTTTTATGCGCGGCCGTCCGAGGTGCGGGCGGGGATGAGGCCGCCGTTCGAGCGCTACGACCAGTTGTTTCTCGGCGAGGATGTCGTCGCGGCGCTGGGCCTGCAGTTCAGCGGCAAGTGCGCGTATTGCGAAATCCTGCTCGAGCCGGGCCAGGCGTTGATCGATCCGTTCCGGCCGACCATGTCGGCGTCGGACCCGGCCACCGGCGAGCAAAGCGCCGACCACTACGCATGGCTGGCGTACGAGTGGCGCAATCTGGTGTTGGCGTGCCGCGAATGCGTTTCGGCCAAGCGCAATCATTTCCCCTTGCGTTCGCCGCGCGCCCGGCCGATGACGGCGTGGCGGGAAACCGTCGCGCTCGAAAAAAACCTGTTGATCGATCCGTGCCGGGATGAACCGGGCCGCCACCTGCATTTCCTGGGCAACGGCCGGCTGGCTTCGAAGGACGACAAGGGCGCGGCGACGATCGAGCTGCTCGGCTTGAATCGCAAAGCCTTGGTCGAGGCGCGACGGCAAAGGATCGATCATGAGCTGAGCTGGGTTTCTTCCCAGCTCTATCATGGACTGCGGGAAGAAGTTCCCGAGGGCAGCGCGCCGCACAGGGGTGCCGCGCTCGCGGCATTGGAGTGGGTGTTCTCCGCGACGATGCGGCGGATAGGCAAGCGCCCGGCGGCACGGTCGTGGTCGGTCGATCATCTCGATCAATTGCTGGGACACTCCGAGGCGTGGAACGCCGCGGTCGCGGAGTATCTGAGCGATGTCATGGACTCGGATCGCCCGAGTCCGCCCCTGGCTACCGCTCCGGCGGGAAGGCCGAGCAGTCGGTGGCCGCCGGCACCGGTCTATGTCGAATCCATCGTGGTGAACGACTTCAAGGCCATCGACGAATTGCGCCTGCAGTTCCCGTCCCTGGGATCGGCTCGGGGCGAGGCCGCCAGCGTGATGCTCCTGGGCGAAAACGCTGCCGGTAAAAGCAGTGTGATGCAGGCGCTGGCGTTGGTGCTGATGGATGAGTATCAACGCAAGGCCAGTCGCGCGCAGGGCATCGAGTTTCTTCCGCGCGATCGCGAGAACTGGGGTGTGTTGCCGGTATTGCCCCGGGTCGAGGTGATCCTGTCTTCCGGCGAACGGCGATGCGTTCATGTCGATGCGCTCGGGCGCTATCGCGACGAAATCAACGGTCGCGTGCCGATGGTGTTGGGCTACGGCGCCCGCCGCTTCTTCAAGGCGCATCAGGCCAAGACCGCGGGCCCGGCGCGCAGCTTGTTCGATCCTTTCGCCGTGTTGGAAGACCCGTCCGGATGGCTCCGGGAAAGCACCGCGGCGTACTTCGAGCCGGTCGCCCGCGCCATGCGCGAGATCCTCGCCCTGCACGGCGACGACCGCGTGTTCCGGGCCGACGACGGCCATGTGATGGTCCAGGCCCACGGCCGGGTCACGCCGGTGGAGCGCATGAGCGACGGTTACCGCGCCTTGTTCGCGATGGCGGTGGACATCATGCGGCGCATGGTCGAAGTCTGGGGCAACCTGGAGTACGCGCAGGGCATCGTCTTGATCGACGAGATCGACGTGCACCTGCATCCGCGCTGGAAAATCGAAGTGATCTCGGCGCTGCGCCGGGCGATGCCGAAGGTGCAGTTCGTGGTCACCGCCCACGACGCCCTATGCCTGCGCGGCATGCGCGACGGCGAGGTACACGTGCTGTACCGCGACGAACACGACCGCATCCGCCTGCGCGAGGATCTGCCCAACATCGAGCTGATGCGCACCGATCAGTTGCTGACCTCGGACCTGTTCGGCCTGCTCAGCACCGCCCGGCCCGAGGTCGATGCGCATCTGCATCGTTACGCGTATCTGCTCGGCAAGCCGGAACTCGATGCCGGCGAACAGCGCGAGCGCGAGTTGCTGGCCGGGCACGTGTCGGCGCTGCCGCTGGGCGACACGCCGACCGAGCAGTTGATCGGCGAGGCCACCGAGCGTTATCTGCGCGGGCGCCGCAATAAACCCGTCGCCGAGCGCGCGAGCCTGCGCGAGGAGGCCCTGCGCGAAATCGTCGCCTTTCTCGAAGCCGGCGCGGAGCGGGAGGCATGAGATACGTCGATCGCGGCCGCGTCGCGCCGCCGCCCTCGTTGAGCGACCCCGACGGCGCCGGTGCGCGCGAACGCGCCAGCGCCGAGGCTCACTACCGCGATCCGCGGGCCGGCGCGTACAAGTTCAAGGCCTACAAGGGCGACGACGTCAAACAGGCGCTGCGGACCTTGTTCGACGGCAAATGCGCGTACTGCGAGTCGCGCCACGAATCGACTTCGCCGGCCGACATCGAGCACTACCGGCCCAAGGCGGGCGTGGTCGGCGAGGTCGGTCATCGCGGTTATTGGTGGCTGGCCGCGGACTGGAGCAATCTGCTGCGCAGTTGCATCAGCTGCAATCGCGTCGAAGGCCACCGGATCGCGGCGGTCGGCATGAACGCCGCGCAGATCGCCGCGCAGGCCACGCGCAACGCCGGCAAGGGCAATCTGTTTCCGATCGCCGCCGCGCGCGCGTTCCAGCCCGGCGACGACTGCGACGGCGAAGATCCGTTGCTGATCGATCCGACCCGGCGCGATCCGGCCGCGCATCTGCGCTGGCACGTGGCCGAGGATTTGTCGCTGTTGGCGCCGCGTTTCGACGACCGCGGCGCGGATGCCTACGGCGAGCGTACCGTCGAGATCATGGCCTTGAACCGGCAGGCGCTGGTGGAAGCGCGCAGCCGGCATCTGCAGCGGCTCAACGAGTTGCTGCTGGACTTGGAAGAAGCGCTGGACGAAGCCGCGCAGGCCGATCCGGCCGACATCGCCGGGCCGCTGCGGCGTGCGGCCAGGAAGCTGGCGAGTCTGCATGCCGCGGCCGCGCCGGATCAGGAGTTTTCCGCGATGGCGCGAGCGTTCGTCGAGGATGCGCAGCAGCGGTTGCTTGCGCGGTATCGCGAGTTGATCGGGGCGATCGGCGCCGCAGTGTAGGCCGCGGGCCTTCACCCTGGGCCTCGCCGGCAAGCGGGACAGGGCGCATGGCGCGGACAAAGAAAAACCGGCCGAAGCCGGTTTTTCTTTGTCGTAAGCGGCCGCGAACATCGCGCCCGCTCCGCAAGGCTCAGCCCTGCGCCGGCTTACCCGGCTTGGCGTCGGCCTTCGCCGGCTTGGCCGGCGAAACCGGCGCCGCCGCGCCCGCCGCCGAAGCCTGCCAGCCGCAGCTCTTGCCTTCGTTCTGTTGCTTAAGCCAAGTCTGCAGCGGCGCGAAGTATTCCAGCACCGCCGAGGCGTCCATCTTCTCGCCGCCGGTGAGTTCCTTCATGGTCTGCTGCCACGGCTGGCTCGCGCCCTTGCTCAGCATCGCCTCGAACTTCGCGCCCGCGGCCTTGTTGCCGTAGAAGCTGCATTCGTACAGCGGGCCCTTGTAGCCGGCCGCGTCGCACAGCGACTTGTAGAACTGGAACTGCAGGATGTGCGAGAGGAAGTAACGCGTGTACGGCGTGTTGCCCGGCACGTGGTACTTGGCGCCGGCGTCGAAGAATTCTTCGCCGCGCGCCTCGACCGGGGCCACGCCCTGGTACTTGGCCTTCAGCTCCCACCACGCCTTGTTGTAGGAATCAGGTTTAATCGAACCGTCGAACACGCCCCAGCGCCAGCGATCGATCATCAGCCCGAACGGCAGGAACGAGACCTTGGCCAGCGCCATGCGCATCTGCGCGTTGATCAGCGCCTCGTTGCTCTGCTGCTGATTGCCGACCATGCCGATCGAGGACAGGTACTTGGGCGTCATCGCCAGCACGATGGTGTCGCCGATGGCTTCGTGGAAGCCGTCGTGCGCGCCCGTCTGGAACAGCGGCGGCTGCTTGTTGTAGGCCAGGTAGTAATAGACGTGGCCGAGTTCGTGATAGATCGTGGTGAAGTCTTCTTCGTTCGGCTTGATGCACATCTTCGTGCGCACGTCGCCGCCCATGTTCATGTCCCAGGCGCTGGCGTGGCAGACCACGTCGCGGTCGCGCGGCTTGATGAACTGGGTCTTGTTCCAATAGCTGTCGGGCAGCTTGGGCATGCCGAGCGAGACGTAGAAGTCCTGCGCGCGTTCGGTCATGCGCTTGGCGTTGGCCAGGTTGGCATCGACTTCGGTCTGCGCCTGCTCCAGCGGGCCGCGATCGCCGCCGGCCTTGGCTTCCTGCGCGTCGAGGATTTGCTGGTACTGGCGCGCCAGCGCGCCGTTGATATCGAGGCTGCCGGCCTGCTGTTCGCTGTACGGCGCCAGCACGTCCCACAAATTGCCCCAGTCCTGCTGCCACATGTTGCCGAGCAGATGCGCCGGCAGCATGCCGCCGCTGGTCTGGCCCTTGTCGGTGCCGTACTTGGATTCAAGGCGCGAGCGCGTGTAGCAGTGCAGTTGTTCGTACAGCGGCTTGACCTGGCCCCACAGGCGATCGGTTTCCGCCGCCAGTTCCACCGGGCTCATGTCGTAGCCCGAACGCCACAACTCGCCGGTGTCGGCGTAGCCGAGGTTCTTCGCGCCTTCGTTGACCAGTTCGACGAAGCGCATGTAGTCCTTGCGCATCGGCTTGGAAATGGTGTGCCAGCCCTTCCAGGCGTCGAGCTGGGCGTCGTAGTCGCGGCTGTTGCGCAGCACGTCTTCCAGATCGCCGAGCTGGCGGCAGTCGGTGTCGCCAGGGCCGCTGCAGTAGCTGCCCGAGCCGTACATGCCTTCCATGCGCGTGGCGATCTGGGTGAGTTCGGCGAGCCGCGCCGGATCTTTCGGCGCCGGCATCGCGGTGCCGATCTTCAGCAACTGGATCGAACGCGCGGTGGCCGGCGACATCTGCTGGCCTTCGAATTTCTTCGATTGCTCGATCCAGCTGTTGAGCTGGGTCAGATAGCGTTCGTTGGCCTTGGCCGACAGCAACTGGCTGTCGTCGTTGATGTACGTCGACGACAGCCACTGCGCGGCGGTCATCTCCGGATACATCTTCTTGTATTCGTCGTTGACGCGAGCGATGAACTGATCCGCGGTTTCGCCCGCGGGCGCGACGGCCGGGGCGGTGGTGCTCGGGGAGGGGACGGGTTCCTTCTTGCAGCCGGCCACGCCGATCACGGCCGCAGCGACGCCGAGCGCCAACAAGGCGCGGACATATTTCATGTGTGCTCTCTCCGGAATAGTGCTGCGCTTTGCGCGCGAGCCAGAAGGCTAGAGGCCGCTCGGGTCCCGCGCAAGCTGCAGTGCGACGGCGGGGCCGGCCGGCTGCCGCGGCCGGAGGCGGCTTGTGAGCTTTTGCGCACATCCGGCACAAGGCCCGGACTGAAAACGGTTACCGGATTTCCGCCGCGAGGACCGATTTGACCTATTCAGGTGTTTTCGACGCGCGGAACTGCAATCGTTGTCGCGATATAAAGTAAATATTTTGTTACGTGTAAACGGTTAGATTGTTAATTTTTCCGTATTCACGTGATCTGCACGCAACGCAGGCAGGTATCGCGGTCGCTTCGTTCAGCCGGTGGAACAGCCAGGGGAGTCGGCTCCTCGACCCCTGTCACAAAAACCGATTTGATTTGTGACGCGAAAACGGAAAAAGTGACGTCCAAGGGCAGCCGTTCATCGGTTGCTCCGCCGGCAGCGGGGCAGGCTCCTGGCACCCGTCTTGGCAGCAATGGATAAGGCATGAAATCTACGACGCGGACCGCGAGCGGCAAATTGCACACGGCCACCTTGACGACATTGCCACTGCGCGGCCGGGACGGCGGCGCGTATTTGTTCTCCGCCGACCTGAGCTGGGCGCGCGAGCACGCGCCGGCCCGCTCTCACGGCCGCCTGAGCGGCATCCATCTGGCCCGCATCGTCATGTTCGCGCTGCTGGCGCTGGCCGCGGTCGGCGTGGTGATGATCAACGGCCCGGCCGACGCCGGCCCGAACCGCACCGCGGCGCGCGCGCTGCCCGATCCGGTCAACGAGGCCGAAGTCGAAATCGATCGTGCTGTCCCGGTGCCCGTCGCGGCGCCGCGGCCGGCGTATGCCGTTGAAGACACGCAACGCAGGCCGGCCGCGCGCTGAGGCGCGCGCCGCCAGGAACTCGGTGGGGGTAAGCGCCTGGATGGCGCATCAGGGGAAGGGAAGCAACAGCAGTGCCAGTCGGAACCGGTTATGGGGATAGCCGGAACCGCAGAGTTTGAATGGCGTCGGCGCCAGGGAAGGCGTCGGTGACCGCTCTGCCAGCCCTTTGCCTCGCTGCCGTCGCAGCCTTGTCGGCCTCACCGCCCTTCTCAGCCGCAAGCGCATTCCAGGCGTATCGCGATGATCGCGAGTGCGACGAACGCACCGACCGAGATCAGATACACCGCCCATTCGCGGCGGTTGTAGCTCACAAGCTCCAGCGGATTGCGCGTCCAGAAGTTCCAGCGCTTACCGAGTCGTCGATGATTCATGCGCGAGGCACGGCAGGTGCCGACGATGAGGATCGCCGTCGCCACGGCCACGAGGATCAGCGGCAGGCTGTCGATGAAAGCCGGGTGGTTGGCGGCGAGCGAACTGCCCATGTCTGCGAGTCCGAAGGAGCGTGGGACAACGTCAGTTCGATTGTCGGGCAGGCGCCGCGTGTGACGCCAGATCTGTGCTGAGTGGGTGGCTCAGCGAATCAGGCTGCGCTCGGGCAGCTTCACCAGCCCATGCGCAGCCAGCCACTGCCACGAACTCTCCGCATCCTGTTCGACATAAGCCCGCGCCGATCCCAGACGAAAGGTGTAGCCCCATTCGTCCATGTCGGCGAGGATGCGCTCGCTTCCGGCGCCCGGAATGGCATCGCCGAGCAGCGACTGCAGCACGCACACCGCGTCTTCTTCCTCGATCGAATCGGTCGCGTCGGTATGCACCTGAGCGCGTCGCTCCGGCGGCAGCACGATCAGGTGGCAGGCTTCGTGCAGCAGCGAGTGCACGGGCGTGTCGCCGCGCGCGTAGACGGTGCTGCCGATCAGCCCGGCCTCGCATTCGCCCCAATAGCTGCCCGGAATCGGCTCACCGTCGGCGACGCGCTCCAGGCGCAGGCCGTAGCGCGCGAGCAGGGCGGCGACGTCGTCGAAGGCAATGTCGGACAGGGTCAGCATGGCGCGGAAGGTTTCAGGGATGAGAGCGGTGTTTGCGCGGGTAGCGCGAACCTCGCCGGCAGGGCGTGAGGCGCTGGAACAGGACTTTGCGGCCGCTGCCGCGGCGCGTGATAGCGCATGCGGTCGTCACGCCGCTTGGTTGGCGCTGTGTCGCGGCGTGCGCCGCTGCGGTTACCGGAAAATACGCGACAACGGCGTTGGCCGGGAGGTCGGCCGCGCCGTTACGCCTGCGCCGGATTCGGTGTTTCCGGCAGCGCGACGGAAATGTCGAGCACCTTGTTGTCGCCTTCGCCGATCAGGTCGACCTTGACCGATTCGGCATCGACGTTGACGTACTTGCGGATCACTTCGAGCAGCTCGCGCTGCAGCATCGGCAGGTAGTCCGGGCCGCCGCCGCGTCCGGCGCGTTCGTGCGCGACGATGATGCGCAAACGCTCCTTGGCGACGGAGGCGGTGGGTTTCTTGGCCAGCAGGAAGTCGAACAGACCCATAAGCTCAGCCTCCGAACAGCTTGGTGAAGAAGCCCTTCTTTTCCACTTGTGTGAAGCGCATCGGGCGGGTGTCGCCAAGCAGGCGAGCGACGGCGTCGTCGTAGGCCTGGGCGGCATCGGATTCGGTTTCCAGGATCACCGGCTCGCCCTTGTTGGAGGCGTTGAGCACGTCGCCGGATTCGGGGATCACGCCGATGGTCTTCAGGCCGAGGATTTCCTCGACATCGCCGATGCTGAGCATCTCCTGGTCTTCCACGCGCTTGGGGCTGTAGCGGGTGAGCAGCAGGTGTTCCTTGACCTTCTCGCCGTTCTCGGCGCGGCGGGTCTTGGACGCGAGCAGGCCGAGGATGCGGTCGGAGTCGCGCACCGAGGAGACTTCCGGGTTCACCACCACGACCGCCTGGTCGGCGAAGTACATGGCCAGGAACGCGCCTTTTTCGATGCCGGCCGGCGAATCGCAGACGATGTAGTCGAAGCCTTCCGCGGCCAGGTCTTCCAGCACCTTCTGCACGCCTTCCTTGGTCAGCGCGTCTTTGTCGCGCGTCTGCGAAGCGGCCAGGATGTGCAGGTTGTCGAAGCGCTTGTCCTTGATCAGCGCCTGCTTGAGGTTGGCTTCGCCGTTGACGACGTTGACGAAGTCGTACACGACGCGGCGTTCGCAGCCCATGATCAGGTCGAGATTGCGCAGGCCGACGTCGAAGTCGATCACCGCTACTTTGTGGCCGCGCCGGGCGAGGCCGCAGGAAAGGCTGGCGCTGGTCGTGGTCTTGCCGACACCGCCCTTGCCCGAAGTGACAACAATGATCTCGGTCAAAATACTTTCCTCCGTTCGTGCGGCGTCAATCCAGCGCCGCAATCTTGATTTGTTCGTCTTCCAGCCAGATCTGCACGGCCTTGCCGCGCAATTCCTTCGGTATGTCTTCGAGCACTTTGTAATGGCCTGCAATCGCCACGAGTTCGGCATGGAACTCGCGGCAGAAGATTCGCGCCTTGGTGTTGCCTTGCGCGCCGGCCAGCGCGCGTCCGCGCAGGGGGCCGTAGATGTGCACCGAGCCGTCGGCGATGACTTCGGCGCCGGCGCCGACCGTGGTCAGCACGGTCAGGTCGCGGTTGTCGGCGTAGATCTGCTGCCCCGAACGCACCGGGGTGGACTGGATCATGCCGACCGAGGAGGCCGCAGCGGTCGCCGCCGGGGCGGGGGCGCGCGCGGCGCGGGCCGGTTCGGCGGCGGGTGCGGGCGCTTCGCGCTTGGGCGCCGGCGCCGCCGGGGCGTCCGCGCCGGCTTCGCCGCGCTCGTAGGAGGCGCGGAACTTGGCCAGCAACGGCAGGCCCAGCGCCTGCGCCAGGCGGTCGGTCTCGCTGGTGCCGTAGGCCAGCGCCACCGGCAGCACGCCGGCGGCGCGCAGGCCGTCGAGCAGCGCTTGCGCGGTCGCGGTGTCGGGGGTGTGGCTCAGGCCGCCGAAATCGATCACCACCGCGGCGCGGCCGAACATGTTCGGCGCGCGCTGCACGCGGCTGCGCATTTCTTCGGTGAGTCGTTCGACATCGAGGGTGCGGATACGCAGGTTGGCGATGCCGACCTGGCCGATCTTGAGTTCGCCGGCCTGTTCGTAATCCACGGCCACGCTCACGGGCAGGTTCCGGTGGGGCGCGGCGCGTCGGCCTGGACGCGGGCCACCGGCACGCGCGGGCGGGTCAGCCAGCTGGCCTCGGGCAGGGCGTCGCCGTAGGTGTCGCGCACCCAGGGGTAGCTGCACAGCGGTTTCATCAGCATGGCCGCGCGCACGCCGGCCTCCTGCATGACGTGCTGGCCGACTTCACGGAAGCCGAAGCTGCCGTGGAACAGCAGGGCCGGGTCGTTGCCGCCTTCCAGGAACACCTCGCAGGCCAGCTGCGGGTAACGCAGCTCGGCATAGCTCTGGGCGTCGGCATAGAACGCGCGGCCGACACCGCCGCCGCGGCGGCGGCTGGCGACGACGATGCGGTCGATATAGAAAAAATCCGGGTAGCGCTCAAGAAACCAGCGGAAATTGCTGCTGTCGTGATCGCTGCCGGCGCCCATGCCGATCAGGAAACCTGCCAGGGTCCCGTCGCGCTCGGCGACGCGGAAGTACTCGGCGGTATCGAAAAAATGACGCAGACGGGCCGCATCCAGCGGCAGGATCGCGGGTCCGGCGGCGTTGTTGAGGGCAAGGACGGAATCCAGCTCGTGCTCACGCACGTCGCGGACGACGATCGACATTCCACGCTCCAAGTATTCAAAAACCGGCACGCGTTCCGTGCCGGCGGCCCGATTATCGCACGGGCATCCCTTTGCCGCGAACGCCAAGTGCATGACTTCTGGACGGCTCCGCGGGAGGGCCCATACCGTTAGCATGCATTCATGCTGGCTCGCCTCACTCCTACTCAACTCATGCGGTTCGCCGGGCTGTTCACCTGGGGCATGGCGGGGTGCTGGCTGGTGATCATGTGGCTGGAGCCGGAGGCGGCGTCCTCCCTGCCCGGCGGCAGCGAACACACCTTTTTCCTGCTGATCCTGCGCTGGGTGGCGATCCACCTGGCCTTCGGCGCGGTCTACTGGTGGGCCAGCCGCGGCCTGGGCCAGCGCCGGCCGGGACCGGCCGACCACGCCCTGCTGCTGGTCCTGACCGCCTGCGCGATCGGGGTCGGCTACTACTCCAACAGCGGCATCGGCAGCATTCTGCTGATGGTGGTGGCCGGGCTGCTGCCGTGGCTGCTGCCGCTGCGGATCGGGGTGGCGTGGCTGATTCTGAGCAATCTGTCGATCATTCCGGTGTTCGTGATCGCCATCGGCCAGCCGTTGATGGTCGCCATCGTCCAGTCGGTGGCCTATGCCGGCTTCTCCAGCCTGGTGTTCGTCAGCTCCCTGGTGGCCATGCAGCAGGCCCAGGCGCGCGAGGACCAGCGCCGGCTCAACGCCGAGCTGCGCGCGACCCGCGCGCTGCTGGCCGAAAGCGCCCGCATCAACGAGCGCACGCGCATTTCGCGCGAACTGCACGATCTGCTGGGCCACCATCTGACCGCGCTGAGCCTGAACCTGGAAGTCGCCGGCCATCTGTCCGAGGGCCGGGTCAAGGAGCACGTGCAGCAAGCGCATACTCTGGCCAGGCTGCTGCTCACCGACGTGCGCGAGGCGGTCAGTCAATTGCGCGAGAACGGCGCCATCGACCTGTCGCTGGCGCTGCGCCCGCTGGCCGAAAACGTACCGGCGCTGGACATCCGCATGGACATCGAAACGCCCCTGACCCTGGACGATCCCGAGCGCGCCCACGTGCTGCTGCGCTGCACCCAGGAGATCGTCACCAACACCGTGCGCCATGCCGGCGCGCAGCACTTGTGGATCGATGTACGCCGCAGCGGCGAACAAATCCTCATGAGCGCGCGCGACGACGGCCGCGGCGCCGATCACCTGATCGCCGGCAACGGTTTGCGCGGCATGCGCGAGCGGTTGCAGCAGTACGGCGGCCAATTGCGTATCGAAACCCGGGCCGACGCAGGCTTCAGCCTGCATCTGACTCTGCCCGCCACCGCGGCCGCCATGGTCCGCGAAGGAGTTCTGACATGACGTCCACCCCCATCCGCGTGTTGCTTGTCGATGACCAGACCCTGGTCCGGCAGGGCGTGCGTTCGCTACTCGCCCTGGCCGAAGGCATCGAGGTCGTGGCCGAGGCCGGCGACGGCCGCCAGGCGGTCGAGATCATCCCGACGATCCGCCCGGACGTGGTCCTGATGGACATGCGCATGCCGGCGATGTCCGGCCTGGAGGCCCTGCAGGCGCTGGCGCGCTCGGGCTACCTGCCGCCGACCATCATCCTGACCACCTTCGACGACGATCAACTGGTCCTGGCCGGGCTCAAGGCCGGCGCCAAGGGCTATCTGCTCAAGGACGTGTCGCTGGAGCAACTGGTCGGCGCGATCCAGACCGTGGCCGACGGCGGTTCGCTGGTCCAGCCGGCGATGACCCAGCGCCTGCTCTCGGGCCTGGAGCACATGCGCAACGATTTCGTCAGCCTGGACCGCCCGGACCCGCTGACCGAGCGCGAGACCGAGATCCTGCGGCTGATGGCCGGCGGCTTCTCGAACAAGGAGATCGCCAATTCGCTGGGCGTGGCCGAGGGCACGATCAAGAACCACGTGTCCAACATCCTGTCCAAGCTGGGCGTGCGCGACCGCACCCGGGCGGTGCTGAAGGCGTTCGAGCTGCAGTTGGTCTGATCGAAGGATGTCCGGCCCGGCGCTGCGCGCCGGGCGTTCGAACGGGCCACGCGGCAGTGCCGCGTAGGCGGCCCGTTCTCACCCTGTCCAAACTGGGCGTGCGCGACCGCACCCGGGCGGTGCTGAAGGCGTTCGAGCTGCAGTTGGTCTGAGCCGGCGTCGCGGTCCGGCGCGCCGCGCCGGGCCGTCGCGGCGCGCGAGGGCCGACCGATCCGCCGCATTCGCGCGCAGCGGCGGCCCGCGGCAGTTGTCCTGATTTGTGCATCGGCGCGTGCGTACGCTTGCGAATGCCGGCGCGAGCCGGCAAAAAGCCGTCAAGTTCAAAGCTTTTCGCGGCCAAACCGGGATCGCGGACGCTTCGATGATCTTTCTTGGCTGTGACGGCTGCCCCTGCCGGTATTTATCTTGCTACGATTGTGGGTCTGCGCCCCTGGCCCGACCTGGGCCCGGCCCTGGAGAACCTGAATGACCCGTCTGATCGAGATCCTGATTTCCCTGGCGATCGTCGCCGCGCTGTTCCTGATCGTCGGCATCGCGCTGCCGGCGAGCCGCCATCTGTCGCACTCGGTTGAGACCAACCGCAAGCTGACCATCGTGTTCGACACCTTGAACAGCATGCGTCGCTTCAAGGAATGGAACCCGCTCGCACGCCGCGATCCCGCCATGGAGATCAAGCTCGTCGGCAAGGATGAGGGCGTGGGCGCCCGTCTTGAGTATTCGTCCAAGGAACGCGCGCTGGGCAACGGCAGCTGGGAAATCGTCAAGAGCGAGCCGGGCAAGCTGGTCGGCTACAAGATCAGCAACCCCGAGCGCGGCGAGAACAAGCGCAGCGAGTTCACCCTCAAGCCCACCGGCAAGAACAATCGCAACGTCGAGATCACCCAGACCTACGACGTCGATTACGGCTGGAACCTGCTGGGCCGCTACTCGGGCCTGTACGTCAGCAGCAACATCGGCGAAGACATGAAGATCGGTCTGGCGCAGCTGAGCAACCTGCTGGCGACCGTGCCGAACTACGACTACTCCAAGCTGTCGGAGACCGATCCGGCCAACGCGCCCAAGGTCATCGACCGTCCGGCCGAGAACATCCTCAGCGTGAACGCCGCGGTCGAGCGCAACAACGACAAGATCAAGGCCCAGATCCACTCCAACATGGAATGGATCAACAAGGTCATCGCCGCCAACGGTCTTGAGGCGGTCGGTCCGATCCGCGTGGTGACCAACGAGTTCGGCAGCGAAACCTACGACTTCGACACCGTCCAGGTGGTGCGCAAGAAGGGCGACACCAGCACCGAGGCGACCGCGATCGACGTCAAGGTCGAAGGTCCGGTCAAGGCCTCGCTGCAGCCGGCCTCGAAGGTCGTCGTCGCCTCCAGCGGCGGCCACAACATCGCCGCGCTGCCGCCGGTGCGCGACGCGGTCCGCGCCTGGGCGCTGACCCGCGGCTACAGCACCAGCGACCGTCCGTACGAGGCCTGGAAGGCTGGCGTGGATCAGAGCTTCGATCCGGCCCTGGGCCAGTTCGACGTGTACTGGCCGGTCAAGTAATACCTCGCGACATCGGGGCGCCGCTGCTGCGGCGTTCGCCATCCAAACGCGCCGCGGTTATCCGCGGCGCGTTTTTTTGTGTTGCATGCGCCGGCAACAGCGCCGTCGGCGGTCGGCGCGCGCGGCCGCGGCTGCTATCGTTGGCCGCTCCAAGATCCGGCCGCGTCCGCCCGCATGAATCTTCCCGCTTCCGAATCCCGCAACGGGCGCTCGCCCGAATCGCCGCCGCTGTCGGCGCGCGCGCTGGTCGCCGCCGGCGCGCTGCTGGCCGCGCTCGCGGTCGCGCTGTCGGCCTATGCCGCTCACCTCGCCGACGCGCATTCGCAATCGCGCCTGCAGACTGCGGCGGTGTTCGCCTTCGGCCACGGCATCGCCCTGGCCGCATTGGCGCCGTCGGCGCGGCGGGTGTTGACCCGGTTGGCGCTGTTGGCGGTGCTGATCGGCGTGGCGGTGTTTTCCGGCGGCCTGGCGGCGGCGTACTTCTTCAATACCTCGACCGGGCTGCTGCCGTTCGGCGGCAGCCTGCTGATCCTGGCCTGGCTGGCGTACGCCGCCGACGCATTGAGGCGCTGAGATGCCGCGACACGTCCGTGGATTCGATGCGCCGACCGCGCACGCCTACCTGAGCAAGCGCGACCGCAAGCTGGGAGCGTGGATGAAGAAAGTGGATCGGCTGGAAAACGGGCCGATCCCGACCGATCCGCGCTGGCGGCAGAAGTTCGATCCGGTCGATGCCTTGGCGCGGGCGATCTTGTTCCAGCAGCTCAGCGGCAAGGCCGCATCGACCATCGTCGGCCGGGTCGAGACCGCGATCGCCAGCACGCGCCTGCATTTCGACACCCTGGGCCGCTGCGACGACGCGACCTTGCGCGGCTGCGGCGTATCGGGCAACAAGCTGCTGGCGCTGCGCGATCTGGCCGCGCGCGAGGAGCGCGGGGAGATTCCCGATCTGCGCCGCATGTCGGCGATGGACAACGACGCGATCATCGCCGCGCTGGTGCCGATCCGCGGCATCGGCCGCTGGACGGTGGAAATGATGCTGATGTTCCGCCTGGGCCGCCCGGACATTCTGCCGGTGGACGATCTGGGCATCCGCAAGGGCGCGCAGCGGGTGGATCAACTCGATGCGATGCCGGCGTCGAAGGTGTTGGCCGAAACCGGCGAGCGCTGGGGGCCGTATCGCAGCTATGCGAGTTTGTATCTGTGGCGGATCGCGGATATCGCCGATGGGCCGAAGATGAAGGTCAATCGGTCGCAGGATTGAGGGTGGGGGGCTGTCGCGAGCTGAGCCGAAAGCATCGGGCCTGAAAGGCCCTCCCACAACAAACTTCGAAGCTACGAGGTCTCTTGTGGGAGGGCCTTTCAGGCCCGATGCTCTTCGCTCAAATCGCCACGCAACCTGCAATCACCCAGGCAAATACTTGTCCCACATCCGATTGCGAAACCGCCCCCGCGGATCGAACGCCTGCTTGATCGCGGCGAACTCCGGCGCCGAGCGATAACCGCGCAGGAATTGCTCGCGCGTGCCGTGCAGCCGATACGGCAGGTAATGGCGGCCGCCGTGATCCAGAGCGATATCGATCAGCCGCCGCGTCCATTGCCCGGCGACCGCGTCCTCGCGTTCGCCGCTGCGCTGCTTGTGATACAGCACGAACGAGAACACCTGCGTCGGCGACCAGCTCAGCAACGATTGCCGGTCGGCCGGCGCATGCCTGATCGAAACATTCAGCGCATGCACTTCGTTGTCGCGCAGCACCCGCGTCATCGCCCGCGCGAACGCGGCGAAGGCCGGCACCGGCACGAAGTATTCCTGCAGCAGATAGGTCGAGTAACGGCGCGTGCGCGGCTCCAGCGAGGCGATGTCCAGGCTGGCTTCGTGATTGCGCCACACCACTTCGCGTTCGCGCAGCATCTGATCGATCGAGTAACGCTTGCGCAGCCACGAGCCGCCGGGCAGTTCCGACACGCTCCAGATCATCTTGCGGTCGTGGCGATAATCGCCGTCGCGCGGCACCAGCCGTTCGCTCAGCGTCAGCGGTTCCTCGCAGCGGGTCCAGGTCACCGCCACCGGCGCGTCGAAGCGCGGCGGCAGCAGGTCGGCGTTGTGCAGCACGCTGGCCGGATCGGCGAGCACGCGCTGGGCGAACCAGGCCGGGTAGTCGTCCAGCGCCACGCGCTCGGCGCGGCGGGCGATGCGGTGGTTGGCGACGAGGTCGAACTCGGCTTCGGTGATCACGCCCAGGCCGCCGTAGCCGCCGACTGCGGCGCGGAACAAGTCCGGGCGATGCTCGCGGTCGAGCTCATGTACCTGGCCATCGGCGTCCACCAGTTGCAGCGTGCGCAGGCTGTGGATCAGGCTGCCCTTGCCGACGTAGCGGCCGTGGCAATTCACCGACAGCGAGCCGCCGATGCTGAAACTGCTGTAGCTCTGCATGATCGACACCGCCAGCCCGTGCGGGTCGATCAGTTCCTGCATCTCGCGCCAGCGCATGCCGGTCTGCACGCGCACGCGCCGCCGCGCGAGGTCGAGCGCGACCGGCCGGTTCAGGCCGCGCATGTCCAGATGCAACGAGTTTTCGCAGGCGATCTGCCCGCCCATGCTGCAGCGCGCGCCGCCGATGGAGACGCCACCGCGGCTGGCGCGCAACGCGGCGGCGACGGCGGCGACCGAAGCCGGCTTGAGCACGCGCGCGACGTTGGTTTCATCGATGCCGCTGATGTCGTGCAGGCGGCGTTCGTCGTGATCGGACGATTCGCGCGCGCATCCGGCGGCGGCGAGGGCGGCGGAGGCGGCCAGGGCTTGCAGCACTCTGCGCCGGTCCGGATCGGCGCAGGAGGCGTGCGAGCGTTCCAAGGTGCGGCGGGTGTCGGCGTCCATTGCCTCTCCGGTGTGCAGCAGGTGTCGGTACGACTGCGATCTTTACGGCGGAGTTTTCCGCGCCGTCGCGGCTCAGCGCGGCTCCGGCGCCGCCGCGACCAGGATCAGCGACGCCGGTTGCTTGGTTTGCGGATGCAGCGGTTCGGACAACTCGCGCAGTTCCAGGCCGCTGCTGCGGATCAGGCTGATCCAGCTGCCGATGGTGCGGAAATACCACGGCGCCGGTTCGCCGAATGCGGCGGCGCCGGCGGACTTGCCGCAACCGGTCCAGTCGCCGTCGCGCCAACCGTCGCGATACGGCGCATCGCCGCCGGCCAGCGGCGGGTGCAGGGTTTGAATCAGCACGCTGCCGCCCGGCGCCAGCAAGCCGGGGATCGCGGCCAGCAATTCGGCGACCACTTCGAAACCCAGCAGCGAGAAATTGCACAGCACCAGGTCGTAGCGGGCATCCAGCGCGCCGCGCGCGATGGCCTGGTAGCTCAGGCAGGCGTAGCGGTCGGCGGGCGCGCCGGGATCGGCCTGACGCGCGGCCTCGACCAGCGCCGGCACCGCGTCCACGCCGTAGGCGCGGATGTCGCACTCGGCCAGCGCGCGGGTCAGCCAGCCTTCGCCGCAGCCCAGGTCCAGGGCCGAGCGCGGCGCCAGACGCAGGGCCGCATCGACGATGGCGTGGTCGGTGACCAGGCGCCGGCTTTCGATCGCCTTGCTGCGCACCGTTTCGGTCCACGGTTCGGCGTTCTCGTGCCAGGCTTCGAGTACGCCGGCGTCGCTGTAGTGTCTGGTATCGGGCGGCATCATGATTCAGGGCGAACGAAAGGGAAGGGAGTGCCTCGGCGCACGGCGCGCGACGGCTGACACGCGCACCGCGGCCGTCTCAGACCGGCTCATAGCGCCAATGCCAGGGTTCGTAGACGATGCCGTGCGGGTTGCCGCGCGGATAACTCATGACGAAGCCGTATCCGCCGGCTTGCTCGCGCAGCCAGGCGAAAGCGCCGGTGTGTTCGAAGGATTCTTCCGCCGGCGGCTCGCCGGGCGCGCCGATGTCCAGCGCCAGCCCGCTGTGATGTTCGCTGTAACCCGGCGCGGCGTTGACGTTGAGGATGTCGCCGACGCTTTGCCCGCGCGCGAGTTTGCGTTCGAAGATGCCCAGTTGGTAATCGTGGCTGCGATAGCCGGAGATCGCATCGAGCACGACGCCGTCGCGCATCGCGGCCTCGCGCAGGTGCGTCCAGGCGCGCGCGGCGGCCGGATGCAGCCACAGCGGGCGGCGGAAGCGGTCGAAGCCGGCCAGGGCGAGGCGATCGGGTTCGGCGATCAGCGCAAGGCCGGTGCGCGACTCGTAGCCGTCCGCGTCCAGGCCCAGCCCGTCGAGGCGTTCTTCGAGCCGGCCCAGCGGCAATTCGCCGACCCGGACCAGGCCTTCGCGCCGGTATTCGACGATGCAGTCCAGGGCGTCGAGCGCGGCGTCGATGCCGTCCTCGCGCATCAGCCGGTGCACCAGCGGCAACAGGCCTTCGGGCAGATCGGCGGCGAGGAAGCGGCCGTCGCGTTTGCGCCGCAGCACATGGCGCGCGCGCGACAGGGCGCGCGCATCGTGATTGCTGCGCGCGCGCAGCAGGCCGCCCGGCCATAGTTCGATCTCGGGCGTGTTGATCAGAAGGTTGCCGTGGCCGCGCATGCAGGCAGGTTAGCCGCTGCGGCGGTGGCATGCCAGATTGGCGGCGCGCGAGAGCGTGCCGCGATTCATGCGCTAACGATTTGTTTACGTGTTTGTTTGTTGCTTTGTCTACGCCGGCTGCTTGAAATACAGGCGCGTGCCGAGAATGGCCGGATCGTGCTCGACCGCGACCAGTTCCCAGCCCTGCGCGCCGCGCTGGTCGAGTTCGGCCTGGATGCGTTCGCGCATCGGCGCCTCGAACAATTGGTAGGTCAGTTCGGTGACGTGGTGTTTCCACTGCGGGCTCATGCGTCTTCCTCGGGCGTGGCGGGGTCCTGGCGCGGCAGCCGGCCGCTCTTGCGCAGCGCGTCGCGCAGCACATATTCGATCTGGGCGTTGAGCGAACGCAACTCATCGTCGGCCCAGCGCTGCGCGGCGGCGAGGACGTCGGCGCTGATGCGCAGCGGATAGGCTTTCTTCTCGCTCACCGGCCGCGCGTCCGCTCGCTGCGAGTTCCCTTCGCGTCGCCTTGCCCGGGTTCGCGGTAGTCGCGCTTGAGCGCGGCCAGCGCCAGCAGCATCGCCACCGCGACCGCGTTGACCGCGACCAGCAGCGCGACGGTGACGATCATCATGTGGTTCTGGTTGCCGTGCGCCCAGTAGTAGCCCAGCGCGGCGGCGAACATCGAAATGGCGACCAGCGCCAGCAGCCGCGCGAAGCGCGCGCAGGCCGCCGCCGGATCGCGCAGGCGCGAGGCGTCCAGGCCGTTGATCAGGTGCAGGTTGCCGCGCGCGACCAGGACCGCGGCGACCAGGATTGGGACGGCGCTGATCACCATCACGCCGGGGACGATGAATGCGTTGGCGGGCATGCTCATTCGCGCGTCCTCAGTACAAGGTGCCGGCGTTGACGATGGGCTGGGCGCCGCGATCGCCGCACAGCACCACCAGCAGATTGCTGACCATCTGCGCCTTGCGTTCTTCGTCGAGTTGCACCACGCCGTTCTTCTGCAGCTCGGCCAGGGCCATCTCGACCATGCCCACCGCGCCGGCGACGATGCGCGTGCGCGCGGCGATCACCGCGTTGGCCTGCTGGCGCTGCAGCATGGCGTGGGCGATTTCCGGCGCGTAGGCCAGGTGGCTGATGCGCGCATCGACGACGTTGATGCCGGCGTCGGCCAGGCGCTCCTGCAGTTCCTGGCGCAGGTGCAGGGAAATCTCCGCGGCATGGCTGCGCAGCGACAGCTGGCCGTCCTGGTGCTGGTCGTAGGGATAGCTGGTGGCCATCGCGCGCAGCGCCGATTCGGACTGGATGTGGACGAAGGTTTCGTAGTCGTCCACGTTGTAGACCGCTTCGGCCGAATCCACGACCTGCCAGACGATCACCGAGGCGATCTCGATCGGGCTGCCGTCGAGTTCGTTGACCTTGAGCTTGCCGCTTTCGAAGTTGCGCACGCGCTGGCTGACCTTGCGCTTGGCGTACAGCGGGTTGTTCCAGCGCAGGCCGTTTTCCTTGACCGTGCCGATGTAGCGGCCGAACAGGCTCAGGACCGCGGCCTGGTTGGGCTCGATCTTGTACAGGCCGAACAGGACGAAGAAGGTGCCGGCGCCGAGCAGCAGCGACAGCACGATGCCCAGGTCGTGGTTGCTGGCGACGCCGCCGAAAAATCCCGAGGCGGCCAGCGCGCCTGCGGCGAGGCATCCCAGCAGCACCGGGATGCCGGGGAGGGACTGGGTCGGGTTCTCTTTCATGGCAGTGGCTCGGTCGTTGTCTGAGATATTGATATCAGATTGATATCAGATGTATTCGACCGCTCGTCGGCATGGCGCCTGAAGTGGGAGGGGCCGCTTTTGTGGGAGGGGCTTCAGCCCCGATGCTTTCCGCTCAGACCTCGCAGCCTTCCGGGTTCGGACCGGAAAGCATCGGGGCTGAAGCCCCTCCCACAAAAGATTCGGGAGCTGCGTCGTGGCCTACGGCGCGATCTGATACAGCGGCGCCGGAATGAACTCGCCCGTCGCATACAGACTGCGGCCGTCGGCGGCCCAGCCCAGGGCTTCGGCCTGCGGCAGCCACGGCAGGTCGCGGACCCGCGGCGTGCCGGCCGCGGCCTGGGCCCAGTTCTGGCGCGGCTGGCGCGGGTACAGCAGCAGATAGCGGTAGGTCATCACCGCCAGGGTGCTGCCGTCGGGCGAAATGTCGGCGGCGGTGATCTGGCCCTGCAGCCGCGCCCGCATCGGGTTATCGCGCTTGAGCTGGGCGTCGGGTTGCGGAACGCCGGCCAGCTCGCCGAGCTTGGTTGCGGTCTGCAGCGCGTTGCCGGCCGGCATCAACGGCAGCGAGAACAGCTCCGGCGGCTGACGCTTCTTGGAAATCAGCAGCACCTGGCGGCGCGCGATGTCCACCGCCACCGCCTCGCAATCGCGCGCGCCGTCGGGCCAGCGGAAGGCGATGGACCACGCCGGCTTGAGCCGCGCGTTCTCGATCTTCTCCGGTTCTTCCACGATATGCAGTTGCAGGGTGCGGCGCAGGCCGCCGTTGTCGCCGGTGTCGGCGATCAGCAGGTAATGGCGGCCGTCCAGGTCGAAGGCGGCGATGTCTTCCCAGTCGGTCTTGGTCACGCCCTCGATGCGCAGCGTGGCCAGGCGGTCGCCGTGGGTGTTGACCGCGAACAGGCGCTCGGGATTGCCGCCGTCATCGTGCATCCACAGCACGTCGGCATGCCGGTGCGAGGCGGCCAGGCCGCTGATCTCGGACAACTGCGGGTCCAGCAACATGCCGCTGAGCTGGCTGCTGCCCGGCTCGGGCGGGCCGGAGCGGCCCGAGCACGACACCGCCGCGACGCCGCCCAGCACCGCCGCGACCAGGGCCGCCAGCGCCAGCGTTCGCCAGCGCCACGGCCGCGCCGCACCTGGCGCGCGCGCGGTTTCGGAGGCGGAAGCGGCGGCACGCGCAGGGTGCCGTACGGGGGAGGAGGGCATGCTTCACAGCATCGCATGCGGGCCGGTGTCGCCATAGCCCGCGGCCGCGGGGCCGTCATGGAAAGTTAGACTAGGCACATCCCCACGCTTCGAGGTTGCACGCATGACCACGCTCGGTACGCCGCTGTCCCCGCACGCCTTTCGCGTGCTTCTGCTCGGTTCGGGCGAACTGGGCAAAGAGGTGGCGATCGAGCTGCAGCGTTTCGGCGTGGAAGTGATCGCCGCCGACCGCTACGCCGACGCACCGGCGATGCAGGTGGCCCATCGCAGCCACGTGCTGGACATGCTCGACGGCCAGGCCGTGCGCGCCCTGATCGCGGCCGAGCGCCCGCACCTGATCGTGCCGGAGATCGAAGCCATCCACACCCAGACCCTGGTCGAGCTGGAGCATGAGTTCGCCGAGCGCGGCACCGACACCCGCGTGATCCCGACCGCGCGCGCCGCGCGCCTGACCATGGACCGCGAAGGCATCCGCCGCCTCGCCGCCGAGACGCTGAAGCTGCCGACCTCGCCGTACCGCTTCGTCGATACCGTCGAGGACTACCGCGCCGCGGTCGCCGAACTCGGCCTGCCGTGCGTGATCAAGCCGGTGATGTCGTCCTCGGGCAAGGGCCAGAGCCTGGTGCGCAATCCCGGCGACATCGACAAGGCCTGGGACTACGCCCAGACCGGCGGCCGCGCCGGCGCCGGCCGCGTCATCGTCGAAGGCTTCATCGACTTCGATTACGAAATCACCCTGCTGACCGTGCGCCACGCCGCCGGCACCACCTTCTGCGCGCCGATCGGCCATCTGCAGCGCGACGGCGATTACCGCGAGAGCTGGCAGCCGCAGCCGATGAATCCGGTCGCGCTGGCGCGCGCGCAGGAGATCGCGCGCACGATCACCGACGATCTGGGCGGCTGCGGCGTGTTCGGCGTGGAGTTGTTTGTCAAGGGCGACGAGGTATGGTTCAGCGAGGTTTCCCCGCGCCCGCACGACACCGGCCTGGTCACCCTGATCTCGCAGGACCTGAGCGAATTCGCCCTGCATGCGCGGGCGATTCTCGGCCTGCCGATTCCGACCATCCGCGAACACGGCGCCTCGGCCTCGTGCGCGGTGCTGGCGCAGGGCCACGGCGTGCCGGTGTTTTCCGGCGTCGATGCCGCGCTGGGCCAGACCGACACCCAACTGCGTTTGTTCGGCAAACCGCGCGTGGAGGGCCATCGCCGCGTCGCGGTGACCCTGGCGCTGGGCGCCGACATCGACCACGCTCGCGCCAAGGCGCGCGAAGCGGCCGCGCAACTGCGGATCGAATTGCGCTGAGCGCGGTCCAATCGAACTGAAGCACCCGTCCCGACCGGAGCGACGATGAACGATACACAGGGGTACGCCGTTTTCTTTTTCCCGCAAGCGCTGGAAGCACTCGGCGAAGCGATTCGTCCTTATCTGCTGGACGGCCCGGCCGGCATGCACGTGCTGTGCAAGGAGATCGACACCGGCGGCGCGTTCACCGAGATGACCCTGGAAGGCCGCACCTCCGACGGTCGCGACCTGTCGCTGGAGTTGATGGTGCCCGGCAGCATGGTGCGCATGATCGTCTCCGCGCACGGCGAAGCCTCGTTCGGCTTCGGCTCGCGCCTGGCGCGCAATGCGACGATCGCCGCGGCCAAGAGCGCCGCCGTGCCCGCCGCGCCGGGCGCACCGCCGGTGGTCGCGCCCGAGGCCGAGCCCGCGCCTGCGGTGCCGGCGACGCCGGAGCCGGTGATCGCGGCGAAAAAGCCGGAGTGATTGGTTGACGATGCATTCGATTCCGGCGATCGCCGGAATCGGTTGCGCGATCGCGGATCGGTAATCGACACAGCGCCGGCCGAGCCGGCGCCCACAAGGATTCGAGAGATGAGCAAGGAAGACACCGTCACCCTGTATCGCCCGGTCGGCCCGAACGAGCTGGCGAAATTGCGCGAGAACGAGTTCAAGCGCTGGCCGGCGCGTCTGCCGGATCAGCCGATCTTCTATCCGGTCACCAACGAGCAATACGCGGCCGAAATCGCCGAGCGTTGGAACGTCAAGGACAGCGGCTACGGCGCGGTCACCCGCTTCGAAGTGCGCGCGGCGTTCATGGATCGCTATCCGATCCAGAAAGTCGGCGGCGCGCATCACACCGAGTGGTGGGTGCCGGCGGAGGAACTGGAAGCGCTCAACGACGAAATCGTTGGACTGATCGAAGTGATCCGCGAGTTCCGCGCGGAGCCGTGAGCTTCGGCGAGCCCGGTAGCTTGCGCTTTTGTGGGAGGGCCTTCAGGCCCGATGCTTTCCGATCCGGCGCGCCGGAACCGCAAATCCCGGCACTCAAGTGTCCGCGCTGTCAGCCGACGGGACAGCCGTCGGCGATCCAGTCGTGCAGATCGGCGCCGACCTCGACGAAATCGTCTGCGCTCATGCTGCCGTGCCCGACCACGAACACAGCCGGCGGCTCAAGCGCGCCGTGGACCACGACCGCGCGACCGCCGCCGTCGTCGCCGATGGTCACGTAACCCGGGCAATACACCTGAGTCTCGTAGGTCTGGTTGCGTTCGACGATTTCGTCGGCGGCATACAGGCGCACTTGGCCGATCTCATCTCCGCCATGCGCGGCGATCGCGGCGCGCAGCGGCTCGCCGATCGGCGAGCCGTACCAGTGTTCGAAGGCGGTGAAAGCCGCGTCCCTAGCCATGCCTTTCTGTCCGTCGCTGTTTTCGTCGCGGCAGGGCAAAGCGATATCACTGCTGGTCAGTTGCTCAAATCCACCCAAACCAAATGATGATCGCTGGCCTCGGAAATCTTCGCCTCTTCGCTATCGGACCTGGGCCAGAAAACGCCGGTTTCGCGCACGGTCCAGCCGCGGGAAGGCAGCACGTAGTCCAGGCGCAGGGTGCCGGCTTTCGGGCCGAAGTCGCCGGTATGTTCGTTGATGTTGCCCTTGCGCGGGAAGCCGTAGAAGGTCGCGCGTTGCGCCGCGCCTTCGCTGCTCGGCACGTGGCTTGAATCGACGCGCGGATGATCCAGCAATTGCTTGATCGAGCCCGGCACGCCGTCGCCGTCGATGGGGTCGGCATTCATGTCGCCGACGATGACGAAGCGCGCGTCGCCGGCCAATCCGCCGCAACGGCCCTGGTCGTCGCACAGCCACGACGGGGTGCCGCCGTCGAGGTAACGCGCCCATAGTGCGATTTCGTCGTGGTTGCGCGCGCCGTTGCGGTCCTCGGGGCCGTCGAATACCGGCGGGGTCGGATGCGCGGCGAGGAAATGCAGCACGCCCAGCGGCGTGCGCACCGGGACGTCCCAATGCGATTTCGACGACAGCCGCATCTGCGGCCAGACCTTCGCCGCGTACCAGGGCTTGCCGGTCTTCGGATCGCGCGGCTGGCGCGCGCCGGGCAGCGCGCTCCACTTGAACTTCTGGAAGCTGCGCACGGCATCGGCGTCGATGGGATAACGCGACAGCACCAGCATGCCGTATTGGCCCGGATGCAGGCCGTAGCCCCAGGCGTCGTTGCCGCGCGCGCGGTCGGCGCGCTGCGCGTCGCCGGACTGGCCGTCGCCGTCTAGGTCCAGTCCGCTCGGCACGCCGGTATTGACCGGGGCGAGATAGCGATAGGGATAACGCAGCGCTTCGCCGCCGCCGGGCTGGGCGACTTCCAGGTAGTCGTGCTGGAACAGATCGGCCGCGCGCTGTTGCGCGTCGTAGTCGAATTCGTTGAGTAGCACCAGATCGGGCCGCACGCGTTGCAGCACCGCGGCGATCTTGCGCGCGTTGCCGTCGCCGGCTTGCAGGCGGCGGATCAGGCCGCCGTCGGCGTCGTCGTAGAGCGAGGTGTTGTAGGTCGCCACGCGCAGGCGCGCGTCGGCGGCGCTTTCCGTGGTGTCGTTCTGGGACTGCGCCCAGGCTTTGGGATCGCCGTGTACGTTCACTTGCGTGCAGGCCGCGAGCAGGGCCGCGATGAGGGCGGCGCAGTAGGGGAGATGGGGTCTGGACATGGGGGCATGATCGCATGGGTGGTGGCGGGCTTCGTGACAACGTTTGTCGGGCGACGCCGCGCCGTTTTTCTGCGTCTGCCGTTGCTGTTCCCCCCTTTGAAAAAGGGGGGCAGGGGGGATTTGCTTTTGTCGCGCCGAACGGCAAATCCCCCGGCGCAGCCAGGTTCGTCTGCAGCGGGGCTGCGCAGGCGCCAGCCCCCTTTTTCAAAGGGGGCGAATTTACGATGACCTGCGCCAATCCCCACAAACAACAACGCCCCGGCAAGCCGGGGCGTCGAATGCTGCCAAACACCGCCGGCTAAACCACCGCCGGCGCCATCGCCGCTATTACAGCGTGCAACCGAACGAAGCGTACTGAGCCTTGCTCTGGTCCAGCGCGGTCTTGCAGGCGGTGGCCAGCGCGGCCTTGCCCTGCGGGGTGGCGGCCGCCTGGGCCCAAGCGTTGCGGCTCTGGTCCAGACCGCTCTGGAACGCGGCGCGCTGGGCTTCGGGCACCTTGTCGTTCAAGCAGGCGCTGATCTTGGTCAGGTAGTCGTCGCACTCGGCGACGCCGACGCTGGCGGCGGCCGGAGCGGCAGCCGGGGCAGCGGCATCGGCCGGCATCGCGGCCGGAGCCGGAGCGTCGGTCGGGGACGGCGGGGTCGCGGCCGGAGCGGCGGCGTCGGCGGCCGGGGCAGCTTCGGCCGGCTTGTCGGCCGGCTTGTTGCACGCGGCCAGGGACAGGGTGATCGCGGCAGCCAGGAACAGGGTGTTCAATTTCATTGCGGACTCCATGTGGCGAAAGGTGATGAGGGTGGCGACTCCATGCCATGCCTTGAGGGGCGCCGTCCCGCACGTCGTGGTCACGACGGGGCTACGAGATACACGACCTGAACGAGACGAGTGTTACAAATGTGTAAAAACGCGCCAATCGCGACCGTCGAATGCCTCCAACGGTCGGTAGCGGCGCTTGTAGTCCATCTTCGGGTGCCCGGCGATCCAGTAGCCGAGGTAGAGATGGCTGCGCCGCTCGCGCCGCGCCCATTCGATCTGGCGCAGGATCGCCAGGGTGCCCAGGCTGCGTTCGGACAGCTCGGGGTCGTAGAAGGTGTAGACCGCCGACAGCGCCTGATCGACCACGTCGGTGACCGCGACCGCGAGCAGGCGGCCGTGGCCGGGCTCGCGCAGCTCCAGGAAGCGGTTCTCGCTCCAACTGCCGATCAGAAATTGGTCGAACTCCACCGCGCCGTGGCTGTCCATGCCGCCGCCGGCGTGGCGCGAGGCCAGGTAGCGCTTGTACAGATCCAGTTGTTCTTCGCTGCGCTCGGCCGTGCATACGCGCATTTCCACGTCGGCGTTGCGCGCCAGGCAGCGGCGCTGGCTGCGGTCGGGCACGAAGCGATCGACCGGAATGCGCACGGCCACGCAGGCGCGGCAACCGCTGCAGTGCGGGCGGTAGACGATGTCGCCGGAGCGGCGGAAGCCCCAGCCCAGCGCGTGCGGATACCAGTCGCGCAGGCGCGGGTCGCGCGGGTCCAGCACCAGATCGCGGGCGGTGCGCTCCGGCCAGTAGCCGCAGGCGTGCTCGCCGGTGTGGAACAGGCGGAGGTCGTCGCTGTCAGGCTGCGGTTGCGTGCCCATGGGCTCAGCATAGCGCTGCGTTCGTGTGTTGCGCATGCAGGCGGCTCCGGTTTCGGCGATCGGGGCGGAAAGGCAGGCGGCGGGGTGAACCCGGCGTTCACCGCGCCTGTCGCGGCGATGAATATTCCCACCGCCTTGTCAACCGCCACGTGGCCAGGGCGTTGATCCGGACATCGGCGCCACGGTGGCACCGACCGCAGGAGTCAACGCATGAACCGTTCCCCCTTCTATGTCGCCGCGCTGGCCGCGGCCATGTTCGCCGGTGCGGCCATCGCGGCGCCGCAGGACGACGCCGCTTCGCAGCAGCGCCCGCGCATGAAGATCGACACCAACCAGGACGGCGTGATCACGCGCGAGGAAGCTTCCAAGTTCCCGCGCCTGGCCGAGCACTTCGACACGCTCGACAAGAACCACGACGGCAAGCTCGATGCCAGCGAACGCCCGCAGCGTCGCGGCGGACGCGAGCACGGCGGCCATCGCGGCGGTCCGGGCGGCGCGGCCAAGCTCGACAGCGACGGCGACGGACGAATCAGCAAGGCCGAGGCCGCCAAGTCGCCGCGGTTGAGCGAGTCCTTCACCCAGATCGACGCCAACCACGACGGCTACATCGTGCGCAGCGAACTGCGCGGTTACTTCGAACGCGAGCGTCCCAAGCGCGAAGCCGAGCGCGCCAAGCGTTTCGACGAGAAGTTCGCTCAGGCCGATCTCAATCACGACGGCAAGCTGAGCAAGCTGGAAGTGCAGGAAAAGATGCCGCGCCTGGCGAGCGAGTTCGCGTTCCTCGATGAGGATCGCGACGGTTTCCTGACCAAGGCCGACCTCAAGCCGGGCCCGCATCACTAAGCGCGGGCGATCGGTTTAACCGCGCCGGAACCCGGCGCGGCGCATGCCGGACGAATGGCGCGGATGCAGGCCGGGAGCGCCCGTCCGGTGTCCGAGGCAGTTACAGGCAACGAACCCAGGCGCAAGTCGGCGATGACAGCACAAGCCGACGCGCCGGATTTTCCGGAACAAGCATACTGAGGCGTGTGCTTGTTTTCCCCTAGCGGGCGCACTGATGTGCGCCTTTTTTTGTGGTCGATGCCGAGCGGCGCGAGCGCGTCGGTGTCATCGATTTCGACATGTGCGTATTGGCGCGTTCTGGTCGATAGTTACGCACCAATTTTGCGGAATAGTCCTCGCGATGCCGGCGCGATTTCGCGCGCAACCCGTTTCGATGCCGGACGTGACGGCGCGTAAATCCCCGCGATTGAAGGCATATCCGCGACTTTTGCATCGTTACTACTTACTTAGTGTGTACTTCGTACACGCTTAGTGCGGACAACTATTTTATTTTCGAAAACGGCCGTGCACAGGCTTTTGTTTTCTATGTTTTGCGGATAAGAGTGGTGCCGTGGCATCGCAAAATCGTGATGCCAAGATGTTGCATAAGGGGAATGCACCATGGCGCCGTGGCACACAGGGAATGAGTGTTCCGCAAGACCAGATCGCCTGCCGGTCTGGCGCCGCGCCGGCCTCATCGCGATGCTGGCCTTGTGCGGGTCGCTGCTGGCGCCGCAGGCCCGCGCCGATCGCGCTTTCGCCCCGCGTTATCAGAACCCGGCGACCAACGGCGACATCGTCGGCATCGGCAACATCAATCTGCATTGCGGCGGCAACGCGGCTCTGTGCGCGCAGGCGCGCAACGGCAGCGGGACCGTGGTGAACCAGGACCCGGCCATCGCGATGGTCTACGTCGATGTCGATACCGATGCGACCACCTTCAACTCCAGCAGCGCCACCCTGGCCTTGCCGGCCGGCTCGACCGTGTTGTTCGCCGGTCTGTACTGGAGCGGCGTCAGCGCGTCGTTGTCGCGCAACGCGGTGCGGCTGCGCACACCGGGCGCGGCGGCCTACAGCGCGCTCAGCGCCGACGAACTGCTGACCAATTCCGCCGGCGCGTTCGGCGACTCGGCCTACCAGGGATTCGACGATGTCACCGCGCTGGTGCGCGCCGCCGGCAACGGCGCCTACACCGTCGCCAACGTGCAGACCACGCCGCGCGCTCTCGGCTCGGGCGGCAGCAGTTGGGGCGGATGGGCGCTGGTCGTGGCGTATCGCGATCCGGCCCAGACCGCGACGCGCAACCTCAACATCTACGACGGCCTGCTCAGCGCCAGCGACGCCTCGGTGCCGGTGGATATCGCCTTCAGCGGCTTCGTCACGCCGGCCAGCGGGCCGGTCAACACCACCCTGGGACTGCTCGGCTGGGACGGCGACGCCACCGTCGACGGCAGCGCCGGCCTGCAGTACGGCCGCAACGTGGCCACGCTCAGCAATGTGTTCAACGCGGTCAATCCGGTCAACAACTTCTGGAACAGCACGATCAGCCGCAACGGCGCACTGCTCACCGCGCGCACGCCCAACTATGCGGACACGCTGGGCATGGATCTGGATTTCACGCCGCCCAACGTGCCCTTGCCCAACAGCGCGACCTCGGCGCTGATCCGCGCGCGCGGCAGCAGCGATGAGGTGTTGATCTTCGGCATGATCAGCCGCGCCACCGACGTGTCGCGGCCCAATCTCAAGGATCAACTGCTCAAGAGTTCGACCGATATCAACGGCGGCAGCCTGCTGCCGGGCGAATTGCTCGAATTCACCATCGCCAGCCAGAACATCGGCAGCGACGCGTCGCTGCAGAGCGTGCTGACCGATGCGATTCCGGCCAACACCACCTTCGAGCCGGGCAGTCTGAGCATCGTCAGCGGCGCCAACGCCGGTGGCAAGAGCGATGCCGCCGGCGACGATCAGGCCGAATTCGATGCGGCCAACAATCGCGTGGTGTTCCGCCTGGGCACCGGCGCCAACGGCGCGAACGGCGGCACCATCGCGCCGGGCGAGAGTTTCAGCCTGCGCTTTCGCGTGCGGGTCAACGCCGGGACCGCCGCCGGCACGGTGATCAACAACACCGCCAGCGTGGCGCATCGCGCCGCGACCATGGGCGACAACCTGCTCGACGTGTCCGACGCCGATTTCGCCACGCCCGGCGATCAGCCCACGCGCAATGTCGTCGCCGCGTTGCCGCGGATCGCGCTCAACAAGATCAGCCTGCGCGGCGTGGACAGTTTCGGCTTCACCCTGAGCAACACCGCGCAGGCCGCCGGCACCGTCACCACGGTGACCGCGGGAACGCCGGTGCAGGTCGATGGCGACAGCAACAGTGCCGGCCTGCAGCCGTACACGGTGAGCAGCCTGGGCACCGACGTGACAATCGCCGAGACCGCGCTGGCGGCCGGCTACAGCCTCAGCGCCGCGGTCTGCCGCAATGCCGGCGGCAGCGTCGTCGGCACGCTGGCGGGCACGGTCTACACGATTCCCGCCGCGAGCCTGGTCGCCGACGACCTGCTGACCTGCACCTTCACCAACAGCCGCAATCAGGCGGCCTTGTCGATTACCAAGGACGACGGCAGCGCCAGCTATACGCCCGGCGGCGCGGCCAGCTACACCATCACCGTGCGCAACGACGGGCCCGATCCGGTCAGCGGTGCTTTGATAGAGGACAACCTGCCCAACGGCGCCACCCTCGCCGCGGTCTGGAGCTGCGCGATCAGCGCCGGCACCGGCGCGTGCACGCCGGCCAGCGGCGGCGCGATCGGCGGCGCGGCGGTGAATCTGAGCGTGGATCTGGTCAGCGGCGCGAGCGCGACGATCACGGTGCCGGTGAACTTCGCCCCGGCGCCGGAGGCTTATCCGCCGCCTTGATCGGATTCGCGGCGGGCGGTGCGTGTGCAATCGGGGAGCAGAGCAAGGCGCGGGGGCGCGCCACGCCGCGGCGGCGGGCCAGGGGACGCCGCCGCGGCGTGGTTTTTGCGATGCGCGCGGCAGCGAAGCCGCGATCAGCCGAAGCGGCCTTCGCGCCAGAGGATGAAAGCCATCGCCGCGACCAGAATCACCATGCTGTAGACCAGCGCCTGCGGTCCGACCAGCCAACGGTAGGCGCAGCTGTCGCGCGGGTCGTAGCCGTGGTTGCGGCGGATGCGCTCGACGCTCGGCGCCAGCGCGCGCGGTATGTAGGTCAGCCATTGCCAGGTGGTGACCGCCACGGTGAGCGCGGTGCACGCGACCGGCAGCACCCAGCCGCGGCTGGCCTCCAGGCTGACCAGGACTGAGGCCGCCATCGCCGCGCCGCTGATCGAGACCATCCGGATCATGCGGCGGATCGCGCGGCGTTCGGCGTCGTTGCCGGCGTAGGACATCAGATAGCGGTTCATCAGCATCATCGTCACCGCGCCGCCGACGATGCCGCCGATCACGCCGCTCAGGCCGTAGGCGCCGGTGTACTGCGACAGCAGGTGGATGCGCGCGCTCAGCGAGGCGCCGTCGATCGGATCGCCGCCGATCGCCTGCGACATCGGCGACAGCACGCGTTCGGCGAAGAAGGCCAGCATTCCACCGAGCACGCCGCCCGATGCGCCGGCCGCGCCCATGCCGCCGGCGCCGAGCTTGCTGGCCAGACCCGAGCCTAGCGAACCGGCGCCCAGGATCGCCGCGCTGGTTGCGCTGGGCGTGATCACGCCCAGCGCGCTGGCGACCATCGTGGTGAAGCCGACCGTCGGCGCGCTGGCGGTGGCGAAGGCGGCGAAGCGGTCCATGAGTTCCTCGCGCACGCTGCTGCGCGCGCGCGACAGGCGCTTGCGCACGGCGGCGTCGCTGAGGCCGAGCAGGGCGGCGACCTGCTGCGAACTCTGGCCTTCGCGGTAGTACAGCAACAGCACCTCGCGGCTTTCGTCGGGCAGGGCCGAGATCAGCTCGGCGGCGACTTGCGCGCGTTCGCCTTCGATCAGGCGCTCGATCGCGCTGGGCTGCGGATCGGCGGCCGAGGCGATCGCCGCTTCCATGTCGTCCACGCCGCGCGGCAGGCGCTGGCGCGCGCGCAGATGGTCGCGTGCCAGATTGCGGGTGATCTGGCGCAGCCACGGCAGGAAGCTGGACGGGTTCTGCAGCTTGCGGATGTTCTGCCAGGCGTTGAGGAAGGCCTCCTGGGCGATGTCCTCGCTGGCGTGGACGTCGCGCACCATCGCCAGGGCGATGGCGGTGACCGAGTTCTGGCAGGCACCGACGATGCGCGAATACGCCGCGGTGTCGCCGCGCGCCGCCGCCGGCAGGTCGTGGCCGATCAGCGAGTTGAGGGCTTCGGCGTTCATCGCGCGCAGTGTCCGGCCGAGGGGCGGTGGCGGAGATCGGGACGGTAGCGCATATGTGCGGTTCCTGGTGCGGCATCGGGCGAGGTCTGTGAACCATGACGGCGCGTGGCGGCGGATGTGACCGGCCCATGCCGCCGCGGGCGAGGGTGCCGGAACCGCCGCGCGGGGATAGGACGAATACGAAAACCGGCGCACTGCGATGGCCTTGGCGAAAATCGCTCGCTCCGGGCGGGGCGGCCGATGCCGGGAGAGCCGGGTTTGCGAGTAAATGATCCGCCTTCGCCGACGCGCGAAGGCGGCGGCTGCATCGCCGCGGCCGTCTAATCGGATCACTACAGGAAAACTTCCATGACCGCGAAATCGTTTCTTGCCTCGGCGCTGCTGTCGGTGCTCGTGCTGGCACCGGCGTCGGCGCCGGCCGCAGATAGCGACCCGATCGTCGTCCCGGCCACGACGCCCATTTCCCAAGCCTATGAAGGCCTCTACGTCCAGCTTTTGCAGCGAGTCGTGCGCGATGGCTCCGGTTCCACGACGCAGAGCCATCTGGTGATCTCCAACGACGAACTGGGCTGCGAGTCTGTCGTTTACGACAAGCGCTTAAGGGGGTGGCGCTATCCGCGAGAGCAAGGGCCTTGGGTAAGCTGCGCCGAATCCAATGGCGCCATCAACGAGATTTTTTTCGTGACCTCGTTCGACGGAATCAGGCTGCCTCCGGCTGGAAAGGTGTTCGTCATGCCCATCACCCGCAAGCTCAGGCCGGGCGAGACCGCGCCGCTGCAAGGGCTGGTAGCGAGCAACGATTCGCTGGGTTGCTTGCTGGTCGTGGCAATGAGGCGGATTTCGCCGGACTGGAGCGCAGATATGTCGGGCCGCATCTGCACGGAAACCCAGGCCACACTGGTGGTCAACGGCAGAGTGATCGGACGCTCGTGATCGGCCTGCGCTCAGCGCGCCGGTCGAGCCGGTAAAGCGGCTACGTCGCGATTGAAGCCGCGCGACTGCGGCGGCAGCTTCCAAAACAATCCGGCCGCGATCTTCGCGGCCGGATTGCCGCGGCGAAACTTCGGTTCGCGATGGGTTCCGCCGCGCGTGCGCTCAGCCCATCGAGCGCACGGTCTTCACCGTCTTCACCACCGTCCACTTGCCGCCGACCCGCTTGACCTCCAGGGTCTTGTAGGCCGCGGCCAGACGGTGGTGGTAGGCCGAATATTCGATCGTGCCGGCGTCTTTCGAGGTCGGACGGAACGCATGCACCTCGATCAGCTCGGCCGGCGCGCCGTCGCGGGCGATGCTGCCCTTGTCTTCGTCGGCGACTTCGACGCACTGGCTGTAGGGCAGCAGGCGCAGGCCGTTGCGGGCGAGGGCGTTCAGCAGTTTGCGCGGCGCGTCGCGGCGGTCCACGCGCAGGCACTGGGTGGTCTGGTCGGCTTCCGCCAACTGCTGCGCGAACACCGTCTGCGCCAGCGCTTCGGGCGTCGCCGCGACGCCGCCGTCGAACTTGTGCGTCGCCAGCGCGGCCTCGGCCGGATCGACCGGCACCGCGGGCGCCGGACGGTTGCGCAGCCCCTGGAACAAGGCCAGGCCCAGCACCACCGCGATGCACACCAGCAGGCCGACCTTGATCCGCAGCGCGCGCTTGTCCGACGGCATGCGGCTGGCATCGACATCGGAGCGGAAACGATACGGCGCCTGCGTCGCCTGTTCGCCGCGGGTGCTGTCGATCAAGCCGGCTTCGCGCAACAGATCGCGCGCGCGCAGTTGGTCTTCCGAACGGATCACCCACACCGTCGGGCGTTCGCCGGGTTGTTCGCGATAGCTGAAACTCGAACGCCGGTTGCCTTTGTAGGAGCGGTCGTTGGTGACCCGGATTTCGATCCCGGCATCGCGCAGCAACTGCGCCACGCCTTCGACGTTTTCCAGACGCGGACTGCTGAAAACCTGCCTCATGTCATTCCTTCGCCGGCACTGCGCCGGCCGCGGCTTGATCCTTGACCACGCGGATCAAGCCTTCCTGTGTGCTGCTAGCCACCAGATGGCCGTGGCGGTCGAAAATCTGCCCGCGCGCCAGCCCGCGCGCGCCGTGCGCGCTGGGGCTGTCGATCGAATACAGCAGCCAGTCGTCGGCGCGGAAGGGGCGGTGGAACCACAGCGCGTGATCGAGCGAGGCCATCTGCACGTTGGGCTGGTAGTAGCTGATGCCGTGCGGAAAGGTCGTAGTGCCCAGCAGATGGAAATCCGAGGCATAGGCCAGCAGCGCGCGATGCAGCTCCGGCGCGTCGCCGACCGGCTCGCTCAGGCGGAACCACACCTGCTGGAAGGGCGGGCGCTTGGGCGGATTGAGCTCATCGCGCGGATACACATGGCGGAATTCGAACGGCCCCTGCCGCGACAGCCAGCGCTGCACCTTGTTCGGCAGCGTGGCCATGACCTCGGCCGGCACCGCCGCCGCCGGTTCGATGTCCTCCGGTTTGGGCACTTCCGGCATCGACAGCTGGTGCTCGGCGCCGTCCTGGTCCTCGTGGAAGGACGCGGCGAGGAAGAAGATCGGCTGGCCGTGCTGGATCGCGGTGACCCGGCGCACCGAGAAACTGCCGCCGTCGCGGGTGCGGTCGGCCTGATAGACGATCGGCGCCTCGATGTCGCCGGCCTTGAGGAAATACGCATGCAGCGAATGCGCCGCGCGCGCGGTGTCCAGAGTGGCCTGCGCCGCCGACAGCGCCTGGCCCAGGACCTGCCCGCCGAACACGTATTTGGTGCCGATATCGCGGCTTTGGCCGCGGAACAGATTGTCCTCCAGCCGCTCCAGCGACAGCAGTTCGATCAGTTCGGAGACGGGGGAGGAGGTCATGGGCGGGCCCGGAAAACGAGGCCGGCAGTATAGCGAAGGGCGCGCGGCGGCTTGGCGGAGCAAGGGCGCGGCGGTCCGCGCCCTTGCCGGCGTTCAGCGGACGCAGGTCGAAGGCAGAGACCCGGGGCCTTCGCCCGGGGTGATGTCGGCGACGTACACGCCGCCGGAGGTGATGCCCGGCAGCAGGTTCGACGACCACGAATCGAACGCCACGCGCAGCCCGTCGGCGCTGGACGAAGCACGCTGGCTCTGTCCGTTCTCCGGGATGGCCCGGCCGCCCGGGTTGTAGCCCGAGGTGAGCAGGCTCGAGGCGCCGCCGTCCAGGTCGCGCCGGTACAGACCGGTGAAGGCGTCGCCGCTCTGGTAGTCCATGTTCTGCGAGGTGTAGACCAGTTTCCTGCCGGAAGCATCCAGCGCGGGCATGCGCCCCCAGTGATTGATGTCGTTCAATCGCACCGCGGTCAGAGTCTGCGTCCAGGTATCGCGAACGAAGACATTCCATTGGCTTGCGTTGCCGACCTCCGGCAGCAGATCGGTGGCGTTGCTGGAGAAGGCGACATAGCGGCCGTCGGCGCTGATCGCCATTTGCGGCTCGCTTTCCGGCTTCGGCCGACCGTTGCTGCCGACCGTGGCGCCGTTGGGCGGCAGCGCGCCTGGAGCGCGATCGACCAGATCGGAGGTGCCGGTTGTGCGGTCGTAGACATAGGCATGCGGCGAGCCGCGTACAGGATTGGGAATCAGATCGGACGACGAGCTCAGGAACACGACGCGATTGCCGTCCGCGCTGATCCGGGGATACAGGTTGCTGCCCGAGGGCAATCCGCCATCGACGCGATTGCTCAGGCGCACGAAGGTGCCGGTGGCGATTTCGTACAGATAGACCTGAGCGCTGGTGTTGCTGGGGCCGGCGACCAAGCCGCGATAGTTGGAATGGAAGGCCACGAAACGGCCGTCCGCGCTGACCGAAGGACTGCCGGAGTACGCGTTCTTGTTGTATTCGACATCGGATGCAGGCAGCGCGGCGGGCGGGCCGATGCGCCTGAGCATGCGGGTGCTGCGATCGAACAAAAACACGTCGGGACGGCCGAGGTTCGGGTCGTCGGGCATCAGATCGGCCCAGGACGCGAATGCCACGTAGCGGCCGTCGCCGCTGATCGACGGTCCTTCGTAGGTGGACTTGGTCGCCTGTGCGCCGTTCCAGGCATCGCTGACCCGCTCCACGCTGCCGCATGCGAGGTCTTTGACGAACACGTCGCTGTAGAGGTTGGTGTCGGGCTGGGCAGTGAGATCGTTGGCCGGCGAGACGAAGGCGACATGGCGGCCATTGGCGCTGATGGCCGGATATTCGGCGTTGCGCGAGGCGTTGGGATTGGCGTAGGCGTGACTGACTAACCTGATCTGCACGGTGTCCGCGGCGGCGCTGGCCGCGAACGGAAACGCGAGAGCGAGCGCGAATGGAATCGAGCGTGTCATGAGAGCGTCCTTGAACGAGAGGGCCATGAGCGGAATGCGCTCGGCGCAGACACTTGCTGCGCGAGGCAAGCCGGACTGTGCAACGGTCCCGACGCGCCGGCTGCGACGCAGCGCACGGGATTGTCGCGGGCGGTGGCGACGCATTTGCGCCGGCTGAGCCGCTTGTTCCTTTCTCGCAGAGTGGGGGCGAAAAGGATCATCTGTTTGCACGCGGCCGCTGCGATGCGGCCTTAAGACGTGCGCAGGTGATCAGCGTCCCGGCTTTGGGTGTCGCTGTTTGGACGCGGGCCTTCTTCGACGCCGACGGACGTCGTCAGCCGGCCTGTGGCCGCATCCGCTCGAGCGGGCAAGCCGCCAACACCCGAGCCCACGGAAACCACGGTCCCGGATCGAGCTTGCGTTGCACCAGCACGCCCGGATCGTCGTCGGCTTCCACTTGGGTGGTGTCCAGATCCTCATGCCCGGCGATGAGGCGCAGCGAGGGCAGGCGCCGGGCCAGATCGTTCAACAAGGCGATCAGCGCATCGATCTGCGCCGCGGTGTAATCCTCGTTCATGGCCTGATGGCGCGAATCCAGCCAATGCGGATAACGCCCGGTATTGACCAGCTCGATCCCGATCGAGCGCGGGTTGTAGCCGCGCACGTGATGGGCGATGCGTTCCTCGCCGATGTAGCGCAAGACCGAACCGTCGCGGTCGATGTAGTAGTGGCCGCTGTTGCCGGTGCCCGATTCGGCGTACAGCACCCGCTCGCCGTATTCGCGCGCGGTGGCCAGGTCCGGCAGCTCGGTGCAGTGGATCACCACCAGGTCGATGGAGGCGGGATCGCGCGCCTGCAGCCGGGTTTCATAGGGCAACGGGGCGGGCGTGAGGTTCAGGGGCGGCATGCCTGCGGATGCTACCATTCGGCCTCACACGGAGCCCGATATGACCCTGCCGCCCGCCGATTCGGCGCTAGGAAAGCTGATGGCCACGCTGCCCAGGCCCGGCCGGGTCGAGTGGATCGGCGTGCGCCCGGCGCGCGGGGTGGCGATGCAGGCGCTGGACGAAGTGGTCGCCGTGGCCGGCGCCGGTCTGGACGGCGATCGCTATGCCGGCGGCAGCGGCAAGCGCGGCATCACCCTGATCCAGGCCGAACACCTGCCGGTGATCGCGGCCCTGGCCGGGCTGGACGCGGTGGAGCCGGCGCGTGTGCGCCGCAATATCGTGGTCTCGGGCCTGCCGCTGATCGCGCTCAAGGGCCGGCGTTTTCGTCTGGGCGAGGCGTTGCTGGAAACCACGGAAGAATGCGACCCGTGTTCGATGATGGAAGCCGCGTTGGGCCCGGGCGGTTACAACGCGATGCGCGGCCATGGCGGCCTGTGCGCGCGGATCGTCGAAGGCGGCGCGATCCGGCGCGGCGACGCGCTGATCCCGGTGATCGATGCGCCTGCCGATTGAGCCGCCGATCGGCGCGCGCAGCCGCATCCGCGCGCGGCCCGGTGGTGCGATGCCGCGGCGATGGATGAAGGTTCGCCTCCGTTGATCGCATGTTCGCCGCGCGATACCGCCCGCTTCGCATCGGTGAGGCGATCCCACATTACCGGATGTTCATTTGACACGCGGATTCGGCGGGAGATGCTGGGTTCGGTGCGCTTGATGGGTTGTGATTCGACGATGGCGCGGTTTGGAAATGATCGCTGCCGCGGGTTTGTTTTCGGATTTTCGCAGTGATCTGCGACTGTTTCACCTCGGCTCAAAGATGATCACTCCAGACCATTGCATCTCTGGAGTTTCGAAGCGACCTGCTCCTACTACACCTCGGTTCTAAGATGATCGCTCCAGGACATTGCATCTCTGGAATTTCGAAGTGATCTGCTACTACTACACCTCGGCTCTAAGATGATCGCCCCAGGACATTGCATTCTCTCTCATGGCTTCGAAAGCGGCCCCGACGCCACCAAGGTCACCGCCTTGGCCGAAGTCGCGCAACGCCATGGCTGGACGCATGAGCGCCCGGATTACAGCGATCTGGACGCCAAGCGCGAGATCAGCGATCTGGGCGACGTCTACGCGCGCATCGAGCGCCTGCTCGGATTGGCGCGCGCGGCGGCCGAACGCGGGCCGTTGGTGCTGGCCGGTTCCAGTCTTGGCGCGTACATCTCCGGCGCGGTGTCGCTGCAAGTCAAACCCGCCGGCATGTTCCTGATGGCGCCGCCGATCGCGATGGGCCCCGCGCCCAGGCTGCAGGCTGCCGACGTGCCGATCAGCATCATTCATGGCTGGGACGACGAACTGATCCCCGCCGCCGACGTCGTCGCCTGGGCTTATCCGCGCCGCGCGCGCTTGCTCCTGGTCGACGACAGCCATCGCCTCTCCGCGCACGTGGAAGGCAGCGCCGACGCCTTTTCGCGTCTGCTGCAAAGTCTGTGAGTAACACATTCGCATGAGCAAGTTCTACGCAAGTTGCGGCAAGGGCCTGGAATACCTGTTGGCCGACGAACTGGTCGCGCTGGGTTGCCAGCGCGCCACCGCCGCCACCGCCGGCGCCAACGTCGAAGGCAGCCTCGCCGACGCCCAGCACGCGGTGCTGTGGTCGCGTCTGGCCAGCCGCGTGCTGTGGCCGATCGCCGAGTTCGACTGCCCCGACGAACACGCGCTGTACGCCGGCGTCGCCGCGCTGGATTGGCCGTCGCACATGGAGAGCGTGCACACGCTGGCCGTGGATGCGCACGTCTCCGGCGAGGCGATCACCCACGCGCGCTACGCCGCGCAGCGGGTCAAGGACGCGGTGGTCGATGTGATGCGCGCGCGCACCGGCGCGCGGCCCGATGTGGACACCGAAACGCCGGACCTGCGTTTGAATCTGGTCGTGCGCAAGGGCAAGGCGATCGTCTCGATCGATCTGGGCGGTGGTCCACTGCATCGCCGCGGTTGGCGGCAGAAGCAGGGCGAAGCGCCGCTGAAGGAAAATCTGGCCGCCGCGGTATTGCTGCGCGGGCAGTGGCCGAAGGTTTATGCGCAGGGCGGATCGTTGTTGGATCCGATGTGCGGCAGCGGCACTTTGCTGATCGAAGGCGCGCTGATGGCCGCCGACGTCGCGCCGGGCCTGTTGCGTCACGGCAACCTGCCGCCGACGCGCTGGCGCGGTTTCGATTTCGCCGGCTGGCGCGCGCAATGCGAGGCCGCGCGCGCGCGCGAGTTCGCCGGACTGGCCGCGCTGCGTCCGGCGTTCGCCGGCAGCGATATCGATCCGCATGCGATTCGCGCCGCGCGCGAGAACGAGGCGATGGCGGGGCTGGCCGGGGCGATCGAGTGGAGTGTGGCGAGCGTCGAGTCGCTGCAGTCTTTGTCGCTTGCACAGGACCGTCATTCCCGCGAAGGCGGGAACCCAGCGACTTTAGTGTCGGATAGCGACAAGGCACTGGATTCCCGCGTTCGCGGGAATGACGGTGTTGAAACGGATGCGCCGTCTGAAACCTCCGCAAGTTCCGATACGAACGGGGACACTCCCGGACTCGTCGTCTGCAACCCACCCTACGACGCCCGCCTCGCCGCCGACGCCGCGCTCTACCGCGCTCTGGGCGACGCACTCAAGCGCATAGTCCCGTCCTGGCGCGCCAGCCTGCTGTGCGGCGACCCGGCCCTGGCCCAAGCCACCGGCCTGCGCGCGAGCAAGAAATACCAGGTGTTCAACGGCGCGATCGAATGCGCGCTGATCGTCTGCGATCCCATCGCCCGCATCGGCCACGCCGAGCAGAAAGCCAAGGCCGAGGACGCCGCGCCGCAGCCGCTGAGCGAAGGCGCGCAGATGGTCGCCAATCGCCTGCGCAAGAATCTGCGCAAGCTCAAGAACTGGCGCCAGCGCGAAGCGGTGACGTGTTTCCGCGCCTACGACGCCGATCTGCCCGAATACTCCGCCGCCATCGACGTCTACCTCAGCGACGAAGCGCAGCCGCGCACCTGGCTGCACGTGCAGGAATACGCCGCGCCCGCCGATATCCCGGAAGCCGATCAGCGCCGCCGCCTCAACGAGCTGCTGGCTGCGGCGCGCGAAGTATTCGAAGTGCCGCGCGAGCGTCTGGCGGTGAAAACCCGCAGCCGCGGCAAGGGCGGCAGCAAGTACGGACAGCTCGATCAGCGCGGCGAATTCGTGGTCGTGCGCGAAGGCGCCGCGCGCTTGCGGGTGAATCCTTTCGATTACCTCGACACCGGCCTGTTCCTCGATCATCGGCCGATGCGCCTGCGCATCGCGGAAGAATCGCGCGGCCGGCGTTTCCTCAACCTGTTCGGCTACACGGGCGCGGCGACCGTGCATGCCGCGGTCGGCGGCGCGCAGGAAACCACCACGGTGGATCTGTCCGCGACCTACCTGCAGTGGTGTTCGGACAATCTGCGCGAGAACGGCCTGGGCGGCGCCCAGCACCGGCTGGCGCAGGCCGATGCGATGCAGTGGCTGGAAGCCGATCGCGGCCGCTACGATCTGATCTTCTGCGATCCGCCGACCTTCTCCAATTCCGCGCGCGCCGACGACTTCGACATCCAGCGCGAACACGTGCGCCTGCTGCGCGCGGCGGTCGCGCGCCTGGCCGACAACGGCGTGCTGTATTTCTCGAACAACTTCCGCCGTTTCCGCCTGGACACCGATGCGATCGCGCAGTTCGCCCGTTGCGAGGACATCAGCGCGCAGACGATTCCGCCGGACTTCGAGCGAGACGCGCGCATCCACCGCTGCTGGCGGCTGGAGCCGCGCTGATGACCGTCGATCCGATCGGCGGCCGCGGCGCGGGACCTCGCGCATGAAGTCGCATCGCAAGCCCGGGACCTGGACCTTCTTCCGCCAATGGCTGAAGAACCCGCTGCGGGTGGCGGCGGTGGCGCCGTCCAGCGCCGAACTGGCCGCGGCGATGATCGCCGAACTGCCCGACGACGTGCAGCGGGTGATCGAACTGGGCGGCGGCACCGGCGCCATCACCCGCGCCTTGCTCGACGCCGGCGTGCGCGACGAAGACCTGCTGGTGCTGGAGCTCAACGAAGAACTGCATGCGCATCTGCACATGCGTTTCCCGCGCGTGCCGGTGCTGCTGGGCGACGCGCGGCTGCTGCCGAAGCTCGCGCGCGAGCAGGGCTATCTGGACGCCGGCAAGGCCGATGCGATCGTCTCCGGCCTGGGCCTGTTGACCATGCCGCATCCCTTGCAGCGCGACATCCTCGGCGCGGCGTTCGAATGCCTGCGCGAGGACGGCGTGTTCGTGCAGTTCACCTACGGCCCGGCCGCGCCGGTCGCCGACGCGGTCGCGCGTTCGCTGCGCCTGCAGGTGCGGCGCGGCGATTTCGTGCTGCGCAACGTGCCGCCGGCGACGGTGTACGTCTACAGCCGGGTGCGACGCTGAGTTTGCGAAGTCGGTTGCGCGAACGCGCCGACTTCCCCTTCAAGCCCAGGCGCTGCTTTCCCTCTCCCGCTTGCGGGAGAGGGTAGGGTGAGGGCGGTTCCAGCCGGCGCGATCACTCCTGAGAGTCCGCGTGCCCTCACCCCAGCCCGCCCCAGCTCAAACGCTCCGCGTTTGGGCGTTCTCGGACGCGCGAGCCAAGGCGCTCGCAAGCCGCGCCCGCTCACCCCGCAAGCGGGAGAGGGAGTCAAAAGCGGTGGCGGGCGGTCCGGAACCGGGCACGGACCCCGGTGCCGAAACGCAGGCGCGAGAACGCCGGCCATCGTTCTATTGGTGTAATAGATGATTGCGCTGCGAACACTATCGTTCTGAAAATGTGATGCGATCCTATGCCCATCGCCAATCCGGCGTACCCATTGGAGAGAGGATCATGGCCACCCCCACCGCTTACGCCCGCGTCGGCCGCAAGCTGCGCGGACAGCCCACATCCGACGGCGCCGGGGTCCGCCTGACCCGCGTCATCGGCGGGCAACAGCTGCCCGACCTGGACCCGTTCCTGCTGCTCGACGAATTCGGCACCGACCGACCCGAGGACTACCTCGCAGGGTTCCCGGAGCATCCGCACCGCGGGTTCGAAACCGTCACCTACATGCTCGACGGCCGCATGCGCCACAAGGACAACCACGGCAACGAAGGCGTGCTCGTGCCCGGCAGCGTGCAGTGGATGACCGCCGGCCGCGGCCTGGTGCACTCGGAAATGCCCGAGCAGGAAGAAGGGCGCATGCGCGGCTTCCAGCTGTGGGTCAATCTGCCGGCGCGCGAGAAGATGACCGAGCCCAAGTACCAGGAGTTCGCGCCCGATCGCATCGTGCAGCTGCGCCCGGCCGACGGTGTGCAGGTCAAGCTGATCGCCGGCCGCATCGGCGATTTGCGCGGCCCGATCGCGCAGCCGGCGACCGATCCGGTGTATCTCGACATCGCCCTGGAGGCCGGCGCGGGCTGGGAGTACGAACTGCCCGAAGGCCACAACGCGTTCGCTTACGTCTACGAAGGCGGAATCGAAATCGGCGACGGCGAGGACGCGCGCGCGCTCGACGCGCAGGAACTGGCGGTGTTGTCCGGCGGCTCCGTGCTCAAGCTGCGCGATGCCAAACAGGGCAGCCGTTTGATCGTGGTCGCCGGGCGCCCGCTGCGCGAGCCGGTCGCGCGCTACGGCCCGTTCGTGATGAACACCAAGCAGGAAGTGATGCAGGCTTTCGTCGATTTCCAGGAAGGCAAGTTCTGAAGCAAGCGTGTCGATGCAGCGACACTGAAGGCCACGCTCACGCGTGGCCTTCGCGTTTTCGTTCCCGCGTTTCGTCCGCTCACGCCGGCGATGTTGCATGCGCGCATCGTGCCGGCGATGGCCGTGGCGGCGCGGCGCGCGCGTTGTTTGCTATCGCAAGACGCATCATCGCTGCAAGCCCGCGGCGACGGGCGAAGACGCGCGTGCCGTCGCGCAAGCGGCGGCGCACGTCCACAAGGAGCGTAAGCACATGGCTACCAGAATCGATCCCAAGCAGTTCACCATCGTCGCCACCTTCGTATCGGCCGGCGTGGCCAATGGCGCCGGCGGCTGGGTGATCGTCGGCGGCAAACTCAAGAAAGTCCCGCCGCGCGGCATCAAGCAACTGCAGGCGGTGTACCAGATGCTCGAAGCCGCCGAAGGCGTCGGCAACACGCGCCTGGCGGCGCAGTTGCAGCAGACCGCGATCGAAGTGGCGGAAGCGGCGGTGAGCCAGAGGACCGCGCGCTGAAATCGGCGCGAGGCGGCCGGCGCGATCCGGCCGCCGCAACGAAAAAGCCGCGCATCAGCGCGGCTTTTTCGTTACCCGGCGCGGACGTTCAGTCGTCCTTGCCGAGCCAGCGATACACCGCGCCGCCGAGCAGGCCGCCGATGATCGGCGCGACCCAGAACAGCCACAGCTGGCCGATCGCGGCGCTGCCGGCGAACAAGGCCACCGCGGTCGAGCGCGCCGGATTCACCGAGGTATTGGTCACCGGGATGCTGATCAGATGGATCAAGGTCAGGCCCAGGCCGATGGCGATCGGCGCGAAGCCGGCCGGTGCGTTCTTGTGCGTGGCGCCGAGGATGATCACCAGGAACATCGCCGTCATCACCACTTCGGTCAGGAACGCGGCGGTCAGCGAATAACCGCCCGGCGACATCAAGTCGTAGCCGTTGCTGGCGAAGGTGCCGGCGGCGTTGGGATCGATGCTGAAGGCGCCGGTGCCGCTGGCGATCTGCAACAGGACGAAACCGGCGAGGATGCCGCCGAGCACCTGGGCGACGATGTACGGCAACAGGTCCTTGGCCGGGAAACGGCCGCCGGCCCACAGGCCGAAGCTCACCGCCGGATTGAAGTGGCCGCCGGAGATGTGCCCCAACGCGAAAGCGCCGGTCAACACGGTCAGGCCGAACGCCAGCGATACGCCGAGCAGGCCGATGCCCAGTGGATTGCCGGCACCGCCGAAGTTCGCCGCCAGCACGGCGCTGCCGCAGCCGCCGAGCACCAGCCAGAACGTACCGATGAACTCTGCACCGAGTCGCTTGATCATGATCGTCTTCCTTTTGAGTTGTGGGGCAGGCAGGCCCTACGGATCGACGATCACCCTGTTCAGCATTGGAACCGGGCAGCTCGACCCTGTTCAGCCAGGCCATTCTTATGCTGGCCGATTCTTTAAAAATGAGCAATCCATCACAAATCATGTGCCGAGACAGCAAAAAGCGATCACGCCCAGGGGGCGTGATCGCTGCGTTTGCGGCGTGTTACTTGTTGACGCTCAATCGGGTCGAAGGAAATCGCAGGCCCTCGGTCTGGCCGAGTACCTCCTTCAACTGTTCCGGCGAACTGGCTTGCATCCAGATGTGCGCCATCTTGCCGTTGCCCACTTCCAGCAAAGTCTCGCGGACCTGCACGTTGGGCTTGCCGGCGAGTTCGCCGCGATACCAGTGAATCGGCTTGCCGTCGATGGTGGCCGCTTCGGCGCGATCGCTGCGCTTGGGCTCGAACGGCGACTTGCTGGCGATGTAGAGACCGAACGCCTCCGACCCATCGGCACGCAAGGCGCGGCAGAAGTCCGAATCGGCGCTGCCCCGGTACTCCCAACGCAAGCCGGTGTCGGCCGGCAGCATCGGACAGTTGCCCTGAGCTGGTGCGGCCTGTTGTGCGTTAGCGGACAAAACGAATAAAAAACTCAGCCACGGCAATGCGCGGTGGCTCTTTCCCCATGACTTCACGACACTTCCCCCTGCAACCGGATGTATGGTTAAGCGGTGTTGCGAGCCTTATCAGATGTGACCTTAGTCCAGTTCGCGGGGATTGACAAACGCCAGATTCGGAAAAGTCAGCGTTCAGGTAGCGGAATGTATTCGTGCTCGCCCTGGATCTGCCCGAAACGGCCTTCGGCCCAGTCCTGCTTGGCCTGTTCGATCCGCTCGCGCGAGCTTGAGACGAAGTTCCACCACAGGTGACGCGGGCCGTCGAGGGGTTCGCCGCCCAGCAGCATGGCCTTCAGCGCGGTCTTGGCGCGCAGCCGCGGGCGGGTGCCCGGATCGAGCACGACCAGATGCCGTTCGGGCAGGTCGGCGCCGTCGAGCTGGGCCTCGCCTTCGAGCAGATACAGCGCGCGCTCGGCGTGGCTGTCTTCGATATCCAGCTCGGCGTCCGGGTCCAGGTCGATCGCCACATACAGCGTGTCGGCGAATACGCGCACCGGCGATTCCTCGCCGAAACCGCGGCCGGCGACGATGCGCAGCCAGGCGCCGTCGCGGCGTTGCTGCGGCAGGGTCGCGGCGGGGTGGTGATGGAAGGCCGGCGCGGTTTCCTCGAACGAGCGCGGCAGCGCGACCCAGGTCTGCATGCCGTGCAGCGCCTGGCCGTCGGCGCGCGGCTTCTGCGGCGTGCGCTCGGAATGGGCGATGCCGCGGCCGGCGGTCATCCAGTTCACGTCGCCCGGGTTGATGTCCTGGACGCTGCCGAGGGTGTCGCGGTGGCCGATCGAGCCGGCCCACAGAAACGTCACGGTGGCCAGGCCGATATGCGGATGCGGGCGCACGTCGATGCCCTGGCCGGGCGCGAACACCGCCGGTCCCATGTGATCGACGAACACGAACGGCCCGACCGAGCGGGCCTGAATGCTGGGCACGGCGCGGCGGACCTGAAATCCGCCGAGGTCGTGAACGCGCGGGGCGATGATCGTGGTCATGGCGGGCACTCCTGCAGGGCTGATGCCGGCAGATTGGCACGACTTTTCTGCAATCGGGTTATCGGTCCTGCAACTCGGTGTTGCAGCGGGCGCGCTTGAGCGGCGGCGGTGTGGACTCGATCGGCGGGGGGCGATGAGCGGGCGGTGCGGGGGCCGTAGTGGGGACCGGCGCGGTGCGGGTGGGTTTGCGCGCTCGCGCTTTCGTTGTGCGTGCGGCCGCTTATGCCGCTGTTCGTTAACTCACAGCGACGACGACGCGATCGCGCCGTCGCGCAGCGGCGCGCTTACTTCGCGTTGACCAGCAGCTTGGCGGTCGGCGGATCGGCGAAATCCAGCGATTGCAGTTCGAACGTCCAGGCGCCGGCGCTCTTGCTGGGGGCGTTGCCGCTGTTGAACGACAGCGCGCTGCTCTGGCCGTCGGCGCCGGTCCACTGGAATTCCAGCACCGCCTCGCCGGCCCAGATGCATTGCACGTTGGGCTTGCAGCGCGAGTCGGAGGTCACCGCGACGAAGCGCAGTTGCGAGCGATCGGACAGGACCACGCTGTGGCCGGGCTGCAGCGACACCGACTGGCCGGCGCGCACGGTCTCAGACGCTCCGCCGGAGGAACCGCCGGTCGCGGCGGAAGAGCCCGCGGGGCCGGCATGCGCGCATGCGGTCAGGGCGAGGACACACGACAGCAGCGGCAGGACGATCAGCAGCTTCATCGGACGGCTCCATTCGGGCATGTTCGCATGCTGGGCGATCGGCGCGTGCGCGTCCAGACGCAAAACCGCGGCGTAACGCGCCCCCGGTCACCGATCGCGCGTCTGAGTGAGTTGCGCGCGGCCGCTGGCGTCGATATCGATGCGCATGCGCCGGTCGAACTCGGTTTCCGGCATCGGCTCCACCGTGCAGCCGCACAGCGCCGCGGCGATCAGCGGCGCGGTGTTGCTGTGGCCGACGATAAGGGTGGTGCCCTGCGGATGATCGCGACGCACTTGCGCTGCGAATTCCTCGGCCGGCTGCTTGGCGTCGTAAGTCGTCGTGCTCAGGCCGTGCGCAAGCGCCGCCGGTTCGCCGGTCTGCTGCGTGCGCCGGTAAGCGGTGGCGTAGACCGCGCGCAGCGGCTCGTTCTTAAGCCAAGTCGCGAGGCGCTGCGCGCGGGCGCGGCCGGCGTCGGTGAGATTCGGATCGCGCGGATCGTCGCTGGCCTTTTCGGCGTGGCGCACCACCACGTAACTCGCACTCGGCGCTGGCTGCGCACTGGCGCAGGCGGCGAGCGAAACGCACAAAGCGATGGCGGCCAGACGCGGGATCGGATGCATGGTGGAGTCCTGTGAACGGATTTGTTCGCTGAGGCGACGGCCTGAGCTTACTGCGGCCGGTTCGCCGGCGCGGCTTATTTCAGCAAATCCGCGCCGGCCTGGGCGATTTCGCCGTCCTGCGCGGCCTGCGCCCCGGACACGCCGATGCCGCCGATCACCTGATCGCCGTGCAACAAGCGCACGCCGCCTTCGATCGGCGTGATCCCCGGCAGCCCGAGCACGACGTTGTTGCCCTCGCTGAGCAGCTTCTGGTGGAAGGCGGTGTCGCGGCGATAGTTCACCGCGTGCACGGCCTTGCCGATGGCGACCTCGACGCTGGAATTGGGCGTGCCGTCCATGCGCTGGAAGTGCATGAGCCGGCCGGCGTCGTCGACGATCGCGATCGACACGCTCAGTCCTTGCGCGCGCGCCTTGTCCTCGGCGGCCTGGGCGATCTGCTTGACCGCGGCGAGATTGAGCACGGTGCGTTGCGTGAGTTCGATTTTCATGGTGGCCGTTGCGGTAAAGGCGATGCCGAGGAGCAGCGGCGTCAGCCACGCGAGAGCGGAGGAGCGTGCGTGACTGGACGGCATGAGCGGCTCGGCGGGATGAGGAGGCGTCGATGGTAGGGCGAATGCGGTGGAGGTGTGAGTGTGGAATGTCAGGGGAACCGACGCTGCGAACGCCGCCCGAGAAGCGCTGCTCCTCACTCAAGGCGCGCACCTCCAAACGCCCAGCGAATCAGTTCCCCCCTTTGAAAAAGGGGGCTAGGGGGGATTTGCTTTTTCCGCCCGGTCACCGCGAACAAGCAAAAAGCAAATCCCCCGCGCGACCGCTCAACCAGACATCGCGGCCGGCGCCAGGCGCCGCCCCCTTTTTCAAAGGGGGCAATGTTCCGCGCTCGGTATTCGTATCGCACCAGCCCCAGCGAACCAGTTCCCCCTTTGAAAAAGGGGGGGCTAGGGGGGATTTGCTTTTTCCGCCCAGCCACCGCGAACAAGCAAAAGCAAATCCCCCGCGCGACCGATCAACCAGACATCGCGGCCGACGTCAGGCGCCGCCCCCTTTTTCAAAGGGGGCAATGATTCGCGCTCGGTATTCGTATCGCCCCAGCCCCAACGAATCCGTTCCCCCCTTTGAAAAAGGGGGGCTAGGGGGGATTTGCTTTTCGGCCCAGTCGCCGCGAGCAAGCAAAAGCAAATCCCCCGCGCGACCGCTCAACCAGGCATCGCGGCCGGCGTCAGGCGCCGCCCCCTTTTTTAAAGGGGGCAATAGTCCGCGCTCAGTGCTTGGTATCGAGCAACGTCAACAACCCCTTCGCCGCCGCCAATCGCGCCACCGCATCGGGCAAATCCAGCTTGATCTTCAACTTGTCCGGCCCATCCATCTGATAAAGCTTCGGTTGGCCCTGGATCATCTTGATGATCGACATCGGGTCCACGTTCGGCCGTTCGACGAATTGCAGACGCCCGCCCTTTTCGCCCAGATCCAGCTTGCGAATACCCAGCTCGGTCGCGGCGAGCTTCAGCTCCGCCACCGCGAACAGATGCTTCGCCGCATCCGGCAACAGGCCGAAGCGGTCGATCATCTCGACCTGGAATTCGCGCAGCTCATCGACGCTGCGCGCGCCGCTGATGCGCTTGTACAAGGTCAGGCGCGTATGCACGTCGGGCAGGTAGTCGTCGGGAATCAGCGCCGGAATATGCAGTTCGACCTCGGCGCCGCGCGACTCGGTGGAATCCACGTCGGGCAGTTTGCCCTGGCGGATCGAACGCACCGCGCGTTCCAGCAACTCGGTATAGAGGCTGAAGCCGACCTCGGCCATCTGTCCGCTCTGATCCTCGCCCAGCAACTCGCCGGCGCCGCGGATTTCCAGATCGTGCGTGGCCAGGGTGAAACCGGCGCCGAGTTCGTCCATCGATGCGATCGCTTCCAGGCGCTTTTGCGCGTCGGCAGTGATCGAGCGCTTGTCCGGCACCACCAGGTACGCATAAGCGCGATGGTGCGAACGCCCGACCCGGCCGCGCAGCTGATGCAACTGCGCCAGGCCGAACTTGTCCGCGCGATTCATGATGATGGTGTTGGCGTTCGGGATGTCGATGCCCGATTCGATGATGGTCGTGCACAGCAGCACGTTGAAGCGCTGCTTGTGGAAGTCGAGCATCACGCTTTCAAGCTCGCGCTCGGCCATCTGGCCGTGGGCGACGCCGATGCGCGCTTCGGGCACCAGTTCCTCCAACTGTCGCTTCATGCGGCCGATGCTCTCGACATCGTTGTGCAGGAAGTAAACCTGACCGCCGCGCGACAACTCGCGCTGGAACGCTTCGCGCAGTTGCATGTCGTCCCAGGGCACGACGAAGGTCTGCACCGCCAGGCGATGCGCCGGCGGGGTGGCGATGATGCTCAGATCGCGCAAACCGGCCATGGCCATGTTGAGCGTGCGCGGGATCGGCGTGGCGGTCAGGGTCAGCAGGTGCACGTTGGCGCGCAGCGCCTTCAGCGCTTCCTTCTGGCGCACGCCGAAGCGCTGTTCTTCATCGACGATGACCAGACCCAGATCCTTGAAACGCACATCGCCCTGCAGCAGGCGATGGGTGCCGACCACGACATCGATCTTGCCTTCGGTCAGCTTTTCCAGCTCGGCCTTGATTTCCTTCGTGCTCTTGAAGCGCGACAGCACTTCGACCTTGAGCGGCCAGTCGGCGAAGCGGTCGCGGAAATTGCGGTAGTGCTGCTCGGCCAGCAAGGTGGTCGGCACCAGCACGGCGACCTGCTTGCCGGCGGTGGCGGCGACGAAGGCCGCGCGCACCGCGACTTCGGTCTTGCCGAAGCCGACGTCGCCGCAGACCACGCGGTCCATCGGCTGGCTGCTGCCCAGGTCGCGGATCACCGCTTCGATCGAGGCATGCTGATCGGGCGTTTCCTCGAACGGGAATCCGGCCGCGAACGGCTCGTACATCGAGCGGTCCACGTCCAGCGCCAAACCGGCGCGGGCCTGGCGCTTGGCCTGGATTTCCAGCAGTTCGGCGGCTACGTCGCGAACTTTTTCCGCGGCTTTGCGCTTGGCCTTGGTCCATTGCTCGCCGCCCAGCGAATGCAGCGGTGCGGTTTCAACCGACGCGCCGGAGTAGCGGCTGATCAGATGCAACTGCGCGACCGGCACGTACAGCCGGTCGCCCTTGGCGTATTCGATTTCCAGGTATTCGCCGGGCTGGCCGCCGGCTTCGAGCACGATCAGGCCGCGATAACGGCCGACGCCGTGATCCTCGTGCACGATCGGCGCGCCCTCGGACAACTCGCCCAGGTCGCGGATGATCGCTTCGGGCTCGCGGCCCACGCGCTTGCGCCGGCGCGGTTGCGAGGCGCGTTCGGGAAACAGCTGGCGCTCGGTCAGCACCGCGAGCGCGGGCTCGGTCAGAGCGAAACCGTCGTCCAGCGGCGCGACCGCGATCGCGAAGCGGCTGTCGCCGTCGCGGAACGCGGTCCAGTCGGCGACCACGTTCGGCGTCAGCGCCGCGGCCTGCAGCACTTCCAGCAACGCCTCGCGGCGGCCGGCGGTGTCGGCGGCGATCAGCACGCGGCCGGGATAGCTGCCCAGGAACGACTTCAGCGCCTGCGCCGGCGCGGCGTCGCGCGCGGCCACCGGCAAGGTCGGCGCGGGTTGATCGCCCAGCGCGACCGCTTTGCCGCGTTGCGCGTGTTGCTCGCCGCACAACTCGATGCGCGGCGCGTCGTTGAGTTTTTCGCGCAGGCCGACCGGAGTCAGGTACAACGCGTCGGGCGGCAACAGCGGCCGTTCCAGATCGTGGCGGCGTTGCTCGTAGCGCTCGCCGGTGTGGGTCCAGAACTGATCGGCCGCTTCCATCGCGCCGTCGGCGATCACCGGCAGGACTTTGTCGCCCAGGTAGTCGAACAAGGTCGCGGTGTGTTCGAAGAACAGCGGCAGGTAGTACTCGATGCCCGACGGCGCCAGCCCGGCCTTGAGATCCTGATACAGCGCGCTGCGCCGGGTATCGAGATCGAAGCGCTCGCGCAGCGCGTCCAGCGCGCGCTTGAGCGAGGCGTCGTCGAGCGGCACTTCGCGACCCGGCAGCAGATGCACGCCCTGGATCTTGTCGAGCGAGCGCTGCGATTCGGGATCGAAGGCGCGGATGGTTTCGATTTCATCGTCGAGCAGCTCAACCCGGAACGGCGAATCCGCGCCCATCGGGTAGACATCGAGCAAGCCGCCGCGCACGGCGAAATCGCCCGGGTCGAGCACTTGCGGCACGTGCCGGTAACCGGCCGATTCCAGCCGGCGCTTTTCGCTGTCCAGGTCAAGAAGTTGACCCACATGCACATCGAAACTGCCGCCGACCACATGGCGCAGCGGCGCGACGCGTTGCAGCAGCGTCTGCACCGGCACCACCACGATGCCGCGCTTGAGCGAGGGCAACCGGTGCAATGCCGACAGGCGCTGCGAGACGATGTCCGGATGCGGACTGAAAAGATCGTAGGGCAGGGTTTCCCAATCCGGGAACGGCAGCACCGGCAGCGCGCCGTCGAGCGCGCCGGCCGGGCCGAGCAAGGTGCGCAGATCCGATTCGAGTTGATGCGCGCCCTGATTGTCGCGCGCGACCGCCAACAGCGGGCCGTCGTATTCGCCGGCGGCGCGGGCGATGGCCCAGGCGAGCGCGGAAGGCGAGGCCGGCGCGCGCCACCAGGCGCGCTGCTGGCCGGTTTTGGGCAGCAGGGACACGGATTCTTTCGTAGGTGGCATAGGGGGCGGCTAGTGTAAAGGGATACGTCGCGCAGGGTTTGCGCGCTTTGCGCATGCGGTCGCGGAAGTGGGGAACCTTACGCGCTATACCGGGCATGGGCGGTCCGCAATGGTCCGCGGGGAAGCTTCGCAGGGATGCCGGGGATCGCACGCTATGGAAAGCCTGCAACTGCAAAGTCCGGCGCGATCGCACAAGGCCCTGTCGCCGCCTCTTTCAATGGAGGCGCCAGGCGCCGAATCAACCGCCGCGCGGCTGCGCGGCATCTTCCAGGAGAAACCCATCATGATGAGAAAGGTTCTGCGCGATGCGCGCGTGCGTCGCGGCGCCTTCGCCGTGTCGCTGCTGGCGTTGACGATGTTCGCCTCGACCGGCTCGGCCGGGCCGGTGATTCCCAACGGCAAGCTGCTGATCACCACCTTCTGGCTGGAAGGCGAGGCGGTCGGCGGCGATGTGCAGGGCGTGTGCGCGCCCGGTGCGCCGATGCCGCTGCCGTGGGGCATCCGCACCAGTCAGAAGACTTATTCGTACATGGATTGCGCGGCGCCGCCGTAAGCGACGACGGCGATGAGCGGGGTTGCGGCGAAGCGAGTGCCTCGTCGCAGCTTCACCGCGTCGATGTCTTAGCTGCGTTCGCAACGATCAGGGCGCGGCGCTCGCGCCCCATGCATCGCGACCGGCAGCGAGGCGCCGCCGATCGGATGAATTCAGGCAATCAGCTTTCGCTCTTGGCCGCGGCCGGATCGTCGCCGCCGGCCGCGCGCGCGGTCTTGCTGCGCAGATCCAGCGACACCCGGATCAGGCCCGGCGCGTCCTGCTGGAACTCGCGTTCGAACCCCAGCGATTGCGCCAGCGACAGCATCGGCGTGTTGTGTTCGAACACATCGCCGTACAGCCGGTGGACCTTCTTGCCGCGCGCCCACTTCACCAGCCGGGTCATCAGGTAACGGCCCAGGCCCATGTTGGCGATGTAGCGGCTGACCAGGATCGCGAATTCGGCGTTGTTGGTGCGCTCGTCGAGGGCGACGCGGGCGACCGCGCCGACCAGGGCCTCGCCCGGAGGCAGGGGTTCGGCGGCGACCAGGGCGAATTCGGTACGCGGGTCGATGCGGGTGAAGCGCTCGGCCATCTCCGGCGTGAGTTCCTTGAGCGCATACAGAAAGCGCTGTCGGACCTCGTCGGGCTGGAGCAGGGCGAACCCAGCCCGCAGGGGCTCGGCGTCTTCGGGTCTGACCGGACGGATCAGTACCTCACGACCGTTCGGGAGGCGCTGGCGTTCATGCCAGGGCGGTAAGCGTTCACGCGTGGCCATGATTGGATAGTGGCACATTGTGACGAATTTGGCCCTTCATCTTCGTGATGGGCGATCGCCGGTCCGACCGGCGGCGCTGAACAGCCTGAATCCCGTCCCGCAAGGTGAAGGGTGGGCCCTGCGGGGCCGGTGTTGCGCTTTCTATGACGCAGTCGGCGGTCAAAATGAGAATGGATCGCATGATGGCTGTGTGAACACGGCTTGACAATGCCCCCCGGTCAGCCACAACGCCAGTGCCTGTCTGCACTGGGCTTCAGCCGGCAGGTTTCTGCCCGGGGCCGGGCCCGGGCTGGACCGGGCCGGGCCGGGCCGGCGGCGCGAGGCGGCGGGTGCCGCTGACGGCCGGGCCGGGTGGGTTGTCGGGGAACGGCGGGTCCAGCCAGTCGCAACCGGCGCCGCAGGCGCGCCAAGGATCCGACCCCGGTCTGAGGTGTGCGGGCAGATCGAATCGGTTGGGGCGGACGCTGCGCCGACCAAGTCGCGGCCAGGCCGCAGGCGAGGAGGTCGCGAACCGTCATCGCGGCCGGCCTGATCGTCGATGCCGGCAGCGAGTGGCCACCGCATGCGAGCTGCAGCGAATCGTTCCCGTCGGTCGATAACTTGGATTTCTTCCGTCAATCGTTCAAGCCGCGGCAACGCCGGCAATACGCAGTCGGCCTGAAGCAGCAGTAGAGCGCTGCACGACATCGGCGAAAAGAATCGCCAGACCAAGCCGCTCAACCCGGCGCACGCCAACGAAGTTTCGTCCGGGCGCGCGAAACTCGAAGCCATCCACACGCCGCCGGACTACGCGCCACGCGACTGCTTCATCGGCACCGGCCGCAACACGACCGGCACGGCGACGTCCCGATTCCGATCGCAACCCACGTCGCGGCATCGGCCCTGGACACAGGCTTCGCGCCTGACCAACCGCCAGCATCGGCAATGCTAAACTGCGCCGCTCGACCCGAAGGAGCAGTTCAGTCATGGCAGGTGGTGGCGATTCGACCCGCGCGATTTTGTTCGCACTTGGCGCTAATTTCGCGATCGCGGTGGCCAAGGGCGTGGCCGCGTTCTTCACCGGTTCCAGCGCGATGCTGGCCGAAACCGTGCACTCGCTGGCCGACTGCGGCAACCAGGGCCTGCTGATCCTCGGCCTGAAACAATCCAAGCGTCCGCCTTCGCCGGACTATCCGCTGGGCTACGGCAAGGCCATCTACTTCTGGTCGTTCCTGGTCGCGGTGATGCTGTTCACCGTCGGCGGCATGTTCTCGCTGTACGAAGGCATCCACAAACTGCAGCATCCCGAACCGCTCAAGCAGTGGTGGTGGGCGGCCGGCGTGCTGGTGTTCGGCATCGTCGCCGAGGCCATCTCGATGCGCGCCTGCCTGCAGGAAGTGGCCAAGGCGCGCGGCAATCGCTCGCTGTGGCAGTGGTTCCGCGAGAGCCGTCAGGCCGAGCTGGTGGTGATCTTCGGCGAAGACCTGGCCGCGCTGCTGGGCCTGGTGCTGGCGCTGGCCGCGGTGATGATGACGGTGGTCACCGGCAACCCGATCTGGGACGCCATCGGCACGGTCAGCATCGGCGCGCTGCTGATCATCGTGGCGGTGTTCGTCGCCATCGAAGTCAAGGCGATGCTGATCGGCCAGAGCGTGGACCCGCTGCGCCAGCAGCAGATTCGCGAGTTCCTCGATGGCCGTCCGGAGATCGCCAAGATCATCAGCGTGATCACGCTGCAGCTGGGCAACGAGGTCATGGTCTCGGTGCAGGCGCAGATGCGCGAAGAGGCCAGCGTGAGCTCGCTGGTCGAGCAGATCAACACGGTCGAACGGGCGATGAAGCAGGCCTTCCCGGAAGTGCGCTGGAGCTTCTTCGAGCCCGACAGCAAGCTCGGCGACTGAGCCGCGCGCGCGGCGTGCGCCGCTGCGCCGAACCGCCATCGCCAATACACGAAGCCGGGGCGGCGTTGGCCGTCCCGGCTTTTTCTTGTCCATAATCCGCCCAGGACGCGATCGATGCGATCGGTGGGGACGACGGACGATGAAGACGGGCAAGGCGGTGATGGTGTCGGTGGCGCTGGTGGCGGCGGCCGCGGCCGTGCTCGGCGGCGCGGGCTATGCGCTGATGCGCAAACTCGAACAGCCGTACAAGGTCGAGGTCAAGTTGCCCGAGCCCAAGGGCCAACGCACGCCGGCCGCGAACTGTTCGGCGCACGACGAAAACGCCAAGGCCAAGGCGATCCTGGCGCCGGTCGCCGACGCTCTGCAGCGCAGCGAACGCCCCGTCGCGCATATCGCCCTGGTAGCGCTCAAGAGCGACGACGTCCACCTCAGCAAGGTCGGTGGCCGCGCCTATTGGGCCGCCGGCCGCGACTACCCGCGCGATGCCAAGGGCCAGCCGATGTTCCTGCTGGCGCAGATCGATCTGAGCCAGCCGCCGAAGCGCGCCGACTATCCGCAGAGCGGCCTGCTGCAGTTCTTCATCTCCGGCGACGATTTCTACGGCGCCAACCTCGACGACGCCCACGGCAGCGACCGCATGCAGGCGCTGGCGCAGCAGAAGGGTTTTCGCGTGGTGTATTGGCCCGACGCCTCCGCACCCGCGATCGCGCCGCCGCCGGCGCTGGCCGGCAAGGACTCGCTGCCGTTCGATCCAGCTAAGCCGCGGCGCATGATTTTTCGCGCCGATCACGAAGCCATCGGCCTCAACGACGCCGGTTTGAAGAAAACGCTCGGCAGCGACGTGGACAGCGTGATCGAACGCCACGCCGCGCAACACCCGGACGACCGCACGTCCGATGAAGACCTGCACGACGCCGTCGCCGACTATCTGGAACGCACCGGCAGCAAGCTCGGCGGTTATCCCGATTTCACCCAGCAAGACCCGCGCGAAGCCTCGGACCGGCGCGTGCTGCTGCTGCAGCTCGACAGCGACGACGAGATGATGTGGGGCGATTCGGGCATCGCGAATTTCTTCATCGACCCCGACGATCTGGCCCGCGCCGATTTCAGCCGGGTGTCGTACCACTGGGATTGCTATTGATGCATTTGCGCGCTTACACCCCGGCCGATCGCGAGGCCTGCCTGAACTTGTTCGCCAGCAACGTGCCGGACTATTTCGCCCAGATCGAGCGCGCGGATTTCGAACACACGCTCGATGCGATTGCCGATTATCTGGTGCTGGAATTGGAAGGCGAGGGCATCGTCGCCTGCGGTGGTTACGCGGCCGCGCGTCCCGATCCGGCCAGCGATCCCGATCCGAATGCCGGCGTGGCCGTGCTGTGCTGGGGCATGGTGCGCCGCGATCTGCATCGTCGCGGCCTGGGCGAGCGCCTGTTGAGCGAGCGCCTGCGACGGATCGACGCCGATCCCGCGTTCGACTCGGTGCGGATCGAAACCTCGACCTTCAGCCGCGATTTCTTCGCCCGCCATGGCTTCGTCGTCACCCGCGAAGAGGCAGACGGTTTCGCGCCGGGTTACGACCTGGTGGAAATGCGCCGGCCGGTGCCGTGGCCGCGCTGAGCGACGGCGAAGATGGCGGCGTTGGATTCGGCGCAAGCGGACATCGCAGCCGGCCGGTTCGGCGCAGGCCAACGTCCGGAGAGCCGTGACCCTCCGGACGCGGACGATCAAAGGATCAGGGCAACACGCAACCGCAGCGGCGATAACACTGGATATAGGCCAGCTCGCAACCGGCGCCGGTGCAGGTGTCGTGAGCGCGTTCGCAACCCAGCCGGCACGTGTTGTTGCAGGCGGCGACCGCGCTGGTGGCCAGGCCGATACCGAAGGCGAAGGCGCATACGGCAAGAATGGCGACTTTCTTCCTTAACATGGCGAATTCCCTCTCCACGCCCATCATTGGGCGCAGCCGTGATACGCCCGCGCCGGCGCGGCTCGCAAGCCGGTGAGCGCGGAACTGTGACTTCGGGGTGAGGGTTTCGCCACCGCAATGAGCGCGGCGCGGAGCAAGGTGCACGACACCGCGCGCGCCAGAATCGAAGTCGCCGGCGGCGCGGCCATCGCCGGCAAACGCAATCGGCGATGGCGTTCGCCGCGCGCGCGGCGGTCTTATCGTTGCAGTGCAGCGCGAAATCGCGGTGCCGCGCGCGGCCCGGCGCCCGGGCTCAGCATGGGTTGGTGCGGCCTGGATTGAGACGCGTCTGATGTCCGGTCGAATGCTCCCTCGGTACACTCCATAGCGGCCGTGCGCTGCCACCGGCGCGCGGCCATCGGGAACTGATGCAAAGGACCGTGCTTATGCTCCAGCCTTTCTCAATCACGCGTGCAGGCGGCCTTGTGGTCTGCCTCGCACTCATCGGCTGTGCGCAGAAGCCGGCACAGGTCGCGCCTGCGGATAAGGACGCCCAAATGAGCCAAACCAACCAATCCGGCGGCGAGGCCGCTGCGGACGCCGTTGCAGCCCAGCTCGACCGCATCGCCGCTGAGTCCACCACCTCCAACGGCGCGGCGTCAGAAACATCCCGCACGCAGCAACCAGCCCCGCTCGCGGGCCCCACCCTGGCCGTGAGCGACTGGATCGCTCGGACGCTGCAGCTCATCGACAACCTGAAGACGCCGGAGGATACAAAGCCCGCTCACGTCGCGCGGATGCTCGGCCTCCAGTTGACCGAACAAAACACTTCGCACCGCGCGACGGGTTCGCTGGCCGGCGGCGGTAGCTATTCGGTGTGGTCAAACGCGCTGTATCGCGAGTATCCCGACAAGTGGACGCTAAGCCTTTCGCAACGGGCGGCTGAAGGTGCAACCGTTTGCTTGTTCCCGCTCGATACCCTGCGCGCACACGTCTTGCAGCGCGGATTCAAGGCAACCGAAGGTGTGGTCCGGCGTGACGGCAGTGAACACGCGCTCTTTCGATCGCCGATCTCGCCCGAGGGCGTTACGTTCGTTGTGGAAACGGTGATCCAACGCACCGCCGACGAGGCTGCCTGCATTCGCGAAATGGAGATCAATGCAAACACTCGCGATGAAGAAGCATGACCGATGTTCGTGCGGAAATCCGGCCGCTGCTTGAGGAACTGTCGCAGAAAGACGGACTCCCGCCATCGGCTATAGCCGATCTGGAGGCGACCATCGGCAGCTCGCCGTACCTGGCCAACGTCATGTCGGCGGCGATAGAGAGCGGCGCCTTGAAGCACCTGGCGATTGCGAGCAATCCCCATGAAGCGGGCAGATATGAGGCGCTGACCGGCACCATCAATCTCGACCCCGACAACTTCGATTCGGATCAATGGCGCGGCGCGGCCAATCGGCGAGACAACTTGGCCGTGGTCTTGGGACACGAAACCGGGCACGCCCTGCTGGGCAAAGCCCAGATGGAAGAGTCGTATCGCTTTGATTACGACGTCACGACAGCGATACGCGAAGCGTCGCGCGACAAGCTGTCGGCCGACTTGACCGAGCCCGCCGGTCGCTACATGGAATTCATGCGGCGCAACGAGGCGCTGGCGGAACTCGTAGGCATGAACTCGCTAGCGAGCCGTACATCCGGCGGTCGCGCCGAGTCGTTCAATCGGCAGGACTTTCTACACCGCGCCGATCCGTCCACGCCGTGCGTCGACAATGGCGTGCTCGCGAAAGGCATCGCGTTGTCGCAAGGCGGGATTCAATTGACGGGCAAGAAGCTCAACAGCCCTGCCGTGGAGGCCGTTGCGTACTGCTATACAGATTCCGGATCGAGCCTCGGCCAACATGGCGACTCCGGTTACCGGGCCTATTACGGCAGCGGCGTCATGGAGACGATCTACGAAGCCCATCGCGACTATGCCAAAGGCACGTCAATGCACGTGCCTGACATCGAGCTCGACATGGCCAAGCTGCAACTCGACCCGCGCAAGATCGAGCGGGTCGGCCTGGATCTCGACGGCAAGGGCAATTCGTTCAGCTACATTGACATCAGCCACGGCCGATATGAGCGGGAAGCGGTAACGCATACCAGCCCGGACTCGAAACCCTCCCATCAGCCGCGCGAGGCCACCGCATCGGTGGGCCGACCAGCGGATCGACCTGTCCGCGCGGACCAGCCGCAGCACCCCGACTACCAAGCCTTCGACACCATCCGCTCGGCGGTACGCGCCGATGGCCGCTGGAATGAGGAACAATCCGCCAACATCGCGGCGGACCTGCTACGGGCCCACAAGGCCGATCCATTGAGCCCGCGACTGGACCAGGTCTATATCGGAAATCCGACCGGCACGGGTCAAACGAACGTGTTTGCCGTCTATGCCCCGCACGGGAATAGAGATCCAATGTTTTATTCGCATGTGGACGCGGACGTATCGGCGCAAATTCCCGCACAGCGAAGCCTTGATCAAGTCGAGCAGATCAATCGGCAGCAGGCGCAAGAACGCGCTCAGGCACGGCAGCAAGCCGAATCGCAGTCTCAAGCCGGCCCCGGCAGGTCGCACCCGCATTGATTCGCTGAGGCAAGACAATCCGCCCAACCGGGCGGCTTGCGTTCCAGCCCGGCGCCCGGCCTCAGTCGGCCTGCTTGAGCCAGGTGACGGCGGAGCTGGCGTCGGCGGTTTCGCCCAGCGTGCGCGCCAGCACCGGCAGGGTCTCGCTGAGGACGCGGTCGAACTGCCACGGTGGGTTGAGCACCAGCAGGCCGCTGCCGTTCATGCGCAGCGGCGAATCGTCGGCGCGCACCAGCAACTCGGCGGTGAGGATGGATTTGGCCGGCAAGGTCGCGGCGCGGCGGTAGAACGGTTGCAGCGCGCGCCGGCGCTTGATCGGATACCACAGCACGTAGCTGCCCTGCGGCCAGCGCGCCTGCGCCTCGCGCAGCGCGCCCAGGGCGGTGTCGAATTCTTCCAGTTGCGCTTCGAACGGCGGATCGATCAGGACCAGGCCGCGGTTGTAACGAGTGGCGCCGAACTTGGGCGGCAGCAGCGCCTTCATCGCCGCGTAGCCGTCGCGCTGGTGCACGGCGATGCGCGCGTCGCGTTCGAAGTTGTGCTTGAGCTGCTCGGCTTCCTCCGGCTGCAGCTCGCAGGCGGCGATGCGGTCGTCGGCGCGCAGGGCATGGCTCAGCAGCCAGGGCGAGCCCGGATAGGCCGAGGGGCCGTGTTCGGTGCGGCAGGCGCGCACCGCGGCCAGATAGCGGCCGATCGCCGGCTGCTTGGGCGCTTCGGCCAGCAGGCGGCCGATGCCGCCCTCGGCCTCGCCGGTGCGCAGCGCCGAGTTGCCGTCCAGCGGATACAGGCCGCGGCCGGCATGGGTGTCGAGCGCGAACAGCGGCGCCGGCTTGGCGGTCAGCGCGTCGCACAGGGCCAGCAAGGCGACGTGCTTGAGCACATCGGCGTGGTTGCCGGCGTGGAAGGCGTGGCGATAGTTCATGGGCGACGGGATTCGGGATGGGGGGATTCGGGATTCGCCAAAGCGGGGCGAGGCGAGCGGCGCATTATGCGGGCGGTTCGGGGCAATGCCGGCGCCGGCGCGGAAATTCGGGATTTCCCAGCCTACCCCCATAATGGCCGCGCACCGCGCTTTTGCGAATCCCCGATCCCGAATCCCCAATCCCGGCCCTAATGCGCATCCTCCTGGTAGAAGACGAATCCGCCATCGCCGACACCGTGCTCTACGCGCTGCGCGCGGAGGGGTTCGAGGCCGTGCACTGCCTGACCGGCGGCGAGGCGCTACGCGAGGCCCAGCGCACCGCCTTCGATCTGGCCGTGCTCGATATCGGCCTGCCCGACATCGGCGGCTTCGCCCTGTGCCGCGAATTGCGCCGCGGGCGCGATCTGCCGGTGATCTTCCTGACCGCGCAGAACGCCGAGGCCGACCGCATCCTGGGCCTGGAGATCGGCGCCGACGACTACGTCACCAAGCCGTTCTCGCCGCGCGAGCTGGCCACGCGCGTGCGCGTGGTGCTGCGCCGGGCCGGCGCCGGCAGCGCCCCGGCCGAGCCGGAAGCCGGCTTCGTCCACGACACCGAAGGCAAGCGCATCCGCTTCCGCGGCCAGGCGCTGGACCTGACCCGCTACGAATACGGCCTGCTGGCCGCGCTGCTGCAGCGCCCCGGCGCGGTGCTGTCGCGCGCGCAGCTGATGGACCGGGTCTGGGGCGACGCGCTCGACAGCGGCGACCGCACCGTCGATACCCACATCAAGACCTTGCGCGCCAAGCTGCGCGAAGTCGCCGCCGACAGCGACCCGATCCGCACCCATCGCGGCCTGGGCTATTCGCTGGAACACGACTGAGCCGCGCATGCGCATCGGCCTGCGGATCTTCCTGGGGTATTTCCTGATCGTCGCGCTCGCCGCGACCTTGCTGGCGCGGGTGTTCGTGGCCGAGGTCAAGCCCGGCGTGCGCCAGGCGATGGAAGACACCCTGGTCGATACCGCAAACATCCTGGCCGAACTGGCCTCGGACGATTTCCTCGCCGGCCGCATCAACGACGGCGACTTCGCCAAGCGCGCGCGCGCGTTGGCCTCGCGCGATGTCAGCGCGGCGATCTGGGGGTTCCGCAAGCCGGCGGCGAGCTATCGCGTCTACGTCACCGACGCGCGCGGCATCGTCGTGTTCGACAGCACCGGCCAGGACGTGGGCAGCGATTATTCGCGCTGGAACGATGTCTACCTGACTTTGCGCGGCCGCTACGGCGCGCGCTCCAGCCCGGGCGAGGGCGGCGATCCGGACGACACGGTGATGCACGTGGCCGCGCCGATCCGCGACGACAGCGGCCGCATCGTCGGCGTGTTGAGCGTGGCCAAGCCCAATCGCGCGATCGCGCCGTTCATCGCCCGCAGCCAGTCGGTTGTGACGCGCTGGGGCTTCGTGCTGATGGGCGCGGCCTTGCTGATCGGTGTGGGCGTGTCGTGGTGGCTGTCGCGTCAGATCGGCCTGTTGCGGCGTTACGCGCACGCGGTCACCGCCGGTGGGCGCGCCGCGCCGCCGCGCGCGGCCGGCGAATTCGGCGAACTCGGGCGCGCGCTGGAAACCATGCGTTCGCGCCTGGAGGGCAAGCAGTACGTCGAGCAGTACGTGCACACGCTGACCCACGAAATGAAGAGCCCGCTCGCGGCGATCCGCGGCAGCGCCGAGCTGCTGGAATCGCCGCCCGGCGAAGGCGGCATGTCCGACGCCGATCGCGCGCGCTTCGCCGGCAGCATCCGCGGCCAGGCTGAGCGGCTGGCGCAGATGATCGACAAACTGTTGGCGCTGGCGGCGGTGGAGCATCGGCAGAGCCTGGACAGACCCGAGCCGGTGGCGCTGGCGGCGATCGCGCAGGAAGCGGCCGAGCAATGCGCGCAGCGCCTGGATCGGTCCGGAGCCAAGTTGTTGCTGGATCTGGAGCCTAATCTGGCTCCGGTCCTGGGCGATGCATTCCTGCTGCGGCAAGCCTTGATCAACCTGATCGAGAACGCCGCGGATTTTTCCCCGGCCGGCGGCGAGATCGTGCTGCGCCTGCGCCGCGACGGCGACACGCAACGCATCGAAGTCAGCGACCGCGGCCCGGGCGTGCCGGACTACGCGGTCGGGCGCGTGTTCGAACGGTTCTATTCGCTGCCGCGTCCGGCCGGCGGCAGTCGCAGCAGCGGTTTGGGATTGTGCTTCGTCGCCGAAGTCGCGTCCTTGCACGGCGGCGGTGCGGAGTTGGTCAATCGCGATGAAGGCGGGGCGCGCGCGAGTCTGTCCGTGCCGGGCTGAGCGGCAACGGCTGGCCGCTACAACACCGTATCGTCCTGCCCGGGCAAGCCCTGGCGCTTGGCCTTGCGCTGCGCCATGCCGAATTTCAGCCGGCTCCAGAACGAATCGCCTTCGACGAACTCGCGCACGCGGGCCACGTACTCGTTGTCCGGATCGATATGCCGCGCGGCCTCGACCCAGCGCACCGCCTCGTCAAAGCGATACCCGGCCAGCGTCTTGTCGCCGTACCACCACGCCAGCGAAATCATCGAGTTGATCCGGCCGGCCTGCGCGAACTTCAACACCTGCGGCAGCGCGCGGCGGCGCGCGGACAGCGGCGGCCAGTCGCTGTGCAGCAGCGTGCCGTACAGGTCCTTGACGGTTTCCAGCTGCCCTTCGGTGAATTCGGTGTAGTCGTTGCGCAGGACTTCTTCCGTTCTGGCCAAAGCCTTATCCAGATAGTCCTGGGCCTGCGATGCCTCGGTATCCGCCTGCGCCCCGACGATGTCGCCGTCGCGGATCGGAATCAGCGACAGCGAGGCGACGTTGAACATCGCCACTTCGTGATCGTTGTCGGCGGCCAGGCGGAAGTACTCGATCGCCCGCGGGCGATCCTCGGCGAAATGATTGCCGCAACAGAACTGCGCGGACGCGTCGCCGAGTTCGGCGGCCTTGAGCCACATCGGCAGCAGCGCATCGGGCCCGTAGACTTCCTCGAGCTCGGCCATGGCGTTGAAGGGCGAGTCGCGCACGTTGCTGAGGTCGGGCGTCATCTTCACTGCGCGTTCGAACCAGCCGTCGGCGACCTCCGGCCGCCGCGCGACGCCGGCCCATCCGTTGAGGCACAGCAGGCCGTAGAGCGCGGCGCCGTGCGGCGTGACCAGACGGTTGATCTCGGCGATCTGCCCCAGCCACGGGCCTTTGTCGCCGCTGCCGCACCAGGTCGTGGCCGCGCGCATGATTTCCCATTCCTGGTACTCGTTGTGCGGCGCGCTCAGGGCGTAGTGCGCGCAGGCCGCATCGATCCGGCCGGCTTTCGCTTCCAGATAGGCCAGGTACTTGTGCACGCGTCCGCGCAGGTTTTCGCGCAACGGACGTTCCAGCAGACGCTGGCCCAGGCGCAGGTGATGCTTGAGCACGCGCGGATCGTCGAGCATCACGCTGTCCTCGACTTCCAGCTCATCGAACCAGGCGAAGAAACGCAGGATGTTGCGATCGTGCTCGTCGAAGTGCGCGCACAACGGCGAGTCGGCGAAGGCGAGCATTTCCTCCCAACTGCCGCCCCAGCGTGGCATACGTAGGGACACGTAGGCGACCGCCGCGTCCAGCGCTTGCGGATCCATCGCCAAGGCCACACGCAGCCAGTACTGCAGCGCGGCCGATTCGTCGTTGGGCTGTGCGCGCCGCCAAGCCAGCGCCGGGCCGGTCAACACGTCGGCAAGACGGTCGGGCAGGGCCTGCAGGTACTGCGCGCCGGCTTCGGCCGCGCCCGATTGCGTCAGGCGATCGCCGATATTGTCTCTTGGCTTTCCGTGCGACGGCAGCGATTGCGGCGCTTCGCCTTTCAACAGCCAGCGTTTCCACCACTTGGGTTCGCCGATGGCGGCCACGGTGTACAGCACGCTGGTGATCGCCGGCCACGCCGTTTGCTCTTGCGCCAGCATCCTGATCAGCGCGCACAACAGCGTGTCCTGCGCGGTGCGGGCGCAGGCCCACATCGCCGGGGTCACCTGATCGACGGTTGAGGTACTGCGGTATTGCTCGAACCATGCGGCCCAATAGGCGACTTCCAGCAGGGCGGTGAAGCGGCTGTCGGGCCGCTGCGCCTGCCACTGGCGCAATTGATCGAGCGCAGCGCGGCCGCTGCGCTGGGTGTAGGCGATGAATTCCCGGTAGCCGGTGGCGTAATCGCGCTCGCCGGTTTCGTCGGGCCGTTCGCGCAGCGCGGTCAGCGCGCGCTCCAGATCGTCCCAGCGCTGATCGCGCATCCAGGTGTCGTAATCGATGGAATCGCGTTTCGCGACGGCTTCGTTGACGGTCAGTGCGGCGATTTCGGCCATGGGCGATTCCTGAGCAGATGAGTAGGCCGCCGTCATGCGGTGGCGTAGATGGGGTGCGCGGCGATGGCCTGGGCCAGGTCGAACGCCGACCAGGGCAGGCGTTTCCACGCGCAGTCGTATTCGTCCTGGAAATCCTGCAAGGCGACCTGCGTCGCCTTGGCGCGATGAGCTTCGCGGCCGCTCCAATGCAGCCAGATGGCGTGACCGCGGGCGGCGGCGGAACCGAAGTCGGGCCAATCGAGGAAGCAGTCGCGCACGCGTTGCGCGTTGAGCAGCAACAGCGCCCAGCCGCGGGTTTCGTCCAGCAGGTTCCAGGCCACCAGCAGGCGCAGCAGGTGACTTTGCCGCATGGCGTGCCAGGCGAGCAGGTCGCGCGCGGCATCGGGTTGCGGGTCTTCCTTTGAAGCAGTTTCGTGCGGTTCCTGCTGCGCCGTCACCAGCATCGGATGCGCGAGGTAGGGAACGCGAAAGAAGGTTTCGCAGAATGTCCGGATGGCGGCGTCCGTCTCGCCATCGCTGATGCCGAGTTCGGATTCGATCTGCGCGCGCAAGCGGTCGCCGGTTCCCTGCGGCGCGGCCAAGCGCCCGCGGCGGCTGTCGCCGTCCACGCCGAGGCGATAGAACAACAGCTCGGGAACGGCCAGGGCCCATTGGCGATGCGGTGTCGTCTGGTTCGCCGCCGCAGCGCCGCCTCCCATTAAGAGCCGTCGCAACCATCCACCCTTCGGCGCGACGGTTTCCTGCGCAAGCGCTGGGGCGAGCCACTGCGGAAAGACTTCCATCAATGTCGCCGACAACCGCGCGCGATTCGGCACCGAAGCCTCCTCCGCGTTCATGGCATGCAGCGCCGCCACCACCGGCCCGTGCGGCGCGGCGACTTCGCCGACAACCGCGGCGCCGCCGGCCAGCGCCAGCCACTGCGCGAACGGGTCCGGTTGTGGGTGCTGAGCCAGCAGATGCGGGAACGCGCCGAGCAAGGCATGCCGCCGCGCCGCATCGCGCAGATCGGCGAACGCGACGTAGGCGACCTCATCGCCCTCGTTCTGCGCGACGATGCCCAGGCGCGACAGATCGAGACTGCCGATGTCGCGCGGACGCACGGCGTTGAGCAGACACAGCACGTCGCTTGCGTACTTGGCGTCGGGAATCGTGTTCTGCTTGCCCTTGACCTGATCCAGGCTCCATTCGCCCAGATCCTCGATCAGGCTGACGGTGACATGCGGGCCGTTATTGGGGTCGCGCAGACTGAACAACCGAATCCGGCCTTGTTCGCAGCCATGCGCATAGTGCTCGCCGTACCCGCCTTCGAGCCGGTCGCGCTGGGCGAACTGGCCCAGGCAGTGCTGCATGTGGAACGATTCATAGGCCAATTCCCCGCGCAGCGTTTGTCCGATGGCGCGCAGTTCGACGAAGCGGCCGTGCGGCGTGGCGACCACTTCGGCCAAGGCATGCGGTTGACTGGGCCACCATCCGCGCTTACTGCGGCGCTGCATGCGTTCGTGGTCTTTGCTCCAGGCCGCCTCCGCGTCGGCGAAGGTGATGCGATGGAATTTGCCCGCCAGGCGCGAGCCCAGGCGGGCGTGAAAGAACTCGACCATGCGCGCTTCGCGATCGCGCAGCAGATGGTGTTCGGGGTCGATGTAAATCATCGGCGCGCCCGCGGCGGCCAGTTTGCTCAGGAACCACGCCGGCGGCGACGGCTCGCCGATGCAGGTGCGCCAGCCCTCGATGCTGCGCACCGGCAGGACGTGTTCGAAGCTGTTGATCGCCCAGCGGAAGAAATGGGTCTGCAACCAGCGCGCGATGTCGGCGTGGTCGTGGCGGCCGCGGCTGCGCCGGGCGATGGCGGCGCGGATCTTGTCGGCATTGATGACGTCGCGCGCGGCCGCGGGCGTGGCGTTCATGGACAGTCCGTTTCGTAGCGACAAGCGGGGGCGAGTGGGGGATTTGCTGCGTTGGTTCGTCGCCGATCGCGATGCCGCGAGCGGGCTTCGACAACGCAACGAGAATACCGTTCAACGCGCCGCGCGTCAGTCCTCGCGCCCCGCTTCACCCTTGCTTCACCGATGCCGCACGCATGAGCCATCGTCGCTCCGCACAGCGCCTTCAACCTGCCGTCCACATCGCGGACAGGAGCAAGGACATGCGTGTTTGGCTGAAAATGTTGATGGTGCTGGGGATGACCCTGGCGATATTGATCCCGTTGTTGATGATCGGCGGGATCATCAGCGACCGGCAGATGTACCGCGCACAGGCGGTCTCCACCGTCGCGCGCAGTTACGCCGGCGCCCAGGCCTTCTCCGGCCCGGCGCTGGTGGTGCCCTACGAGGACACCTGGATCTCGGAGGAAAAGGACGACAAGGGCAACATCAAGCGCGTCGCCCATCGCGAGCCGGGGCGCTGGACTTACTTCCCGAACAAGCTCGCGGTGGAAGGCGATATCGCGCCCAAGGTGCGGCCGCTGGGGTTGTACAAGGTGCTGGTGTACGAATGGACCGGCAAGGCCAAGGCGGATTTCACCGCGAGCATCCCGGCCAATCCGGTCGCCGAGCCCGGCATGACCGTATCGGGCATCACCCGCACCATCGGCAAACCGTGGCTGAGCTACGGCTTCGCCGACGTGCGCGGCCTGCGCGATCCCAAGCTGCGCCTGGACGGCATGGACGTGGCGATCGAAGACGGCCTGGGCGCGCGCGACGGCGGCGGCATCCACGCGCGGCTGGCCGCGCCGGCGCCGGGCACGACCTTGCGCCTGCAGACCGATCTGGACTTCGTCCTGGGCGGCACCGAATCGCTGGCGCTGGTGCCGCTGGGCAAGGACAGCCGCTTCTCGCTGCGTTCGAGCTGGCCGCATCCGAACTACGGCGGCAGCTTCCCGCCCAGTTCCGACAGCATCGGCGACAAGGGCTTCCGCGCCGACTGGCGCGTGTCCTCGGTCGCGACCAACGCCCAGCGCCAGTACCTGACCGGCGCGATCCTGCCGTCGGTGGCGGTGGTCGGCAACGACGCGGCGGACAGCACGGTGGGCGGCGAAATCAACGCGGTGCAGATCACCTTGAAAGACCCGGTCAACGTCTACTCGCAGGCCGATCGCGCGACCAAGTACGGCTTGCTGTTCGTGCTGCTGACCTTTGTCGGCTTCTTCATGTTCGAGCTGATCAAGCAACTGCGCATCCACCCGATCCAGTACGGCCTGGTCGGTCTGGCGCTGGCGATCTTCTTCCTGCTGCTGGTGAGCCTGAGCGAACACATCGACTTCGGCCTGTCGTACCTGATCGCGAGCGTGGCCTGCATCGGCTTGCTGGTGTTCTACCTGAGCGCGGTGCTCGGCGGCGTGGTGCGCGCGCTGGGCTTCGGTGCGATGCTGGTGACCTTGTACGGATCGCTGTACGGCCTGCTGATCTCGGAAGACAACGCGCTGGTGCTCGGCGCCGGCCTGTTGTTCCTGATCCTGGCGACGATCATGGTGGTGACCCGCAAGGTCGATTGGTACCAGCTCGGCGGCGCCGCGCCCAAGCGCGAGCCGGCCAACCCGCGCGCGATGCCTGCCCGTGGGCGCGATCGAAGCGACGAAGCGGCGGTCTGAACCGGCGCGGCGACGGCGGCGGGCGAGCGCCCGCCGCCGTCGTTTTCGCGCCGCCGCGGCCGGCGCCTGGGGCCGGCCCGGATGGCGCGCCGCGCGGCGGCGATGGAAGATATCCGCGCCGCGACGGATCGACGGTTCCCGCACATGCGACAGTCGCCGCGCAGCACGGCGGCGGCCCGCGCCTTGTCTAAGATGGCCCCATGAAGAAGCCCATGCCCGTGATCCGCAGTCTCGCCGGCGCCGAGATCACGCCCTACCTGGACGCGATCGCGGCCCTGCGCATCGCCATCTTTCGCGACTGGCCGTATCTGTACGACGGCGACGCCGCCTACGAGGCCAAATACCTGCAGACCTATCGCGATTCGTGGCGCAGCGTGGCGGTGCTGGCCTTCGATGGAACCCGGGTGGTCGGCGCCTCCACCGGGTTGCCGCTGGCGGATGAAATTCCCGAGTTCCGCGCCGCCTTCGACGGCCATCTGGTCGATGTCGATCACGTGTTCTATTGCGGAGAATCGGTGTTGCTGCCCGAATACCGCGGGCTCGGCGTCGGTCACCGTTTCTTCGACGCCCGCGAGGCGCATGCGCGCGCGTTGGGCGGATTGCGCTGGACCACGTTCTGCGCGGTCGAGCGCGAACCCGACGATCCGCGCCGGCCGGCGTTCCATCGCGGTAACGAAAGCTTCTGGAAAAAGCGCGGTTACACCTATCGGCCCGAGCTGAAAGCGCGGCTGCCGTGGAACGAAGTCGGCCGCGGCGAACGCGACCACACCCTGGGATTCTGGCTGCGGCCGCTGGAGCGTGCGCGATGAAAGTGGCGGTGGCCAAGTACACGATCGGCGCGCCGCGCAGCTTCGCCGAGTTCGCCGACAAGCAGACGCAATGGCTGAGCCAGGCGCGCGCCGGCGGCGCCGAGCTGGCGGTGTTGCCCGAATATCTGTCGCTGGAACTGGGCGCGACCTTCGGCGCGGGAACGCAAGGCGACCTGCACGCCTCGCTGGTGGCGATACAGGCCTATCACGGCGCGTGGCTGGACTTGTTCGGGCTATTGGCGCGCGAGTTGCGGATGCATGTGGTCGCCGGCAGTTTTCTGTTCGATCCCGGGCACGGGCGTTATCGCAATCGCAGCTACGCGTTCGCGCCGGACGGCAGCCGGCTGTGGCAGGACAAGTTGCAGCTGACCGGTTTCGAGAAGCAGGCCGGAGTGATCGAAGCCGGCGACGCGCTCAAGACCTTCGCTCTGGGCGAGCAGCGGGCCGGCATCGCCATCTGCTACGACATCGAGTTCCCGTTGCCGGTGCGCGCGCAATGCGAAGCCGGCGCGCGCCTGCTGCTGGCGCCCAGTTGCACCGACACCGCGGCCGGCGCGACGCGGGTGCGGGTGGGGTGTCTGGCGCGGGCGTTAGAGAACCGGTGTTTCATCGCGCAGTCGGTGACGGCGGGCGAGGCCTTGTGGAGTCCGGCCCTGGACACCAACACCGGCGAGGCGGCGATCTATGCGCCGATGGACGTGGGCTTACCGGCCGACGGCGTGCTGGCGCAGACGCGCGGCGGGCAGCGGTGGGCGTTCGCGGATCTGGATTTTGCGGCGTTGGAGGCCAGTCGGGGGCGGGCGCAGGTGGCTAACGATCGCGATTGGATGGGGCAGTTGCGGCCGGGGATGTTGAGGGCGCGGGTGGAGGGGTTTGAGGGGTGAGGTGAGTGGGGTGCGTGGCGTTGGCACGCTTTCTGGACTGACTTCGACCTTGCTCTAGCTCCCATTGCCGCTGTTGATTCTGCAGTTGCAGTTGCAGTTGCAGTTGCGGTTGCTGCTGCTGCAATAGCCGTTGCTGTTGCTGTTGCTGTTGTTGCTTGTGTTTCCGCCTGTGTTTTTGCTGTTGCCGGGCGCCGCTAGTAACTCGCGAGACCGATGGACACCCGAAGGGCGGCGCACATGGACGTGCGCCGGGTCCCACCTTGGGCAGGATGCCCAATGTGGGACCTGCCTGCGTCGGCATCGCACTCGTGGCTTTTGATTCGAAACAGCTAAAGCCCTTTCTTTGGTTACTTTCTTTGTGGCTTTGGACAAAGAAAGTGACCCGCCGCTCCATGGCGGAAGCGTTTAGCGTTTGATCTTTCTTGTAGCGTTTGATCTAGCTTGAAGCTTCTAAGGAACCTGAAAGCCCCTGATCGAAACAACCAGACCTGCGCACTCCCTCCTACCGTCATTCCCGCGAACGCGGGAATCCAGAGACTTCAAACGTTCTCGCACGAAAGGCCCTGGATTCCCGCGTTCGCGGGAATGACGAGCAAAAACGCAAAAGCCTCAAGCAAGAGCAAGATCAAACGCTAAACGCTTCCGCCATAAAGCGGCGGGTCACTTTCTTTGTCCAAAGCGACAAAGAAAGTAACCAAAGAAAACGCTTTGGGCTGTTTCGAGTCAAAAGCCACGAGTGCGTAGCTTGCGCAGGCAGGTGCCACATT